>JAGZLR010000015.1 GCA_018364635.1 Clostridiales bacterium | reverse complement strand
ATGCGATTTAGGCCATGAGTATGTGAGAATTAATGGAGAGTATCGTTCCAGAACTTAATAGAGATTAAGGAGGAGTTTTTATGAAGATGATTGATGGTGGTGTGTTAGCCGCAAAGGGATACCAAGCCACGGGTGCAGCGATAGGAATTAAGGAAGGAAAGAAAGATTTAGCACTTTTAAAAAGTGAGGTGCCAGCAGTTGTAGCTGCGGCATTTACTACAAACGAGGTAAAAGCAACCTCAGTGTTAAGAAATAAAGCCATATTAAAAGAGAATAAAAAAATTTCAGGTATCGTAGCAAACAGCGGCAATGCCAATGCCTGTACAGGGTCCGAGGGTGTGAAAGCAAATCAAGAGATGGCAGAAGCATTTGCAAAGGAGTTGGGAGTGCCAGCGGACACTATTTTGACAGCATCTACAGGTGTCATCGGTGCGCGTTTTCCCATTGAGATTATCAAAAAAGGAATTCATGAAACAGCACCACTTTTGGGCTCTGATAGAAAAGATGCGCTTCTTGCAGCAGAAAGTATTATGACCACAGATACATATTCTAAAGAGGTCGCTGTCGAGATTGAGCTTTCAGGAAAGCTTGTTCATATCGGTGGCATGGCAAAAGGAAGTGGCATGATTTGTCCTAATATGGCAACGATGTTAGCATTTGTGACAACAGATGCAGTCATTGAAAAAGAGGTGCTACAACATGCTTTAAGCGCATGTGTGCCATCCACGTTTAACATGGTTTCTGTGGATGGAGATACTAGCACCAATGATACGATTGTTGTTCTTGCCAATGGCATGGCACAGAACGATTCTATTCAAATAGGAACAAAAGAATATACAATCTTTTATGAAGCACTTCATTTTATTTGTGAAACGCTTGCAAAGGATCTAGTAAGAGATGGAGAAGGTGCCACAAAATTTATTGAAGTCAATATTTATGGGGCAAAAAGCGAGGAAGATGCAAAGATATTGGCGAAATCCGTTGTAAAAAGCAGCCTTGTAAAAACGGCAATTTTTGGTGCAGATGCTAACTGGGGGCGTGTTTTAGCTGCAATGGGGTATGCAGGTGTTACTTTTAATCCTGAGAAAGTAGATATTGTCTTCTCAAGTGCAAAGGGAAAGATTGCGCTAATGAATTGCGGCACGCCAATTGCTTTTGATGAAGAGAAGGCAAAGGAAATTTTGTTAGAAAAAGAAATTAGAATTGACTGTACCATTCAGGAAGGACAGAAAGATGCGACTGCCTGGGGATGTGATTTAAGTTATGAATACGTAAAAATTAATGGGGATTACCGTTCATAAGACATTCTGTCAAAGGGAAAGGAAGAGTAAAAGATGAATGAGGATATTTTAAATCCTGTGAAGATGCAGGAATACATTGGAAAAGCAAAAATTTTAATGGAGGCTCTGCCGTTTATCAAACGCTTTTATGATAAAGTAGTTGTTATCAAATATGGAGGCAGTGCTCTGACAGACCCTAAAATTAAAGAGACTGTGATTCAAGATATTGCGCTGATGAAACTGGTAGGAATGAAGCCGGTTGTTGTACATGGCGGCGGGCCGGACATCAATGCGTTTTTGAGCAAAATGGATGTCCAGCCAAAGTTTGTCAATGGTCTTCGAGTGACAGATGCTGAAACAATGCAGATTGTAGAAATGGTGCTGGCAGGAAAGGTCAATAAATCAATCGTGACAGACATTGAACAACAGGGAGTCAAAGCTGTTGGTATCAGCGGCAAGGACGGTGGCATCTTAAAGGCAAAAAAAATTGAAAAAGATGGTGTGGATTATGGATGTGTTGGTGATGTGGAAAGTGTTGATCCAACACTGATCCGGTCCTTAATTGATGATAATTTTATTCCAGTAATTGCACCAATCGGTAAAGATGAGGATGGCAATACCTATAACATCAATGCTGATTATGCAGCGGTAGCCATTGCTGGTGCACTTCAAGCTGAAAAGTTGGTATTCCTTACAGATGTGGTTGGCGTTTTGCGGGATGTTGCAGATCCAACGTCTCTAATGAGTTTTATTCATGCAGAGGAAATCCCAACACTGATTGGAGATGGAACAATCCAAGGTGGCATGATTCCAAAAGTGGAATGCTGTATGGCTGCTGTTAAGGAAGGCGTCAACAATGTGCATATTTTGGATGGAAGGGTAGAACATTGTTTGATTCTTGAAATTTTTACTCCAGAAGGCATTGGTACGATGATAGAACGATAGATATAGCATCAATTGATAGGGAAAGGAAGGAAAAAAATGGAGACAACAATGGAAGAACTTACAGCACGGGGAAGTCGTGTGATTATGAATACTTATTCTCGTTTTCCTGTAGCGCTGGATCATGGCGAGGGAATGTATGTATGGGATGTTAACGGGAAAAAATATTTAGATTTTGTAGCTGGAATTGCGGTAAATAGTTTAGGGTACGCGCATCCTAAGCTTGTGGAAAATATTGCAAGACAAGCAGAAAAACTAATTCATGTTTCTAACCTTTATTATACAGAACCTCAGATTTCTCTAGCAGAAATGTTGGTAAAGCACAGTGACTTTGATAAAGTGTTTTTCTGTAATAGTGGTGCAGAGGCAATTGAGGCGTCTCTGAAACTTTGCAGGAAATATGGTACTTTGAAAGGCAAAGAAAATGGAGAAATTATTACTATGGTAAAATCTTTCCATGGTCGGACCTTTGGAGCGGTGACAGCTACTGGCCAGGAAAAGTATCAAAAAGGTTTAGGACCAATGCTTCCTGGAATTAAGCATGTGCCTTTTAATGATTTTGAGGCGTTAAAAGACGCAGTGACAGATAAAACATGTGGTATCTTGTTAGAACCAATTCAAGGAGAAGGCGGTATCATACCGGCAGATATCCAGTATTTAAAGCAAGTGAGAGCGCTGTGTGATGAAAAAGATATTTTATTAGTATTTGATGAGATTCAATGCGGCGTAGGAAGAAGTGGTGAACTATTTGCATATCAAGTATTTGGTGTAAAGCCAGATGCAGCTACTTTTGCAAAAGGATTGGCCGGTGGCGTGCCAATTGGTGCCTTGATGACAACAGATCAAGCGGCAGCAGCTTTTCAACCTGGAGATCACGCTTCTACCTTTGGCGGCAATCCGTTAGCTACTTCCTGCGGTATGGTAGTAATGAGAGAACTTTTTGAAAATGGACTTTTAGAAAATGTGAAGAAGCAGGGGGCGTATTTGACAGAGAAACTTTTAGAACTCAAGAAAAAACATAAAGTCATGAAAGATGTCCGTGGTTTTGGTCTGATGCAGGGAATAGAGCTTACTATTCCAGCAGGATCTATTGTAAGCGACTGTATCAATAGAGGTGTATTGCTTGTGGGCGCAGGACCGAATGTCATAAGATTTGTGCCTGCACTGATTGTCAGCGAGAAAGAGATTGATGAGGCAATCCACATTGTGGACGAGGCTTTTACCGCAGCTGAGAATAAATAGTCTTGACGATGCGGGGTATTTCTTTATATGATAGAGGAAACAGACGTATCCATGAAAGGGGAATCTATGATATGAAATTGATGACATTTCAGCATAATGGCGTGGAAAAAATTGGTGTGGTATCTAACTGCGGATGTATGGTTTATCCAATCCAATGTTTTGGACTTACCTACCAAAGTATGAATGAGTTGATCGAGAAGATGACTGAGGAGGAAAAAAAGGCGGTTGCTAAAAAATTGACTGGACCGATGGAAGGCGGTATTTCTTTAAGCGATACGCAAAAGATGGCTCCGATTCCTAAGCCAAAGCAGGACATTATCTGCGTAGGTATGAATTATGTGGAGCACGCGGAAGAAGCTGCAAGATTCAAAGAATCTGCGTTCGGCGGAGAACGGCCTTATCCAGTATATTTTGCAAAAAGAGTCAACGCCTGTACGCCAGATGGCGGAATCATTCCAAGACATGAGGATATTGTGGATTCTCTGGATTATGAAGTAGAATTAGGTGTAATTATTGGAAAACAGGCAAGTCATGTATCCGAGGAGGAAGCTTACAAGTATGTGTTTGGGTATACTGTAGTCAATGATGTCAGTGCTAGAAGCCTTCAGACAAGACATAAACAGTGGTATTTTGGAAAAAGTTTAGATGGATTTTTCCCAATGGGCCCTGTGATTGTTACAGCAGATGAGATTGAGGCGCCTCCAGCATTAAAAATTACGTCAAAGATTAATGGAGAGCTTAGGCAAAATGGAAGAACAGATTTTTTAATTTTCCCGATTGCCCATATTATCAGTGAGTTAAGCCAGGGAATGACGCTGGAACCAGGAACTATTATAGCAACAGGCACACCAGTTGGGGTTGGAATGGGTTTTCAACCACCAAAATGGCTGAAAAGCGGCGATGTCGTTGTATGTGAGATTGAAAAAATCGGTACACTGACTAGCACTGTAAAATAAATATGATACGGAGGGGTATAGACAATTTTCTATACCCCTGATTTTTATAATAAATTTGGAGGAAAAAATTATGGAATATAAAATGTATGGATCGGTTCTGGCGCTGAAAATTGATCGTGGGGAAGAAATTTTGACATGTATAAAAGAAGTTTGTGAGACAATGAACATAAAAGCAGGATTTATTACAGGACTGGGCGCGGTGGATAAAATAGAAATTTGTCTCTATGATGTGGTGGAGAAAAAGTTTCATGGTTCCGTAATAGAAAAGCCAATGGAAATGAGTTCAATTTCTGGAAATGTATCAGAAAAAGGCGGGGAAGTTTATCTTCATATACATGCAAATTTTGCTGACGCCTCAGGTGCGGTGATTGGTGGACATCTGAAAGAAGCAAGAGTCAGTGGAGTGGCTGAGATTTTTATTACAAAACTTGAAGGAGTCATTGATCGAAAGTTTGATGAAGGAATTGGCTTAAATGTAATGGTTTTTCGGTAAAATGCTTGAACGAAAAAAGTAAAGTTTTTTTGTCGATGAAATGAGAAGAAGGATAAGTATTGACTTATAATTGCAACTAGGTATATAATTTTTTTATAACAGAGAATGTATACAATTATTCTGAAAGACATTTTTTGTATTTTGTATTTTTCTCGTGGAATATCAGAGTTTTATCAATTATTTATCGGTAATATCTTGATTGGGAATATACAAATATAATAAAAGATGATCTGTTATGATGAACAAAAATTATGAAAAATGGCTTTTAAATAGAAAGTCGGAAAGGGTGTTTTGAAATGGAAAGAGTTTATAATTTTTCGGCAGGACCTTCGATGCTTCCTCTAGAAGTGCTTCAACAGGCACAAAAGGAATTTACTTGTTATAAAACAAGCGGAATGTCTGTTATGGAAATGAGTCATAGATCCAAAGATTTCGAGGAAATTATTGAGAAAGCGGAATGTGATCTGAGAGAGTTAATGCATATTCCAGATAATTATGATGTGCTCTTTCTTCAAGGGGGCGGTCACACCCAGTTTGCTATGGTACCGTTAAATTTGATGAATAAAAATAAGAAGGCGGATTATGTAAAAACTGGTCAATGGGCAAAAAAAGCTGCTGCCGAAGCAGCCCGCTATGGCGATGTAAGAATTGTTGCTTCTTCTGAAGATAAAATGTACAGTTACATTCCTAAATTGGATCCATCAACCTTCTCTAAGGACGCTGATTATTTTTATATTACAGTGAATAATACCATCTATGGTACGCGCTATACAGAGATTCCTGACACAGGAAATATTCCTTTGGTTGGAGATATTTCTTCCAATATTTTGGCGGAAAACATTGATGTGTCTCGTTTTGGACTTTTGTTTGCAGGAGCACAAAAAAATTTAGGGCCTGCTGGTGTTACAGTTGTGATTGTTCGGAGAGATCTTATTGGAAATGCAATGGATTTTACACCGACAATGTTGGATTATAAAGTACATGCAGAAAATAAATCTCTTTATAATACACCTCCTACTTTTGCTATTTACTTTGCAGGTCTGGTATTCGAATGGGTGAAAAAACAGGGAGGTGTGGAAGCGCTACAAAAGATCAATGAACAAAAGGCTGGAATTCTCTATGATTTTCTTGACCATTCTGACTTTTTCAAAGGTACAGTTGTGCCAAAGGATCGCTCCTTAATGAATGCACCATTTGTATTGCCGACAGAAGAATTAAATGCAAAATTCATTAACGAAGCCAAAGCGCATGGTTTTGTAAACTTAAAAGGGCACAGAACTGTAGGTGGTATGCGGGCTAGTATGTATAACGCTATGCCTGTAGAAGGAGTAAAGAAATTAGTAGAATTTATGGAGAAATTTGAAGCTGAGAATAAATAAAAGGGGTAGAAGAGTGATGTTTAAGATACAGACATTAAATGCGATTTCACCAGTAGGATTGAAGGAATTACCTGAAAAGCAATTTCAGGTAAGTGATACCATGGATCAACCAGATGGGGTCATTGTGCGTAGTTTTGATATGCACCAAATGGAATTACCAGAGACACTTTTAGGTATCGCCAGAGCAGGTGCAGGCGTAAATAACATCCCTGTGGAACAGTGTGCAGAAAAGGGAATTGTCGTATTTAATACGCCTGGTGCAAATGCAAATGCGGTGAAAGAATTGGTACTGACAGGTATTTTTCTTTCTTCCAGAAAAGTAATTTCTGCCATTGAGTGGGCAAAATCACTGGAGGGCAAAGAGAATGTAGATAAACTGGTGGAGAAAGGAAAAAAACAGTTTGTTGGTCCAGAAGTTAAAGGAAAATGTCTTGGCGTCATTGGTTTAGGCTCTATTGGTGTCTTGGTTGCCAATGCAGCAATCAGTTTAGGGATGGAAGTTATAGGGTTTGATCCTTATCTGTCTGTAGATGCGGCGTGGAAACTTTCCAGTGCAGTGAAAAAAGCAGATAATATTGAACAAGTAGCAGCAAAAGCAGATTATATAACCATTCATGTTCCGCTTCTAAAAAATACGGAAAAAATGGTAAACGAAAATCTGTTGTCCTATTTTAAAGATGGTGCTCGTCTTTTAAATTTTGCACGTGGTGAGCTTGTAGATATTGATGCTGTGAAAGGAGCACTTCAGAGTGGAAAACTTTCTTGTTATATTACAGATTTCCCTAACGAAGAGCTTTTTGGTACAGAAAATGTTGTACTTATTCCGCATCTTGGCGCCTCTACACCGGAATCAGAGGAAAATTGTGCCCAGATGGCGGCAAAGGAACTGAAAAATTTTCTGGAATTTGGCGTAATCAAAAATTCAGTGAACTTTCCAGACTGTGATGTCCCTTACAGCGGAAAAGGAAGAATTGCCATTGCACATAAAAATATACCTAATATGCTTAGCTCCATCACTTCAGCATTGGCTAGGGCGGATGTCAATATTGACAATCTAATTAACAAAAGCAAAGGCCAATGGGCTTATACTATTGCAGACGTAGACGAAATTGATGTAGATAAAGTAGATGAAATTATTGCCGAGATTAAAAAAGTAAACGGCGTAGTACGGGCGAGAGTTGTACGCCTCAGTTAATAAATAAGGCCGGGATTCTAAAAGAATCACGGCTTTTTTCTTCGGAATATTGAAAATCGACAAAAAATAAGATATGCTTTGTATAAAATGGAACTGGGAGGAATCAACTATGGCTATAGTAAGACCTTTTCGGGCGATCCGTCCGGCAGAGGAGAAAGCAAAAGATGTGGCAGCTTTGCCATATGATGTAATGAGTTCTGACGAGGCCAGAAAGATGGTAATAGGGAATCCGTATTCTTTTCTTCATGTGGATAAGGCGGAAATAGATCTTGATCCGTCGATTAATATCTATGACGATAGAGTATATGAGAAAGCAAAAGAGAATTTGAATCGAATGATTGCAGATGGTACTTTTTTGCAGGAAGGGAAACCTTGTTTCTATATTTATCGGCTATCTATGAATGGAAGAAGCCAAACAGGATTAGTTGGATGTACTTCTGTAGATGAATACGAATGTGGTGTAATTAAAAAACATGAGCTTACTAGGGCAGAAAAGGAACAAGATAGAATCCGTCACGTTGATGCTTGTAATGCTAACACAGGTCCTATTTTTATGGCCTATCGAGATGAGGAAGCTATAGATATGCTTGTAGATCGTTGGATAAAGAGCCATACCCCTGTTTATGATTTTACTGCGGAAGATGGGATTGGTCATACAGTTTGGGTGATTGATGATGAGGGTACGATTTCGTTTTTGATGAAAAATTTTCAGAAGATTGATTCCCTTTATATTGCCGATGGACATCACAGAAATGCTTCTGCCGTCAAGGTTGCACAAAAACGAAGAGAAAAAAAAGGTTCTTTTACCGGTGATGAGGAGTTCAATTATTACTTAGCAGTCCTGTTTCCAAAAAGTCAGTTAAATATTCTTGATTATAACCGTGTTGTAAAAGATCTCAATGGGAATACACCAGAGAGGTTGATTGAGAAACTACAAGAAAAGTTTATTGTCACAAGAAAGACACTACCTGTGAAACCTCAAAAGCAGCATACATTTGGCATGTATTTAGCAGGAATTTGGTATCTGTTGGAGGCAAAGGAGAATATTTTATCAGCGGATGCCGTAGAAGGATTAGATGTATCTATATTGCAAAAGGAAGTCTTGCACCCTATTTTGGGAATTGGAGATATTAGAAAAGATTCACGCATTGACTTTGTAGGAGGCATTCGTGGACTTACAGAATTAGAAAAATTGGTAGATAGCGGACAGTGGGCGGTCGCATTTTCTATGTATCCGACAAGTTTGGATGAATTGATGAGAATTGCCGATGACGGAAAAATAATGCCACCAAAGTCTACATGGTTTGAGCCCAAATTGAGAAGTGGTCTATTCATTCATTCGCTGGAGGGCTGAAAGGTTAAATGCTCCGTTTTATCGGAGTATTTGTTTTTCATAGAGGTGAAAAATGTCAGAATTACAGAAACTGTTGGATAGATTCCAAAAAGAGCAAACTGTGACGATAGGTGTCTGTGGAGCAGGGACATTTGATGAGCTTACAGAAGTGTTAGAGAAAAGAAACTTAGCGCTGGAAGGCTTTGTCGAGCAGGATATTGCCCGAAGAATTGATCCGGCACTAACTATGCCTGAAGTAAAAAGTATTATTGTTTTAGCCAAAGGATATGGAAAAGAATATGTGTTTGAAAAAGACCAACAGTTGCGAGGAGTACTATCAGAAGCGTCAGTGGGTGAGGACTACCATAAAAGCCTAAAAAGAGTATTGGAGGATTTGACAGAACAACTAAATATTCTTTATCCAGAGGCACTGTTTCAAAGTTATGTAGATACAGGACCCTTAGTGGACCGTGAAGTAGCGTACAGAGCGGGAATTGGTTTTTATGGAAAAAGTGGGGCGCTGATTCATCCTACAATGGGTCCTAAATTTGTGATTGGTTATTTATTAACGAATCTGTTGTTACCTGTTAATGAAAAGAAAACTTTTGCCTGTGGCAATTGTGATAGATGTCTAAAGTACTGTCCATCTGGGGCGATTGAGGAAGGAATATTTCATATGGAACGGTGTGTTTCTTATCTGACACAGACCAAAAGGCTGCTGACAGAGGAAGAAATGAAATGGATGGGCATGAATCTTTATGGATGCGATGTCTGCCAAAATGTTTGCCCTTGGACGAAGAGAGAACAAAAGATGCAGATTTTGGATATTGATGATGTATTTCCTCTCCTAGATGAGATTATTCCTATGAGCAATAAAGAATTTTCTCAGCGTTTTGCTAAAACGGCAGTTGGTTGGAGAGGAAAAAAGGTGATTCAGAGAAACGCGATTGTGGCTTTAGGAAACAGCGGATCAGCAGAAGCTTTGCCCTATTTGTCACAGGCGCTGAAAGATGAGCGCCTTTTAATTAGACAGACTGCTGTTAGAGCAATTAAAATTTTAGATTTGCCAGAAGGGAAAATACTTTTAAAAGAGGCTTTACAGAGAGAAAAAGATGAAAAAACAGTTGAAATGATATTAAGTTCAATTTTAAGGAGATAGATGATGGGATATTGGAATTCAAGAGGATTGAGGGGAAGTAGTTTAGAGGATATTATAAATTTTACGAATGGAATTTACCGGCAAAAAAATATTGCAGTAATACAAAAGATTCCAACGCCTATTACTCCGGTGGAAGTAAATAATGAAAAAAGAACAATTACTCTTGCGTATTTTGATCAACAAAGTACAGTGGATTATATTGGGGTAGCACAAGGAGTTCCGATTTGTTTTGATGCAAAAGAGACAAACAGAAAAAGCCTGCCGATTCAAAATATTCACGAACATCAGATACAATTTATGTCGGATTTTAGTCAACAGCAAGGGGTTGCGTTTTTATTAGTGCACTTTACTCAAGAGGACTCCTATTATTTTTTGCCAGTTGAGGTTCTAAAGTTTTATTGGGAAAAGGCTCAACAAGGCGGGAGAAAATCAATTCCAGCAGATGCGTTTGAAAAACGATATAAAATCGAATATTATGGCGAAGCGCTTTTAAATTACTTAGAAGCGGTGAATACTTATTTTGTAGAAAGGGAAAATAGAAAACGAAAAGAGGGGATTTCATGATACAGGATTCATTAGCTCAGAATGTACTGGAAGCAGCATTGTCTACAGGGGGAGAATTTGCTGAACTGTTTATGGAACATACAGAAAATACGTCTGTTACTGTCATTAATGGGAAGACAGAAAAAGCGGTTTCTGGAATAGATTCAGGAATTGGCATTCGTGTTTTTGATGGGACAAATGCTATTTATTCTTATACCAATGATTTTTCAGAGGTAGCCCTCATGCATATGGCGCATCGTACTGCGGAGGCAGTAAAGAAAAAAAGCAGTGGAAAGAATTCTGTGGAATTTCAGAAAAGAAAAGCCGATCAAAAACATGTAGTAAAGATATTACCAAGGGAGGCGGCAAAAAAAGAGCGTGTGGACTGCTTGAAAGAAGCATCCGAGGCAGCTTTTGCATTTAATAAAAAAATAACGCAGACGAGATGTGTCTATAGTGATTCTGTTCAAGATGTGACTATTGCAAATTCTGAGGGTTTGTGGATCAGCGACCAGCGAGTACGATCCAGATTTTCTGTAGAAGCGATTGCAAGTTCAGACTGTGAAAAACAAAGCGGCCGCTTTAGTCCAGGGGCCCAATCTGGATTTGAGTTATTAAATACATTAGATGTAAAATATTTGGCGCAAGAGGCTGCAAGAATTGCAGTAACAATGCTTGGGGCTGATTTATGCCCGGGTGGTAAAATGCCGGTGGTAATTGATAATGGTTTTGGTGGCGTTATTTTTCATGAGGCATGCGGACATAGTTTGGAGGCAACTGCGGTTGCAAGAAATGCTTCTGTATTTGCCGGAAAATTAGGGGAAAAAATTGCAAGTGATGTAGTGACTGCTATTGATGACGGTACTATTGCAAATGGTTGGGGATCAGAAAATATTGATGATGAAGGAATTCCGTCTCAAAGGACAGTATTAATTGAAAATGGTATTTTAAAAAATTATCTGATTGACCGGCTGAATGGTTTAAAAATGGGCATGAAACCAACGGGGTCTGCAAGAAGAGAGTCCTATCGATATGCGCCTACCTCTAGAATGACAAATACCTTTATTGCGCCAGGAAAAAGCACAGTGGAGGAAATTATTGCGGCGACAGAATTTGGCCTCTATGCAAAACAGATGGGAGGAGGATCTGTAGAACCGGCTACAGGTGTGTTTAATTTTGCAGTTTTGGAAGGATACATGATACGAAACGGAAAAATTGCAGAGCCTGTCCGTGGTGCAACATTAATCGGCAAGGGTTCAGAAGTACTAATGAAAATTGATATGGTGGGCAACAATCTTGCTCGTGCTCAAGGAATGTGCGGTTCTGTCAGTGGGTCTGTTCCTGTTGACGTTGGTCAGCCGATGATTCGTGTCAGTGAGATTATGGTAGGCGGAAGGAGGTAGACAGATGGAGGCAAAGAAATTTCAGGATCTGTTGATTTGCAGAGCTCAACAGTTTGGCTTTGAGGCGTGTGAGGTATATTTTAAAAGAAGTACATCTTTTGGATGTGAGATACAGGAAAAACAAGTGGCTAAAATTGAAAATTGTGATGAATTAGGGATTGCATTTCGTGGCAAATGGAAAGGAAAAATTGGTAGTGCCTATAGCGAAAGTTTTGAGGAAGAGGATATTGCATATTTAATTAAAGAAGCTAGCGAGAATGCTGAGATCCTCGAGTTAGAAGAAACGATAGACTTTTATTCCGGATCAGAAAGCTATCCTGTCCTACCTGGCGTCGATAATGCCTTGGAACAAATTACTGCGACGGAGAAAGTACAAAAGGGGATGGAGCTGGAGGCATATGCCATAAATACGGATGAAAGAGTAAAAGCCGTAGATACCTGTGTGATTGAGACAGGAAAGGAATTCGTATCGATTAAGAATACGGAAGGGTTATGGGTATCTCACGAGAGTAATCATGCCCTCGGTTATGTCTCAGTTATTGCTGAAAGCGGGCAGAGCATTAAAACAGGTGGTCAAGATTGGTGTGGTCGCCATTGGAATGAATTTAAAGAAAAAGAGATTGCAGAGAAGGCTGCGGAAAAAGCGTTAAGCCATTTACATGCCAAGACAATTTCCCCTGGGACGTATCCTGTTGTGCTAACCAATGAGGTGATGGGCGATATTATCGCTACATTTTGCAGTGTGTTTTATGGAGAGAATGTGCAAAAAGGATTTTCGCTATTGAATGGAAAGTTAGGGAAGAAGGTTGCCTGTGAGTCTGTAACAATTAGAGATGATGGCTTATTAGAGGACAGCGTCTCTTCTGTGCCTTTTGATAGCGAAGGTGTCCACTGTCAGAATAAAGTGGTTATTGAAAATGGAATCCTGAGAACCTTTTTGTATCACAGGCTTTCTGCAAAAAAGGATAACACCATTTCTACGGGAAATGGATTTCGGAGTTGTATTCAGTCTCCAGTGCAAACCTGCTGCACAAATTTTTATCTCTGCCCAGGAGATTTTGCCGTAAAAGAAATGATAGAGAAAGTGGAAAAGGGAGTTATGATTACAGAAATCGCAGGGCTTCATGCAGGCGCTAATGCTGTCAGTGGAGATTTTTCGCTTTCAGCTGAAGGTTTTCTTATTTTAAATGGAAAACAAGAAGAACCAATAGAACAAATTACGGTAGCAGGAAATTTCTATCAGCTTTTGCAGGAAATTGCAATGGTAGGCAGTGATCTGATTTTTGCTTTCCCTCATGGCAATGGACGCTTTGGTGCGCCTTCTGTTCTTGTTCAAGGACTGCGTATTTCTGGATGAAAGGAGGCAGTGAAGGAATGGACCACTATTGGTGTTATATGGATACACCTATTGGTAAACTAAAAATTGTAGGCGTGCAGGAAGGGATCATATCAACTAGTTTTACAGAGGAAGATATGCTGGAAAGCAAGATGATTACGCTGGAGATGGAGAGATGCCGTCAGCAGTTAAGAGAATATTTCCGTGGTAAAAGAAAAAGTTTTGAGTTAAAGTTGATATTAGAAGGGACAGAGAAACAGTTTGCTCTTTGGCAAGCAATTTATCAAATACCTTATGGAGAGATGAGCGGAATTCGTATGTTGGCCTACAGTGCTGAGGACAAGAGAGAGAAAGAAGTGGTCATTCATGATTTATGCGCTCATCCTTTTGCCGTACTTGTGCCATGTCACAGAATCATTGATGATACAGAGGAACTGTCATTGGCCTGCGGCGGGGAAGAGAGAAAAAAATGGCTGATGGCCTTTGAATCAGAAAATATATAAAAAAACGGAGATTTCTCCGTTTTTTTATATTTGAAAACTATTTAAAATCATTATTTGGTAGATTCTTTGCCATTTACAAATTGATGATAAGCTTTTTCGTATGCTGACAGGCAGGTTAGAATGTCTGTCTTTTGATCCACATTGGTACGAGCTAAAACATTATATGGCTGAATGACATTTCGGACATTCCAGATCCAAATAAACTGCATTTGAGTGTTGGATTTTTGTATAAGATCGAGTGTAGTTACATTGTATGCGCCATGGGGATAGACATAGTATTTTGGACTTTTGCCAAGGTGTTCTTCTATTGTTTTCCATGCTGTTTCAAAATTATCTTTTATCTGTTGATCTGTAAAACCAGAAGTAACTGGTTTATGATTTTTTCCATGAAGTCCAACATAGACCAAACCGGAATCTTTCATAACTGACAATTGTGGCCAACTTAGAAAGGTATCGGTTTGTGTATTGGAAGGGATATCTTTTGTATAGTCTGTAATAATATACACTTCTGCTTTCGCATGATATTTATGAAGAATTGGATAGGCAAGCTCATAAACAGAGGAATACCCGTCATCAAAGTGTATAATAACTGGTTTTTCAGGTAGCTTTGTCTTTTTTATTTCAGCAGAAATTAATTCTTCTGTAAATATTGGCGTGTAACCGTGGTCAAGCAGTGTTTTGATATCCTTCTCAAATTTTTCTGGAGTTACACTCCAGGAGGAAGTCTGTGATTCACTTACGGTTAAATGATGATAGCAGAGGACGGGACAGTATGTTGACTGAGTATAAGGGTTAATTTTAGCTGCGTCTTCTGCATATGTATTGGAACAGAAAATTATGATATAAAATAATACGAAAAACAAATATTTTATTTTTTTCATAAGATAGCAAGTCCTCTTTTCTCAATCCATGAAATCAGAACAAACCTAATTTTAGATATAAAAAATGCATCCTACGAGGATCGAACTCATGGCCTTCCGGTCCGGAGCCGGACGCTCTATCCGCTGAGCTAAGGATGCAAAAAATAACTACTGATTTATTGTAACCATTTCTTATGAGAATGTCAAATATTTTATAAAAAATATTTACTTTACGATAGGAACTGTCTAATATTTTGTGAAAAAAGCTATATAAAGATTATTTTTTAAAGTAATTGAATAACGGGTATGTTTTTATGATAGTGTTTCGGTCAAAATTTCATGATTTTTTATTTTGGTCATATACTGTATGGATGGCCAAAGGATGTGATAAAGTGAGAAGAATAATACTTGAGCTACTGCCCGGAATTGGTGCTTTTTTAGGTTGCTTTATAGGAGATAAATTTTGCCGAACTTTAAATAAATATGTTTGGAAAGCAGGGCTATGTTTAAATGGATTTGTAGGCGGAATGATGATATCTTTGGTTTCATTTTTTTTAATTCCAGAGCTTATGGAAAAGAGTCAATTGTTATGGGTGTTTATAGGGACTTTCATGGGGATTCTATTTTCTGTGATGTTGGAAAAAAGAATAATAGAGGGAAAATGGTTTTATCAGTACAGTACGTTACTGATTTCTGTCTTCGTATTTGGGCTTTGTCTTTTTATGATGTCTGATGAGATAGAAAGACGGATATTTTTAGTCTTAATTTTTTTGTGGTGTATGGTAGAAGCGATAAAGCTAACGCAAAATACAAAAAACAATAGACCTATTTTTTGGTTTCATACATTCATAGTAAGTGTGATATGTATTGTTGTATTTCGACTGGGAGAGTGGGGGCAGATGGTATTATTTTTAGCTCCTTGTGGCGCTGGAATACTCTTGTATATATCCTGTGGAAATATGTTGCCCCAGAAAGAAGCAATTTGGGATAATTTCTTCGCAGCAGCCGGAGGAATTTTTGGATTTTTTCTTACAAATATATTGATCTGTTTGGTAAAATAGAGGAATTTATTTTGTGTAATAAAATTTGACTTGTTAGATTGCCTATTTTAGGGTATAGTAACTTTAATATGTACAGGAAACTATAATAGAAATGAGGATTTTTATGGGTGGCAGTCTTGTAAGCAAAGAGGAATTAAAGAATATAATTACAACCAGTTTAAAGACAATGTATCGAAAGACGATTGAAAAAGCGTCAAAAGAAGAACTGTATGCAGCAACTGTTTTTGCTATCCGTAACATTATTACTGATAAATGGTTGGTTACAGATGAGGAGTATGCGAAACGGGATGTTAAGATCGTTTATTATCTTTCTATGGAATTTTTGATGGGGAGATTCCTGGGAAACAGCATTATCAATCTTTCATTATATGATGAGGTAAAAGAAGCCTTTGATGAACTTGGAATTGATTACAATATGGTAGAGGACACAGAGCCAGACCCTGGTCTTGGAAATGGAGGACTGGGGCGATTAGCTGCTTGTTTTTTGGATTCTCTTTCGACGATGTCTCTTCCGGCCTATGGCTGTGGTATCCGGTACAGGTATGGCATTTTTGAACAAAAGATAGAAGATGGTTATCAAAGGGAAGAGCCGGATCTTTGGTTAAAAAATGGGGATCCGTGGGGGATACCTCGCAGTGAGTATGCAACGGAGGTACGGTTTGGCGGAACAGTCAGAGCTGTTGCCAAAGGTGATGGTGGATTCCGTTTTGTCCAGGAAAATTATCAATCTGTAATTGCAGTACCATATGACTATCCAGTTGTGGGATATAATAATAACACAGTAAATACTTTGAGGCTTTGGGAAGCGAGGCCAGAAAATGAGTTTGATTTAAAAAGCTTTAATGAAGGAAACTATCAAAAGGCAGTAGAGGAACAAATTTTAGTCAATACATTGACGGATGTTCTTTATCCAGCAGATGAGCACTATAAAGGGAAAGAACTTCGCTTGAGACAACAATATTTCTTTATTTCAGCGACAGTACAGAAGGTGATTGCATCTTTTAAGAAAAAGCATACAGACTTTCATTTGCTTCCAGAGAAGGTTGCTTTTCAGCTCAATGACACGCATCCAACCGTTGCTGTAGCAGAGTTGATGCGAGTTTTAATAGATGAAAATGATGTTCCATGGGAGGAAGCGTGGGAAATAACAAGAAAGGTTTGTGCCTATACGAATCATACGATTATGTCAGAAGCTTTGGAAAAATGGCCGATGGAGCTTTTCAGTGCCTTGCTGCCTAGAATTTACCAGATTGTAGAAGAGATCAATCGGAGATTTTGTCTGGATCTTATTGAGCGTTATGGGAATAACCATGAAAAAATAAGAAAAATGGCAATTATCGCAGACGGTCAAGTACGGATGGCATATTTAGCGATTGTAGGAAGTCATTCGGTCAACGGCGTTGCCGCTTTGCATACAGAGATACTAAAAAAACAGGAATTAAAAGATTTTTATGAGATTTATCCTGAAAAATTTAATAATAAGACAAACGGCATTACACAGCGGAGATGGCTTTTGCACGCAAACCGTAAACTCGCTGGTTTAATTACAGAAACTATTGGAAATGGATGGATCACTGACCTATCTCAGCTTAGTGAACTGATGGATTATGCAAAAAATGAGGAGTTCCAAAAGCGTTTTATGGAGATTAAAAAGCAAAATAAGAGAGACTTGGCAGATTATATTAGAGATGAAACAGGCGTTAAAGTGAATCCTGATTCTATTTTTGATATTCAGGTAAAAAGGCTCCATGAATATAAAAGACAGCTTCTTAATGTATTCCATATCATCTATCTCTATAACCAATTGAGGCAAAACCCTGATTATGATATGGTTCCAAGAACATTTATTTTTGGCGCAAAAGCAGCAGCTAGCTACCACAGAGCGAAACTGATTATTAAATTGATTAATGATGTGGCAGATGTTATCAACAATGATGAAACCATTGGGGATAAATTAAAGGTTGTGTTTATGCCTAATTATAGAGTATCTCTCGCAGAACGTCTTATCCCTGCCGCTGATGTAAGCGAGCAGATTTCTACTGCTGGAAAGGAAGCAAGCGGCACTGGAAATATGAAGTTTATGCTAAATGGTGCTGTGACTATTGGAACGCTAGATGGCGCAAATGTGGAAATTATGGAGGAAGTTGGAGAACAGAATATTGTTATATTTGGGATGAAAGCGGAGGAAGTTATTGAAAAAAGCAGTAAGAATCAGTATGATCCATGGATGCTTTATAATATGAATCAGGGAATTCGAATGGTATTGAATGAACTGATTAATGGGACATTTTCCCATGGAGTCGATTTAGACAGATTTCGAGAAATATTTGATTGTCTGTTAAACGGCTGTGGTTCAAGAGCAGATCAATATTTTGTGCTGGAGGATTTTGATTCTTATGTGGAAGCGCAGAAAAAAATAGATGCTCTGTATCGAGACCAGAATCGATGGGCGGAGATGGCAATCATCAATGTGGCAAAGAGTGGAAAGTTTTCTAGTGACAGAACGATACGTGAGTATGCTGAGGAGATATGGAATCTAAAGGCTGAGCCAATTGACTAATAAAAAAAGGACAGACATCTGTCCTTTTTCCATCTAAGATATGAATTTTCATGATAAAAAACGACTGAATTTTTTTTGGTTTTTTATCGGTATTTTCCCTATACGAGATTGTTTCATTTATGATAAGATAGGTAAGAATAAAAATAGACAAAGGAGGCTAATATTTTGGCAGAAGAAAAGACAAAAAAAATTCTGATTTTGGGGCACAAAAATCCAGATACTGACTCGATCTGTTCTGCAATTGCTTATGCAAACTTGAAAAACAAGATTAAGGCATCGGATGATGTTGAGTATATACCAATGCGCGCAGGACAGTTGAATAATGAGACGCAGTTTGTATTAAAGTATTTTAAAGCAGCAATACCTAATTATATTTCGGATGCTCATATGCAGTTAAGAGATGTACGTGTAAAAAAAATTGCAGGTATTCCAGAAGACTATTCTTTAAAACGTGCGTGGGCTCAGATGAAAGAAATCAATGAGGCAACCCTTCCAATTACAGATGGAAAGAAGCTAAAGGGCGTCATTTCCATTCGAGATATTGTTGCTTCTGATTTAGACACCTACGATAGTCGTGTTTTATCGAAGGCAAATACACAATTTAAAAATATTGTGGAAGCACTGGATGGGGAAATGATCCTGGGAGACGAAAACGAGTATTTCAGCCAAGGAAAAGTTATGATTGCCGCAGGTAATCCTGATATGATGGAGGAATACATTGAAAAAGGCGATGTAGTTATTTTAAGCAATCGCTATGATTCTCAGTTATGTGCTATTGAAATGAATGCTAGGTGTATTATTGTATCTACAGGTGCAAAGGTTGCTAATACAATTATTAAGCTTGCCAAAGAACATAACTGTATGATTATATCATCTCCTCATGATACTTTTACAATTGCCAGAATGATTAACCATAGTATGCCTGTTGGATACTTTATGTCTTATGAGAAATTGGTTACTTTTGAGCCGGATACTCTAGTAGATGTAGTACGCGAGGAAATGGCAAAGGTGCGTTTCCGTGATTTCCCAATTGTAGATAAGCATGGAAATTATTTGGGTATGACAAGCCGACGGGTTTTGTTAAATGTAGAGAGAAAAAAACTGATCTTGGTGGATCACAATGAAAAGTCCCAGGCGGTAGATGGTTTAGAGCAGGCGGAAATTCTTGAAATTATCGATCACCATCGTGTAGGTAGTATTGAGACAAATGATCCTATTTTTGTACGAAATCAACCTTTAGGTTGTACTGCTACGATCATTACATTGATGTATCGTGAAAATGGGGTTGAAATTCAACCGGAGATTGCAGGTCTTCTTTGTTCTGCAATTATCTCTGATACGCTGATGTTCCGTTCACCAACATGTACAGCAGTAGATAAACAAATAGCAGAAGATTTAGCAAAAATTGCAGGCATTCAGATAGAAAAATATGCAGAAGAAATGTTTGCGGCAGCAAGTGATTTGAAGAGCAAGACAGCTGAAGAGGTATTCTTCCAGGATTTCAAAAAATTTGTTGCTAAGGGTATTAATTTTGGTGTAGGCCAGATTTCTTCAATGAGTGCAGACGAACTGAAAGATATTAAGAAGCGTCTGATGCCAATTATTGAAAAGAACCTGAAAGAACAAAATTTACAATTCTTGTTGTTTATGCTGACTAATATTTTGACAGAGGACTCAGAAGTTATTTACTGTGGAGAAAATGCAGCCGAAATCTTGAAAAATGCGTTCCAAGTTGAGCCAAGCGCAGATGGAGATACCACTGTTATTTTGAAAAAAGTTGTTTCAAGAAAGAAACAATTGATTCCGCCGCTTATGGCCGCGCTACAGTAAAATCATGGCCTTAATATGGTATGTAAGGTTAGTTTTTTAAAAAAATTGAAAGACAGGGAATCGTTTCCCTGTCTTTTTTTTCAGTAAAAAAACGACAAAAGGAATATCTTCGTGAAAAAGATAGAAAAATGTAAGAAAAAACTGTGATTTCAGTTATTCCTATTTACTGAATTTCGGTGTAAAATAAAAATGTATGCGTGTAAGCTTGATTGGAGGGACTCTGAATTGGAAATTATAAATTGGAAAGAAATGCTTTATACATATGAGCAGGCTGTTGCGGAACTAACGGTAAAATTTACCAGTATGATGGAAGATTATCGGCGGCTTGGCATGTATTCTCCGATTGATTCAGTCTCAGGCAGAGTAAAAAAGTCATCAAGCATATTAGAAAAGGCAAGCAGAAAGCATATACCGATGGATCGCATTGAACAAGAAGTAGAGGATATTGCTGGAGTTCGTATATTATGCCGATTTGTGGAAGATATTTATAAAGTTATCGACTTAATTCGTATGCGTGACGGTAAGGATATGACAATTGTGGAGGAAAAGGATTATATTACAAATACAAAACCTAGTGGATACAGAAGTTTTCATATTGTAATTAAGTATCCAATGTTCACTGCTAAAGGTTATTGTGAAGTATTGGCAGAAATTCAAATACGAACATTGGCAATGAATTTTTGGGCCACTGCAGAACATTCCTTAAAGTATAAGTACAGTGGTAATATACCAGAAGATTTACAAAAGCGGCTAATTAACTGTGCAGAAGCTGCGTTTCATTTAGACCAGGAAATGGCTACGATACGAACAGAAATCATGTATGCCCAAAGGCTTAATGAAATTAAAAACAACTTAGTGGCTAGTATTATTGATGATATTCAAAACCTTTATCATGTTGCAAAATTCGAGGATGTTGACGATTTAAATAAGAAATTTATTGACTTATTTGAAGAAGGCGATATTGAAAAGTTAAAGCAGTTTAACGAGCAGCTCAATATAATGACAGAATTATATCGCGCATAAAGAGGTATGTATGAGTTTATTTATTATGGGAGATTTGCATCTAGGGTTTGGAGTACAGAAAACGATGGACCTCTTTGGTGCGATATGGAAAGGTCATCCAGAAAAAATAAAAAAGAATTGGCTGGAAAGAGTACGACCTGAAGATACTGTAATTTTGGCAGGAGACACTTCATGGGCAATGAATTTTATGGAGGCTGAGGAGGACTTTCAGTTCCTTGAAAGTCTACCAGGAAAAAAGGTGATAATTCCTGGTAACCATGATTATTGGTGGGCGTCAGATGCAAAATTAAAGGACCGCTGGCCGCAGTTTTGTTTTATAAAAAATGGTATATATTTTTACGGTCCGTGGGCATTGTGTATCACAAAAGGATGGGTATGTCCAAATGATATGCTGTTTACACCGCAGGATGAGAAGCTATACAAAAGAGAAGCGGGAAGAATGGAAAGAAATTTGATAAAAGCGAGACAGCAGGGCTATACGCGCCTAATTGCTCTAACCCATTTTCCTCCTACAAACGATAAGGGAGAAACATCCCTCTTTACAGAGATTTATCAAAAATATCAACCAGAAAAAGTTGTGTTTGCTCATCTACATGGAAAAGAGACGTTTGACAAATATCAAAGATGTTTGTTATATAACAATCTGTATGGATTAGTGTCTTCTGATTATCTTGCATTTCACTTACAGGAACTATTGCCATAGAAAAAAGCCGACAGTTATTTTCTGTCGGCT
Source organism: Clostridiales bacterium (assembly GCA_018364635.1). Lineage (GTDB taxonomy): Bacteria > Bacillota > Clostridia > Lachnospirales > Anaerotignaceae > JAGZLR01. The sequence goes on along the minus strand of JAGZLR010000015.1, from coordinate 21,294 downwards.
TTCTTGTTATTCATCATATTCATTTGCAGCTATCTTGATTTTTTCTTTGAGCTCTTCTGCATCGAAGTCGCCTGGATCAATTTCCAAAGAAAGATCTTCTAACTCGTCATCATCAATGACATAGGTTACTTCAAAGGCAGAACTTAGATCTTCCTCAAAAAGGATTTCACCTTCGATGGCCCAGGAATCCTCCCCTTTATCAATACTGATAATGTTAACCTCTGAAATCTGAATCATAATTTCTCCTCCCAAATCTATCTATTTATCTGTTTTTTTTGACTGAGTATCCAAATTTCCCAATGGCTCTTCCTAATCCAAAGTATTGTCCATGAGAATAGCAGATCGGTTTTGTTTTGTCAAAATGAAATTTTCCCGTTTTATCCATAAATTCATCGCTGACATTTACCGATACTACTTCTGATAAAAACATGTCATGAGTGCCCAAAGGGATGATCTGTTTTACCCTGCATTCTATATTCACTGGACTTTCATTTATGATAGGGGCTTGGATAACGGATCCTTTTGCAGCTGTCAAATGTGTTTGGGCGAATTTATCAGTATCTCTGCCAGAGCGCACGCCACAGTAATCACATGCAAATGCAAGATTTTCTGTAACAAGATTGATTACAAATTCTCCTGTTTCTTTAATGATATTGTAAGAATAGCGTTCCGGACGCACGGAAATATAGGTCATTGCGGGATCACTGTTGATCGTCCCAGTCCAAGCGATTGTGATGATATTTTTTTCACCGGTTATACTGCCACAGGATACCATGACTGCTGGTACCGGATAAAGGACAGTGCCTGGTTTCCACACTAATTTTCCCATAGTTTTCCTCCGTTTATGAAATTCTAAAAATATATTATATTAGAAAATTTGATTTGTAAAGAAAAGATTTAAAAAAAATAGACTTTCAATCTATTGTTTTTATTATGCTGATGCTTATACCTTGTAATTAGAGTGTATTTTTAGTAACATAGTAAAAGTATGATTACCAATTTGACGTTATAATATATTCTTAGGAGTTAAAAATATGAATTTGCCAGATCAATTTGTGACCAGAATGAAAAAGCAGTTAGGCCAGGAGTTTGAAGCGTACCTTGCTTCATTTGAGGAAAAAAGAGTTTATGGATTAAGGGTTAATCCTTTGAAAATTGCCAGGGAGTCTTTTGTGCAAAAGGGGATTTTTTCTTTAGAACAAGTGGCTTGGTGTGAAGATGGATATTATTATCCACAAACAGATCGGCCGAGTAAACATCCTTATTACCATGCGGGCCTTTATTACTTACAAGAACCCAGTGCTATGGCGCCTGCTGCAATGCTGCCTGTAGAAAAAGGAGATAGAATTTTGGACTTATGTGCAGCACCAGGTGGAAAGAGTACACAATTAGGCGCCCGATTGCAGGATACAGGAGTATTAGTTTCCAATGACATTAGTATTGCAAGAACAAAAGCGCTGTTAAAAAATATTGAATTGTTTGGTATACGAAATGCGATTGTAACCAGTGAACCACCAGAACGGCTTGTAAAAAAGTTCGCGGGGTACTTTGATAAAATTATTATTGATGCTCCATGTTCTGGAGAAGGTATGTTCCGCAAGGACCCAGATGTGGCGAAAAGTTGGGGAGATGAGATGTCTGAATTTTGCCAAACACAGCAGAGACAGATTCTTTCCTTTGCAACACAAATGCTTCGTGCTGGCGGCTACATTCTTTATTCCACTTGTACTTTTGATCCGGCAGAGAATGAAAAGGCTGTCAATGATTTTTTAAACGATCATGATGACTTTGAGATTTGCCCATTGGAGAAAGTAAAAGGTTTTGATACAGGGCATCCAGAATGGATTGAAAATGGCAGACAACAACTGACAGGATGCGCTAGGCTTTGGCCCCATAGACTGAAAGGGGAGGGGCATTTTTTAGCCTTACTTAGAAATACAAGCGATCCAGTGGAAAGGACTGCAAATTATGGAGTGCCAACCTCTAGTGACAGCCGGTTGAAATTCTTTGAAGATTTTTGTAGGGAGTATTTAAGTGTAGAGTTAAAGGGCAGAATTGAGGTTATTCAGGATCATGTCCATCTGATCCCTTGGGAGGTTCCAGATTTACATGGATTACGGATAGTGAGAAGTGGGTGGTTTTTAGGTGAGCTGAAAAAAAATAGGTTTGAACCTAGCCAATCTTTGGCAATGGGATTACGCCAGGGAGAATTTCGTAATACAGCAAATTTTTCTGCAGATGACCCTAGATTGATACGGTACTTGAAGGGGGAATCTATTGAATTGGATGGGCCGAAGGATGGCTGGTGTCTTGTGACAGTAGACGATTTTCCTGTAGGCTGGGCTAAAATGCAAAAAGGAAGATTGAAAAACAAATATCTAGCAGGTTGGAAAATGGAATAAGGAGAGAATGGTATGGCGTTTTTGCCAATGACATTGGAAGAAGCAAGAGAAAGAGGATGGGAGCAATTTGATTTTATTTATATCACAGGGGATGCGTATGTAGATCATCCGTCTTTTGGTGCAGCAATTATCTGTCGTGTGTTGGAACACAGTGGTTATAAAGTCGGGATTATTTCACAGCCGGACTGGAAAGATAGCAAAAGCTTTACTCGCCTAGGAGAGCCTAAACTCGCCTTTCTTGTCAGTGCAGGCAATATTGATTCCATGGTTAACCATTATACGGTGGCAAAGCGACGCCGCCAAAAGGATGCTTATTCTCCAGGAGGACAAATGGGGCTAAGACCTGACAGGGCTACGATTGTCTATGCCAATAAAATACGAGAGATATATAAAAAAACGCCTATTATTATTGGTGGAATTGAAGCAAGTTTAAGGCGTTTGTCTCATTATGACTATTGGGACAACAAAGTCCGGCGCTCTATATTGCTTGATAGCGGTGCAGATCTTTTACTGTATGGAATGGGAGAACGGACAATCCTTTCTGTTGCGGAAGCGTTGGAGAATGGAATTCCAGTTCAGGAATTAACTTATCTCAAGGGAACGGTATACAAAACAAAGGATATTAACAGGGTTTATGATGCAATCCGACTTCCCCACTACAGAGAAGTTTCCTCTGACAAAGAACAGTTTTCAAAAAGTTATTTGATTCAGTATCAAAACACAGACGCTATTTTAGCCAAGACATTGATGGAACCCTATGATGAATGGTTTGTTGTTCAGAACCCGCCTGCGGAGCCGTTATCAACGGAAGAGTTGGATGAGGTCTATGCATTGCCGTTTATGAGAGATTTCCACCCTTCTTATCTTGCGCAGGGTGGCATACCAGCAATAACAGAAGTAAAATATAGTTTAATTAGTAATCGAGGGTGCTTTGGAAGCTGTAGTTTTTGTGCCTTAACATTTCACCAAGGCAGGGTAGTGACAGCACGCAGTCATGCATCTATTGTGGCAGAAGCAAAGAAGATCATAGAAGAGAAGGACTTTAAAGGGTATATCCATGATGTGGGAGGACCGACTGCTAATTTTCGAGGACCGGCGTGTAAAAAGCAGTTAACCCATGGAGCATGTCCTGAGCGGCAGTGCCTTTTTCCATCACCATGTAAAAATTTAACGATAGATCACAAAGATTATGTTTGTTTATTGAGAAAATTGAGAGATTTACCAGGTGTAAAAAAGGTATTTATCCGTTCTGGCATTCGATATGATTATTTGATCCATGATCCTGACAATACTTTTTTTAAGGAATTATGTCAATACCATATCAGTGGGCAGTTAAAAGTGGCACCCGAGCACGTGTCTGCAAAGGTATTGGAAAAAATGGGCAAGCCTATGAGGCAGGTATATGATCGCTTTGTAAAAAAATATTATGACACAAACCATCAGTTGGGGATGAATCAATATTTAGTGCCCTACTTTATGAGCAGCCATCCTGGAAGTGATTTGGAAGCTGCAATTGAATTGGCTGAATATTTAAGAGATATTGGCTATAATCCGGAACAGGTGCAGGACTTTTATCCGACACCAGGGACGCTTGCAACCTGCATGTATTATACAGAAAAGGATCCTAGAACAAACCAGAGGGTGTATGTACCCAAAACGCCGCATGAGAAAGCTATGCAGAGAGCGTTAATGCAGTACCGGCTGCCTCAAAATTATGAATTGGTACGAGAAGGGCTTTTGAAGGCACACAGAAATGATTTAATTGGATATGGGCATCATTGTCTGATACGTCCAAACTCTGGAGAGTCAGAAAAGAAATTTGTAAAGGGAAAAATGATAGTCCAAGCCTCTACATATTACGGAAAAAATGCGAAGAGCTTGGATCAAAAAAAGTCAACAGCAAAGCAAAATACAAAAAAGAAAAAAACCATTCGAAATGTTCATAAGAAAAAATGATGTCTTTTTAAGACGGACATTTGTATTTTTATCTTGACAAATTCTCTCTTATCTGTAAATATAAATTATGCACTGATGACTAAGAAAAAGGGATGATAGAAATGAAATATATTGGTACAAGAAATAAAGAGATTCAGGCAACAGCGTCTCAGGCAATTTTAAAGGGGATTTGTGAGGATGGCGGCTTATTTATTCCAGAGAAGATTCCGTCTATGGATCAGCCTTTGGAAAATCTCATCAATCTTAACTATAGAGACCTTGCCTATGAGGTTATGAAACTATATTTTACAGATTTTACGCAAGAGGAATTGAGACACTGCATCAATGGTGCCTATGACGAAAAGTTTGACGATTCTGCGATTGCTCCATTAAAAAAGAAAGGAGATGTTTCCTTTTTAGAGCTTTTTCATGGCCGAACCATTGCGTTTAAGGATATGGCTCTTTCGATCCTTCCATATTTGATGAAGACTGCGGCAAGAAAAAATAAAATTGATAAGGAAATAGTCATCCTTACTGCAACTTCTGGTGATACAGGTAAAGCAGCTTTAGAAGGATTTGCGGGTGTTGACGGCACAAGAATTATTGTATTTTTTCCAGAAGACGGTGTTAGCCCTGTACAGAAACTTCAAATGACAACACAGGAAGGCAGAAATACTTGTGTTTGTGGAATTCGTGGTAACTTTGATGATGCACAGAGTGCAGTGAAAAGCATTTTTACAGACGACCAGCTAGTAAAAGAGCTAGGTGAAAAAGGATATTGTTTCTCATCAGCAAACTCCATCAATATCGGTCGGCTCGTACCTCAGATTGTATATTATTTTTATGCTTATCTGCAAATGGTTTCTCAGGGCCAGATAAAGCTACATGAAACAATCAATATTACGGTACCAACAGGGAACTTTGGAAATATTCTTGCAGGTTATTATGCAAAGTGCATGGGCCTTCCGGTGAAGCAATTTATCTGTGCCTCTAATGACAATAAAGTGCTTTTTGATTTTTTCAGTACAGGGACCTATGATCGAAATAGAGCTTTTGAAGTAACTGTTTCACCGTCTATGGATATTTTGATTTCCAGTAATTTAGAAAGATTGATCTGTAAGATGGTTGGTCAGGAAAAGACAAAAGATTTGATGGAGGCATTAAAACAGAAAGGTGCATACAGCATAGAGGCAGATACTAGCGAATTCGATGGAGAATATGCTACAGAGGAAGAAACTTTCTCTGCAATTCGTGATATGTATGAAAAGAATCATTATGTCATGGATACTCATACAGCTGTTGCCTATGCTTCTTATGAAAAGTATAAGAGAAAGACAGGGGATCTTACGCCTACAGTGATTATCTCTACGGCTAGCCCTTATAAATTTACAAAGGATGTTATGCGGGCTATTGATCAAAAATATGCGGATGGAGATCCATTTACTTTGATGAATGATTTAGAAGTGCTTTCTGGTGTTCCTATTCCAAAACCAATTCGTGGTATTGACCAAAGGCCAATTATGCATAACCATGTCTGTGATAGAGATAAAATCAAGGCTTTTGTGAAAAATCAGCTAATTGTTGAATAAAGATGAACGCATCCTTTTTGGATGCGTTTTTATATTTTACGAATAAAGAGGAAAGGCATAGAGAATCGTTTAAATGTTAAGTAATTTTGTGAAAAATGTATGATGGAATCCACTGAAGTATGATATTTGTTAGAAAAAGTGGTTGATTTTGAAAGTGCAATGATTTAGAATTGAGATGGTAAGGTATAAGTTAGAATAATCCCAGCAAACAAAGGAGGATTTACTGTGAAATTATTTATCGACACAGCGAATGTAAATGAAATTAAAGAAGCAAATGATTTAGGAGTAATCTGTGGTGTTACAACAAACCCATCTTTAATTGCCAAGGAAGGTCGAGATTTTATTGAAGTGGTAAAGGAAATCACTTCTATCGTAGATGGCCCTATTAGTGCTGAAGTAATCAGCATGGATCATGAAGGCATGGTAAAAGAGGCAAGAGAATTAGTAAAGATTCATAAAAATATTGTTATTAAAATTCCTATGACAGCAGAAGGGTTAAAAGCGGTAAAAATACTTTCTTCAGAAGGCATCCACACCAATGTGACTCTTATTTTTTCTGCGGCGCAGGCCCTTTTGGCAGCAAGAGCAGGGGCAACATATGTTAGCCCATTTTTGGGAAGAATTGACGATATCGGAAGTGTTGGAATGGAGTTGATTGAAGAGGTAGTGGATATTTTCTCTGCTCATGGGATAGAAACAGAAATCATTGCTGCAAGTATTAGAAATCCGCTTCATGTGATTGATGCTGCTAGACTGGGCTGTGATATCGCTACAGTGCCATATAAAGTTATCATGCAGATGATCAAACATCCTCTAACCGATATCGGTATTGAAAGATTCCTAAAAGATTGGGAGACTGTTCCTAAAAAATAACGCGGAGGTATGAACCCTATGACAAATACAGATCAATTGACGATAAATACCATTCGAATTTTATCCGCAGAGGCGATTCAAAAGGCAAATTCAGGACATCCAGGACTACCGATGGGGTCTGCTGCTGCTGCGTATACATTGTGGGCAAAGGCAATGAAGCATAATCCGGCAAACCCTGATTGGACAGACCGAGATAGATTTGTGCTTTCTGCCGGCCATGGATCTATGCTTTTATACTCTCTTCTTCATTTATTCGGCTATGGTCTTACAATAGAAGATTTAAAAAATTTCCGCCAGAAGGGAAGTTTAACGCCAGGACATCCAGAATATAAGCATACAAAGGGTGTGGAGACGACGACAGGGCCATTAGGCCAAGGCGTTGCAAATGCAGTAGGTATGGCGTGGGCTGAGGCTTATTTGGCAGCAAAGTTTAATAAACCAGGTTATCCAATTGTTGACCACTATACCTATGCGCTTTGTGGTGATGGGTGTCTTATGGAGGGTGTTAGTGCAGAGGCGGCTAGCCTAGCTGGTACGCTCCAGTTAGGAAAGATGATTCTTCTTTATGATTCAAATGGGATCACAATTGAAGGCAGCACAGAGACTGCGTTCCAAGAGGATGTGGCAAAACGATTTGAGGCCTATGGTTGGCAGGTTCTAGAGGTTGAAGATGGAAATGATGTTGATAGGATAGAAAAGGCGATCGCCTCCGCAAAAGAAGAGGTAAAGAAACCGTCTCTGATTATTATTAAGACACAAATCGGTTATGGCGCGCCTAATAAACAGGGAAAGGCTTCAGCCCATGGAGAACCTTTGGGTGAAGAGGAGCTGCAACTGACAAAGAAAAATCTTGGATGGAACTATGAAGAAGCTTTCTATGTTCCAGAAGAAGTTAGAGCAGAAATGACTGGTTTTGGCGAAAAAGCCAAAAAAGAAGAAGAAAAGTGGAATGCATTATTTGAGGAATACAAAAAGACATACCCTCAAGAAGCGGCACAATGGGAAAGTTGGCATAGTTTGGAACTTCCAATAGATTTACTTTCCAACGAAGATTTCTGGACCTATGAAGGAGATTTAGCAACAAGAGCTTCTTCTGAAAAGGTGCTGAACAAAGTAGCTGCATTGGTGCCAAATTTAATTGGCGGTTCTGCTGATTTGGCTCCCTCTAATAAATCAAAGATGAAAGACAGGAAATATTATTCCCCGGAAGAACCAACAGGATCCAATTTACATTTTGGCATTAGAGAATTTGCAATGACAGCTATTGCAAGTGGTATGTATCTTCATGGTGGCTTAAGACCTTATATCGCAGGATTTTTTGTATTTAGTGACTATATGAAATCAGGTCTTCGTATGCAGGCATTAATGGGACTACCTGTAATTAGTATTTTTACTCATGACAGTATTGGGGTTGGCGAGGATGGTCCGACACACCAGCCAGTAGAGCATTTGGCTGCGCTAAGAAGTATGCCAAACTATACAGTGTTCCGTCCATGTGATACAAAAGAGACTGCAGCAGCATGGTATGCTGCTTTAACCAGAACACAGGGGCCTACAGGTCTTGTCTTAACAAGACAAACACTTCCTCTCTTAAAAGAAACAGGTAAAGAAGCGATAAAGGGTGCCTATATTTTAAAAGATAGCGAGAATCCAGAGGTAATTCTTATGGCAAGCGGCTCAGAAGTTTCTTTGATTTATGACGCTTATGATGTATTAAAAGAAAAAGGAATTCGTGCCCGTGTTGTTAGTATGCCTTGTTGGGAAATTTTTGAGGAACAAAGTGAAGCTTATAAAGAGTCTGTTCTTCCAAAAGGAGTTCGTGCCCGTGTTGCTGTAGAGGCAGGCAGTGCTTTCGGATGGCATAAATATGTAGGTATGGATGGAGAGATTATTTCTATTGACTCTTTTGGTGCTTCTGCTCCGGCAAAATCTTTGTTTCAAGATTTTGGCTTTACGGTAGAAGCAGTTGTGGAGAAAGTATTAAAAATATTAGGAAAATAAGAAGAGAAAGGCATGGGTTTTCCCTGTGCCTTTTTCTCCTTAGAAAAGAATGGTATAGGTGAAGGCAGATGAGAGTATTTATTGCGATTGAGCTGGATTCTTCTGTAAAGGAAATGCTGACTGGGTTACAGAGTAGGGTCAAAGGATGGGCAAGTCGTGGCAATTTTGTGCTATCTGAAAATTTTCATATTACGCTTAGGTTTCTTGGAGAAGTGGATCAAAGTGATATCCCTTCCATTTCAGAGGCTGTAGCTTTTACGGCGGTCAAAGAGAGACGTTTTCCACTTACGATTTCTCGTCTGGGTTCATTTTCCAGAGGAGAAACATCGATTGTGTGGGCAGGGTTAGAAGAAAGCCGTCCTTTAGTTCATCTTTTTAAATCGCTGGAAAATGCTTTGGAACAACAGGGATTTTCACGGGATAAAAAGGGACTATCACCACACATTACGCTGGGAAGGGAAGTGGCTCTTTATGGAAAGCCACAAAAGGTTCTTTCTAATATCCCTATGGAGAAAAAGACCTTTGAAGTGTCTCAAATTTCTTTGATGAGTAGTATCCGCCAAGGTCCTAAAATGGTGTACACACCTATTTTTGTGAAAAATTTGAGATAAGTTAGTTCACAATTTCTAGAAAAATTAATAAGAATCTTATAAAAAGTCAGTTATTTATTAGCTTGACAGTATATAAAAGATTGATATAATATTATCAGAGGTATAATTTCAACAGCTTTCAGTGGTGAGAGATTTTTGAAGTTATGCATTACTATCCATGTACAAATCCTTCCAAAATAGATTTGCACAAGGATTAGAAGAATGGCAGTTATTTTATCTATTTTTTATAGATACCAAAAGGAGGAAAAGAAATGGATTTTACATTATCCAAAGAACACAAGTTATTACAAGAACTCTACAAGAGTTTTGCAGAGACAGAAGTAAAACCTCTTGCTGAAGAAGTTGACGAAGAGGAAAAATTTCCTGTAGAAACTGTTAAAAAGTTCGCTAAATATGGTTTCTTAGGTATTCCATTCCCTAAGGAATACGGCGGCGCTGGTGCTGACAATTTAGCTTACTCCATGTGTGTAGAAGAAATGGCTAAAGTTTGTGCAACTTCAGCTGTTATTATTTCTGCTCATACATCTCTTTGCTGCTGGCCAATTTTTGAGTTTGGTACAGAAGAACAGAAACAGAAATATCTTGTGCCATTGGCAAAAGGTGAAAAACTTGGTGCTTTTGGTCTGACAGAGCCTGGTGCTGGTACTGACGCTTCCATGCAGCAGACAACAGCAGTTCTTGATGGTGACGAGTATGTACTTAACGGAACAAAAGTGTTCATTACAAATGGTTACTATGCTGATACATATGTAATTATTGCTATGACAGACAAATCCAAGGGCAACCATGGTATCTCTGCATTTATTGTAGAAAAAGGTACACCAGGATTCTCTTTTGGTAAGAAAGAAAAGAAAATGGGTATCAAAGGTTCTGCAACTTATGAGTTGATTTTTGAAGATTGTAGAATTCCAAAAGAAAACCTTCTTGGCAAAGTGGGCGAAGGCTTTAAGATCGCTATGATGACACTGGATGGTGGCCGTATTGGTATCGCTTCCCAGGCTTTAGGTATTGCAGAAGGTGCAATTGACGAAACTGTAAAATATGTTCTGGAGAGAAAACAGTTTGGAAAGAAGATTGGTCAGTTCCAGAATACACAGTTCGAACTTGCTGAAATGAAAACAGCTACTGATGCAGCTCAGCTTCTCGTTCGTAGAGCAGCTTGTGCAAAGGATGCTCATGAAAAATACAGCCACTTAGCAGCAATGGCTAAATTATTTGCTGCTGATACAGCAAGTGATGTAACAAGAAGATGCCTCCAGTTATTTGGTGGTTATGGATACACAAGAGATTATCCAATGGAAAGAATGATGAGAGATGCAAAGATTACAGAAATCTATGAAGGTACTTCAGAAGTACAGAAGATGGTCATCTCTTCTTACCTTAAATTGAAATAAGAATAATCACTCTGACTAAATATGAAAAGATAACATGAAAGGAGAACAAACAACCATGAAAATAGTTGTATGTATAAAACAGGTGCCAGATACTTCAGGTAAGGTTGCTGTAAACCCTGATGGTACATTAAATCGTGCGTCCATGTTAACAATCATTAACCCAGACGACAAAAACGCAATTGAGGAAGCGCTGAAATTAAAAGATGAAACAGGCTGTAAAGTAATTGCTGTTACTATGGGACCTCCACCAGCAGAAGGAATGCTTCGTGAAGTTATGGCTATGGGTGTTGATGAGGGTATCTTAGTTTCTGCACGTGAGTTTGGTGGATCTGATACTTATGCTACAAGCCAGATTCTCGCTGCTGCTTTGACAAAACTTGGCCTTGAAAAAGATGATATCGTATTCTGCGGACGTCAGGCAATCGATGGTGATACAGCTCAGGTTGGTCCTCAGATTGCAGAAAAACTGAATTTACCACAGATTTCTTATGTTGCTGAATTGAAATTTGAAAATGGTAAGGTTATTTGCAAACGTGCTCTGGAAGATGGCTATATGATGATTGAAGCTCCTACACCATGCCTTCTGACTTGCATTAAGGAATTAAATACACCTAGATATATGAGCGTTAGCGGTGTTATGGATGCTTACAGCAAACCATTACATGTATATAACTATGAGACATTAAAAGATGAACCATTGATCGACCTTACAACAATCGGTTTAAAAGGTTCCCCTACAAATATCTTCAAGTCCTTCACACCTCCGCAGAAGGGTGTTGGAACAATGCTTGAAGGCGCAGACAAAGCAACTTGTGAAGAACTGACAAACATTTTGCTTAAGAAACACATTATCTAAGTGAAAGGAGAATATTATCAATGGATACATCATATAACAGTACACAACTTGATGCTTTCAAAGGCGTTTGGGTATTCTGTGAACAGCGTCAGGGTAAATTAATGCCAACTGATTTTGAACTGATCTCTGAAGGCCGTAAGTTAGCTGATGAATTAAATACTGAACTTTGTGGACTTCTTCTTGGAGACAATGTAGAGGGCCTTGCAAAAGAACTTGGCGGTTATGGCGCAGATAAAGTAATTGTTTGCGAACATCCATTATTAAAGAACTATACAACAGATGCATATGCAAAGGTTATCTGCGATGTAGTTTCTGAATTAAAACCAGAAGTATTTTTAATCGGTGCTACAAATATTGGTCGTGATATTGGACCTCGTTGCGCTGCACGTTTACATACTGGTCTGTGTGCAGACTGTACACATCTGGATGTAGATGTTGAAAAATACAAAGATTTCCTTAGAGAAAGCTCTACACTGGATGTGGATGGCACAAAATGGAATATGGAAGACAGAAACCTGAAGATGACTCGTCCAGCGTTCGGTGGACACTTAATGGCTACAATCATCTGTCCAAGATTCCGTCCAGCAATGGCTACTGTTCGTCCAGGTGTTATGAAAAAAGCTCCTTTTGACGCTGCAAAGGCAGAAGCTTGCCAGATTATCAAACCATCCTTCTCTTTGACAGAGGCTGATTGTATTACAACAGTATTGGAAGTTGTAAAAGAAGCAAAACATATGGTAGACTTAATTGGTGCTGATGTTGTTGTTTCTGTAGGACGTGGTATCAGCAAAGATGTTGAAAAAGGTATTGCTTTAGCTCAGGAATTAGCTGATGTCTTAGGCGGTGTTGTTGGTGGTTCCCGTGCTACAATCGATTCTGGCTGGTTATCAGCAGACCATCAGGTAGGACAGACAGGTAAGACTGTACATCCTAAGATTTATATTGCGTTAGGTATTTCTGGTGCCATCCAGCATAAAGCCGGTATGCAAGATTCTGAATGCATTATCGCAGTAAACAAAAACCCAGATGCACCAATCTTTGAAGTAGCTGACTATGGAATCACAGGAGACTTATTTAAAGTAGTTCCTATGATGATCGATGCATTCAAAGCAGGCCTTGCTTCTAAATAATTTAGTTTTGTTATGTAAGCGCAGCTTTTTATTAAGCTGCGCTTTTTTGTACAGTTTTAATAAGAATTATCCACTATAAAAGGCAATGTTTCATGTGCTAAAAGAAGAAATACGCTTGTGGATTCAAAGAAATGATTGTTATAAAGTGGAAAAGAGTAGTTTTCTACAAGAAATAGTGTACAATTTTGTAAGATCGTATACGAAAAACCTTCTTGAATCTCGTCAGAAAATAGGATAAAATAAATAAATGTAACTAATTGATTCAAACAGTTGAATTTATCGGCTGTTTATCTGGAATATAAAATTTCAAGGAGGCTGAACCAATGATTGAGAAGGTATGTGTATATGGTGCAGGTATCATGGGAACTGATATTGCTCAAGTTTTTGCAACAAGCGGCTTGAAAGTAGTCATGAAAGATATGACTGAGGATATCTGTTTAAAAGCAGTGGATAGAATGAAAGCTAATCTGGCTAAGCTTGTCTCAAAGGGAAGAATGACAGAAGAGAAAGCAAATGAAATTATAAAAAATGTTTCTACAACGACAAATGATCGTGATCTAGCAGACTGTGATTTAGTTTTAGAAGCAATTGTAGAAAAGATAGCTGTCAAAGAAACTGTTTTTAAAAATCTTGATGATGTCTGTAAACCAGAAACTATTTTTGCTACAAATACTTCTTCGATTTCAATTACAGAAATAGCGTCTGCAACTGATAGACCTGAAAAATTTATCGGAATGCACTTTTTTAATCCAGCAACAGTAATGAAACTGATTGAGGTAATTCGTGGGTTGGATACATCTGATGAGACCTATCAAGAAATATTCGATCTCTCTAAACGATTAGGGAAAAAGCCGGTCGAGGTAAGCGAAGGCCCTGGTTTTGTAGTGAATCGAATTTTGATCCCTATGATCAATGATGCAATACAAATGTATGCGGAGGGAGTGTCTTCTAAGGAAGAAATTGATATGGCTCTTAAACTTGGATTAGGTCATAAAATGGGGCCGCTTGCTTTAGGTGATGTTATTGGTCTAGATACTTGTTTAAATATTATGAATGTTATGTATCAAGAGACTGGTGATACTAGATATAGGCCGGCGCTTCTTCTGAAAAAAATGGTTCGTTCTGGTAAGTTGGGAAAGAAGACTGGCAGAGGATTTTATACCTATGGCCAGGGAGGAACAAAGAAATCTTAAAAAAAAGACACAGTTTATTTTTATAAACTGTGTCTTTTTTTTATTTTTCTATTTAGCACGAATCTATTATATGTTATAATAATAACAAATAAAAATGTTATGATAAGTTAAGTCCAATTTTTTTAATTTTTAAGGAGGTTTGGTGATTAAGCCAATGATTTATTTGCAAAAGGAATATTATTTTTTAGGAGGAATCTATGAATCCGGTTTATCGACTGCTGAATCGTCGCTTTAAAATGGAAGAACGCGGTACTACGCTAAAAACTGAGTTTTTTTCCGGATTAACTGCATATTTTACAGTTGTCTATATCTTTTTTCTTGTACCGTCAACTTTGATGGAAGCATTTCCAGAGGCATTTAACGAGCGTGGCCAAATGATAGGTAACGCAATTTTGTCCAATGGTGTGACGGCAAATCAAATGTTAGTCTCTTTAACTGCTGCATGCTGTATTGCAGCAGCTATAGGAACGCTGGTTATGGCTTTACGGTCAAATATGCCTTTTGTTCAGGGGCCTAGTCTTGCGATTAGTACTTATGTAGGGTACTCTATCTGTTCCAGGTTAGGGTATACCTATGCAGAGGCGTTAGCAGCAGTATTTACAGGAGGTGTGGTATTTTTAGTCTTAATTGTTTTTGGTATAGACCGAAAAATTGAAAAAGCAATCCCTGTGAATATAAAATATGCAGTTACAGCAGGGATTGGTCTTTTTATTACATTTATGGGAATGCAGAAAGCACATTTGATTGTACCAGACTCAGCACATTTAGTTAAACTGGTAAACTTATCAGATTGGGGGAGTTATGAAACGAGAAGTGCAGTATTATGTTTGATTGGTGTTGTATTTATTGCGGTACTCTTAATTGAACATATTCATGGTGCTATCTTAATAGGAAAACTTGCTTGTATTGCAGCGGCGATACCTTTGGGATTGGTCCATTTTGTGCAAGGACAGGAGATGGCACATTTAGACTTGTCACCAGTAATTTTTGAGATGGATTTTGCAGGGTTATTTAGCCCTCATCATGACTGGGGAATTCCAGGTATGGTGATTTCAATTGTTGTCATTATTGTAACGTTATGCATTATGGACATTTTTGAGACTATGGGAACGATCATGGCTGCTGATTTTATTATTAACCATAATCATATGGGATCAGCCTCAAAAAAAATGACAGAAATATTACAGGCTGACTCTATTTCTACAGTCATTGGTTCATGTTTTGGAATGACAAATGTTTCAACCTATGTAGAAAGTACATCTGTTGCGTTAGAAGGGGGAAGGACAGGGTTATCTGGAATCTTTGCTGCTATTTTTTTCTTATTGACGGTATTTATTTCTCCATATGCGTCTATGATTCCTTCAGCTGCAACAGCGACTACTTTGATTGTCTCAGGTGTACTGATGATTAATGTTATACATTACATTAGTTTTAAAGATGTGGCTGACGCTTTACCTGCATTTTTAACGATGGTGTTGATGCCTTTAACTTACAATATTATTGCCGGCCTTGCGTTTGGCATGATTTCCTATACCTGTATCCGGTTGTTTTCAAAAAAGAAGAGACATGAGTTAAATATTGGATGTATCCTGCTAACGCTGGCATTTTTAGTAGAGCTTGGATTTGTCTTAATTTGATAAAAAGTTCAAATATTAGTTAGAGATGTACTTTTTTTATCTTTTATGATAAAATATTCATTTATAAGATGTTAAATAGGGATGAAATATAGGAGGTTTTGAAATGAAAGCAATTATAACAGTATTGGGTAAAGACAAGATTGGTCTCATTGCAAAGGTATGTAACTGTCTTGCAGATAATAGCTGCAATATTCTGGACATATCACAGACGATTGTGAAGGATTATCTAAATATGATGATGATTGTAGAGATCATCGGTGGAGACATGACATTTGAAAAGCTCAGCTCTACTTTAGAGAACTTAGGAGAAGAAATTGGCATGTCGATTAAAGTGCAAAGTGAAGATATTTTCGATTCTATGCACAGAATTTAAATAGGGAGGCAGAATTAGGATGATTTCCAGAGGAGAAGTTTTAGAAACGAACAAAATGATCCAGGAATCTAATTTGGATGTTCGTACCATTACTATGGGTATTAGTCTGCTTGACTGTGCTGATTCGGATATTGAGAAATTTAACGAAAAGATATATAATAAAATCACGACAAAAGCAAAGGATCTAGTAAAAGTCGGAGACGAGTTAGCCAAAAAATATGGTATTCCGGTTGTCAACAAACGTATTTCTGTGACCCCAATTGCTATTGCAGCAGCTGGATGTCAGACAGAAGATTATGTATCAATTGCAAAAACATTGGATCGTGCAGCGAAAACTGTTGGTGTCAATTTTATTGGAGGGTTTTCTGCATTAGTACAAAAGGGATGCACAAAATCTGACGAAAAACTGATTCGATCAATTCCAGAGGCAATGGCCCAAACAGAGAGAGTATGTTCCTCTGTAAATATTGGAACAAGTAGAAATGGGCTGAATATGGATGCGGTAAAGGATTTAGGGGAAATTATTTTAAAAACTGCTGAGTTAACAAAGGAAAATGAGTGTCTTGGTTGTGCAAAATTTGTTGTTTTCTGTAATGCAGTGGAAGATAATCCGTTTATGGCAGGCGCATTTCACGGCGTTGGTGAGTCAGATTGTATTATCAATGTGGGTGTTAGCGGACCAGGTGTTGTAAAACATGCGTTAGAGCAGGTTAGAGGTGCAGATTTTGAGGTGCTTTGTGAGACGATAAAAAAGACGGCTTTTAAAATCACAAGAGTCGGTCAGTTAATTGCAAGAGAAGCATCGAAAAGATTGGATGTGCCTTTTGGCATTATTGATCTTTCTCTTGCTCCAACACCTGCTATCGGCGATAGTATAGCAGAAATTTTCCAGGAGATGGGGCTTGCAGAAGCAGGAGCACCTGGAACAACGGCAGCATTAGCGATATTGAACGATCAAGTAAAAAAAGGCGGTGTTATGGCATCTTCTTTTGTAGGCGGTTTAAGTGGTGCTTTTATCCCTGTCAGTGAGGACCATGGAATGATTGAAGCTGCTGAAAAAGGTGCCCTGACATTAGAAAAATTGGAAGCAATGACTTGTGTATGTTCTGTGGGATTAGATATGATTGCAATTCCAGGTGATACGCCTGCAACTACAATTTCTGGAATTATTGCTGATGAAGCTGCTATCGGTATGATTAACAATAAAACTACTGCTGTAAGAATTATTCCTGCAATTGGCCGGAAAGAGGGAGAAACATTAGAATTTGGTGGATTACTTGGGTATGCACCGATTATGCCTGTTAATAAATTCTCCTGTGCTGATTTTATCAACCGTGGTGGAAGAATTCCAGCACCTATTCACAGTTTTAAAAATTGATTATGAATCCCCGGCTATGTTTTGCCGGGGATTATTTTTAGAAAAATCCATATATTAAGATTAAAATGTATGAAACTAGTTATACTGATAAGAAAAAGGGGAGAAAGCAATGGGAAAATTAGAAATGCTAGAACCACAAAAAGTATTTCATTTTTTTGAGGAGATCAGCCAAATTCCGAGAGGGAGTGGAAATGAACGGGGAATTAGTAATTATTTGGTTGATTTTGCTAACAAAAGAGGGCTGGATGTTATTCAGGACCATTCACTTAATGTTTTGATTAAAAAACCAGGCTCAGCTGGATATGAAGATTCACCAGCACTGATTATCCAAGGACATATTGATATGGTTTGTGAAAAAGCTCCAGATTCAACACACAATTTTGAAAAGGATCCTTTGTCATTGGTTATTGAGAATGATTTTATCCGTGCCATAGACACAACTTTAGGTGCAGACGATGGCATTGCAGTTGCCTATGCCCTTGCATTATTAGATGCAGATGATATCTGTCATCCGCCGTTGGAAGCAGTATTTACGACAGATGAAGAAGTTGGTATGCGAGGAGCCGATACATTTGATGTTTCTCTGCTAAAAGGTAAAAGAATGCTTAATATGGATACAGAGGAGGAAGGAAAGCTTTTGGTTAGCTGCTGTGGTGGACGAAAAGCGACAATAGAACTTCCTGTGGCATGGGAGTCAGCCGATGAGAAGATGATAACAATGATTGTCAAAGTGAATCATTTAACCGGTGGGCATTCAGGTGCAGATATTCATTTGCAGAGAGCTAATGCCAACAAACTGTTGGGAAGAGTGATGTATGCTCTTGATAAAAAGTTTGAGTTTAGTATTGCCTCCATTAATGGTGGTTTTATGGATAACGCGATTACAAGGGATGCCAGTGCAATCATATTGGTTAACAGGGAAGATAAAGAAAAAATTGCTGATTTTGTAGAAGAATTGATGTATCAGTTTAGAGATGAGTATGAAGATACAGAAAAAAATTTGGAGGTAACAGCCCTGCAATCACAGTCGGTGATTCTAAACGTATTTACAGAGACAACAAAAGAAAGAGTTATATCTATTTTAATGCTGATTCCTTATGGTGTACTTTCCATGTGTATGGACATGGCGGGACTAGTGGAAAGTTCAAATAACCTGGGAATTGTGCAGACAAGGGCAGATTCTGTTATATTCTGTAGTGCAATACGAAGCAGTATCGCTTCTTTGAAGGAGGATATTTATAATAGGCTTTGTTGTATTGCCACACTCAATGGTGCAAAGATTAGATATCGTGGTGATTATCCATCATGGAGATTTCGTCCTGATTCGAAAATACTTGCACTTTTTAAAGAAACATATCTGGATGTTTTTGGTAAAGAGCCAAGTGTAGAGGCGATTCATGCAGGATTGGAATGCGGAATATTTGCCGATAAAATACCAGACTTAGATATTATCTCGATTGGTCCGCAAATGTGGGATGTGCATACAACAAAAGAGCATTTAAGCATTTCATCGGTTGCTAGGACCTGGAATTATATCAAAGCAGTTTTAAAACGGATGAAAGAATAATGGTCTAATAAAGGAGGAATAAAATGAGACTGCCATGGGACAGAAAATATACGAAAATATCGTTTTATGTGCTGATAACAATTGCAATGGCTGCCATTTTAATTCTCCTTTTTGTTCATATTGGAGAAATTGCTGAATTTTTGGCCTTTGGCATTGGTATGCTGTTATATGCTTTATCTCCATTATTGATTGCTTTATTTTTTGCCGCAATTTTTGCGCCGGTTGTAGACTTTTTTCAGCGCATATATGATAAAATACGAAAAAAACATACAGATGAATATGGAAAAAGAACAGCTGGTACGATACTACTTTATCTCGTTGTTGGAATAGGTTTGATGTTCCTTTTTGGGTTCTTGGCAAATAGATTGGGGAATACAGATTTCCAATCTATTGTGGAAAGTGCTAGTAAATCTATTGAAGACTTAAGTGATCTATTAGTTTTATTTCAGATTAAGTTAGCAGAAATGGGAATTCTCAAAAATTTTGAAGGTTTTGTTCCTAATTTATCAGAATTAATTATGACTGGGGCAACATGGCTGGAATTTCATATTAAAAATTTGGCTAATATGATTACAGCAGCG
The DNA here is from genome assembly GCA_018364635.1 of Clostridiales bacterium. Lineage (GTDB taxonomy): Bacteria > Bacillota > Clostridia > Lachnospirales > Anaerotignaceae > JAGZLR01. The sequence continues at coordinate 1,774 of JAGZLR010000015.1, read as the reverse complement.
AGTGGATGGGTATTGAGCCTTTTTATTAGCTTAGCTCTGACTTTTTACATTTTAAGAGAGAAAGAGATATTGAAAAAAAATGCTGGCGAGATTCTTTGTCTGTTTCTTCCTATTAAAATTGGTAAACAATTGATACAAGCCGGCAAAGAAGCTTCTGCATTATTTTCAGGATATATTACAGGACAAGTGCTGGACGCAGTTATTATTACAGTTTTAATCAGTGTAACATTTTCTGTAATTGGTATTAAGTTTGCGTTTTTAATTGGCATTATTTCTGGAATTGCGAATTTAGTACCATATTTAGGCGCCTTTATTGCTTTTTTCTTATCTGTAGTTGTGGGATTAATGAGTGGAACACCAATGAAGGCTATTTATGCTGCAATCGCAGTTATTGTCATCCAACAGATTGATGGGATGTTCATTGTGCCAAAGGTAGTAGGAAAAAGTGTGAGTTTGCATCCAGCATTGGTGATTCTTGCGTTAGCGGTATCAGGCAATTTATTTGGCATTATAGGTATGTTTTTTGCTGTTCCTGTGACAGCTTTATTGAGGGTATACTTCATTCGTTTTATAGATTGGCAGAGAAAAAGGCGTCAGATGGGGATGGGAAAGAACAACACTTGTAATTCCTATGAGAATTGAGTATAATGGTGCCGTGACAATAATAGATAAAAGCAGGTAGAAAGTATGAATCAGCGTTTTATACGAACAGAAATGTTATTAGGTAGTACAGCAATGGAGAAACTGCGCCAGAGTAAAGTAGCTATTTTTGGCTTAGGAGGTGTGGGCAGTTTTGCAGCGGAGGCGCTGGCTCGTAGTGGCATTGGGCATTTTTTATTGGTGGATCATGATACAGTAAGTATTTCTAATTTGAACCGTCAATTAGTTGCATATGAAACAACCATAGGAAAATATAAGGCTGATGTGATGAAAGAGCGAATTCATCTTATTAATCCAGAAGCTGAAGTGGAAGTATTAAAAGAGTTTTTTTTGCCGGGAATGGAACCGATGATTGATGATCGTTGTAGATATGTTATTGATGCCATTGATACAGTGACAGGAAAGATTGCATTGGTTCTTGAGGCACAGCGTAGAGGAATTCCCATAATTTCGTCTATGGGTACTGGGAATAAATTAAATCCATCGCAATTGGAAATTGCAGATATTTACAGCACTTCGGTCTGTCCATTAGCAAAAGTTATGCGTAAAGAATTGCGGGCAAGAGGAGTAAAAAAGCTGAAGGTGCTTTATTCTAAAGAATATCCAATCCAACCTCAGATAACAAAAGAGGTATTGGAAAGCTTGGGAGAACATACAGAAAAAAGAATGACACCAGGCAGCGTTGCTTTTGTTCCACCAGTAGCAGGAATGATAATAGGTGGAGAAGTAATTAAAGATTTAACAGGATTAAATTAATATAATTGAAAAAAAGATTTAAGGGTAAGAGTTTACTATTCTAATAATATTAAAATAGTAGAGTTCTTACCCTTAAAAATTATATTAATCAACTTTAAGTGTTACATTATAATTTTCGCCTGTTAAATTAAGTAGGAGCGATTTTAATGAGTTTTCTGCATTTAAAATAGCTTGTTCATAAAAATCAGGATTATTCATTTTTTCTATAAATAAATTATTTAGATTTTTATATATGGAACTTAACTCCTCTGATGATAGTTTTAAATCTCCAAATCTTAAGAAGCCAACTTCTGTATCATAATATATAGTTTTACTTTCATCTATATCTATACTGAATATATCTATTTGGGGGATTGTT
>JAGZLR010000086.1 GCA_018364635.1 Clostridiales bacterium | reverse complement strand
TTTCCATGTTCTTTTTTCTGTTCCGAATCATATTTACTTTTCAAAGTACGCATTTCGGCTGTTGCCGATAATAATCACTCAGGATTCCGAGAGATTATTACTTTACGATATCCATTTTCTCTATCATTCCATTTGTAATATTTATAAAATATCTTCTTCCATATAAAGATATCTTTTCGCTGGATCACAGTTCCTCCATCCCTTCTGGGAAAAGTGTCTTTCCCTATAGGATGCCCACACGACAAAACCACATAATATGCACATGAAGAAAAAACCGTTGACGCAAATCAGTATATTTTTGTTGAAATTTGTCTTCACAGCAATTATCCTTCTTCCATAATCATCTGATAAAACGAAACCACATTATTTTCTGTCCCATTTACCAGTCTCTTGTAAACCTTATCAACAGGAGTAATATATTTTTCATCTCCAGCCATTAACAAGGGAATGTCTCCTGTATTCTGCATTCCCCAACGATACCCTCTTTCAGAAAGACCGTTTTTTAACATCACTTCCCCCAGATAAGAGCCAAAAATAAGGGACATACTCCACACTTGATTTTCTGTCGGTCTGCTTTCTAATAGATCATTTGAATAATAATCCAGAATTTCTTCCAGATCACTTATACTCATCTCAGAGTAATTAAATTCCTTTTGAAAGCTTTTTGCATACTCAACTGCTGTCATACTGTTTTTCTTTGCATTATTTACAATTCCACTGTATTCTTCCTTTGATGTCCATTTTCCTCTTTTCAATCTGTCCAAAATTCCCATCTTATTCCCCTCCTATGCAAAAGCATCCACCAAATCAACTACTGAAAATCACTTCGGATTCATATATTTTTTAATAAAGATCGACTTTAATTTATCCTTTTCTGCTTTCTCATCCTTGATATAATTTTGCCCGTAAAACAGGTCTTGTTGCCGCAGCCATAGCGGATAAAGCAATCATACTGACTAAAAACAGTATCAAAACCATAGCAAAATTCGTCAGGTAAAAGACTAACAATATTACCATAGAAATCAAGGTCCATAGATACATAATCATTTTTTGCGTTTTTAAGTCCTTTTGTCCTTTCTGCAGCAATTCATCAGATAGGATATACGGCACTTCTACTCCCTCATTTTTTATCTTTTTTGCTATATCATTTTCAAAAAATAATAAACCAATGTAACCGATACCAAGGCACAAAAAAACGATAAAATGTTTCAAGCAACTATTTTGAGCCAATACCGTATAAACTTTAGCATTTAATAAATATCCCAAATACAGCGTCACCAAAATACATACTTGATATTTTAAGGAAAATGAAAATTTTTTTCCTGTTTTATACCGTATTATTTTCTCTTCTTTATTGTCATAATATAAAATGGCATATTCATTTTCTCTGCATATCTGAATATATCTGTTTCGTTCCAAAAATAATATCTCCCTCTCTACCTGAAAACCCATTTCAAACATCACTTGTCCGTAAATATTTTTTTACTTTTGCCACTTCCACAAATTCTCCGTAATGAAAAAAGACAACACTAATTATGCCGCCTAATAAAGCCAGAAATACCCCCGTAAGATGAGCAGTCTGTATGGTAAGAAACATCCCCATAAGAAAAATGAACAGGCCTATAAGGACAAGAAAGCCTAATACTCTTCTGTTCCATTTTCCCAGAGTATATAGTTTTAATACCTCCGCTTTTTCCATAGAGATTGCGATTGTATGTTCCTCTATGTATTGATACTTTTCTATAAATGATTTTTTCACTTTTTTATCAATCAGAACCAATATTCCAATTACCAGTAACAACAGCAAAATCCCGGCACTTTTAGGTAATAATACACGTTGCGATACCTGCTCTAAAAGTGTTGCTAATATCCCCCCTGAGATTAAAAGTAGTGGAATACCTCTCGTATTTTGCTTTGCATAATATGTTGAAAGACAGATTCTATATACTTTCTGAGGTTGTAAATCAAAATAATATTCATCTGTTCTTTTATCATCGTTTTTATGACATAATTTCAGCATTCTATCCTCCCGGCACAACCAATTCCTGTTATTCAATGACGAATTTCAAATATAAATCAATGTACAAGATCAAAGGGATAATATTCTGACTAATTCAATATATCCTTACCTCATAATTTCCGGAAGTATTTTCTCAAACTCACTGATACACTCATCTGTAAAAAGCAGTGAGTTTCTGAAAAATTCTTCCTTTTTTAATTTATCACGCATCCTGAATCACCTTCTTTATGAACAAAGGCTGATTTTTAGTTTTCACAAGCCTTTTGAACCATCTGACAAAATTTCTCTACATTCTCTTTTTGTCCTTGAATATCAGAACCCATTGTATTGTTCATAAGGGAAATTTTTAATTTGTCTTTCCCAAAATATACCATTACAACTTTTCTTCCCGGCAAAAATCCACCCTTCACTTCTGCTTTTGTGATACATTCCATTGGAATAGAAATTCTGTTTTTAATATTACGAACATTTACAGGGTCAACAACAACAAAATTCAAATGCTGCTCTGTAACACCTATATAACAATAGGCATTGCTTAATGCTCCTAATGCGGCGGCTCCACCTCCTACTATCGCAGAAAGTCCCCCGATTGCTGCATAAGTTTTAGCATCAGCCATTAAAACTCCCCAAAGTTTGCATAGATACACTTCCTTTTCATTTAAAATAGAGTCTAACATTTCATTTTTATCTTTTTCATTCATTGTGATCATAATCATTCCTCCAAAATATTTTTCACTTAATATTAAAATCATATTTCTCGCAATTTATATAAATGACGCAAACACATCTAACAGAATCAAAAGAATTATGAGGCACATTCCCCCAAAAACACAGATTGTTGTTTTGACCAAATGCTTTTCCTTTATTGTCAGTATCATCATGGATATCACATCAAACAAAAAAAGGAACTGACAGATACCGGACAAAATTGCCACTATTTTCGAGTGTTTTCCTTCTTTACAGGACTTTATGATATATGCAAGTGCATAGGGAGATGCTCCCAACAAAATTCCATAACCGAAAATCAAAAAGACAATCGTTACAAGTCCAAGCAATGCCATTAACGGTAATGGAAATAATGCCGCAAGTGTTACGCCGATCGTAATGCTTCCTCCAATCAAATAAAATGGAATCAAGCCATATTTAATAATCAACGTACAGTTTAACAACGTTTTTCTTGTCCACTTTCTTCCTACGGTCAGTACAGTAATCAAATTAACAACTCCCATAATAAAAGGTAAAAGAATTGAAAGAATCTTCAATTCCACTACACGATCAAATAAACCGGGTAAAAGAAAAAATGTATAAGATACAATCACATATAAAGTCGGAATTATGTATGCCATTACCCTTCTCCTCTCAATATTCTACTTGCAATTTTCCATCCCTTTATCGGGTGATTTCCCACAAAAGCGATTATCATCAAAATCGTCAATAAACACATCAACGTATTTAAAAAAGCATATACCAGGACAGAAGGGACAACCCATATCATCAGGAAACGAGCTACTGCACATATACCAACCATAACAAACATCAGAAAAACATATGTAAAAAAATATCTATGATTCTGCTTTGCCATTTCCTGCTTTTCTTCTAATCCACAGGGATAGCTTCTTACATTTCTTTCAATCTTTCTTCTTGCACGTTTTATCATATATACAGCGATAAGTACACCTAACACAGCTCCCACTCCCATGGAAAGCCAATACAACAGATTAGCATCAAAAGAAATTGGCTTTTCTATTTTCCTTACAAACGCATATAGCACAAGTGAAATTCCGGCAATGATTCCAACAGAAAGCCCGTTCCCACTTTTTTGCTCAAGAAGGAACATTTCTCCGGTCTGTTCCTCATAATAATAACTGTTCATTGACTTTGATTCCGTATAAAGCCTTATATATTTCATTAAAAATTACGCCCCTATTTCTTTGTTAATATTTCATAATAGTATTATATATTATCCGATATTTCTTGTATATATTTTTTGCACATAACATCATAAAAATTAAAATTTATCGTGAATTTTCAATTAAATACTTGGTCTGGAAAATGCGCTTCATCAATAGCAATACTTCCAGCCTTTACTTCTGCATAGAAAAACGCACAAACTACCTCTTATAGCTGAGTAATCTGTGCGTTCTGATTTCTTGTTACTTTCATTTTTCTATTATCACAAATCTTTCCAAAGAAAAACTCCCTAGATAAACTGGGGAGCCTCCAGAAGCTATACCTTGCAGTCCTACGGCTTCGTTTAAACATTTATAAAGTACCCACTGTATCTTGATTGCTCAAGCGTGGGACTTAATCATAGTATCTCTGTTGTTCTTTATTGTATGCAACTGTCTTCTCTTTGTCAACAAATTTTTAGCAGTCACATTTTTACCTTGTATTTCAATTCAGCAATAGCAGCGGAATATCAGGGCGTGCTGTCTATGAAATTCTTGTGTGTTATTTTATCGCATATGAGTGAGCTAAGTATTCTATTATACTCCCGTTGATTTCTCAACTTGTAAAATGCCCTTTTTCAATCGGAATATCACATCTGCCTGTTTTGCTAATTCTCCTGAATGAGTCACTACCACTACGCATTTTCCCATTTGGTGTGCACTTTCTTTGAGAATTTCTGTAATATCCTGTGCTGTAACTACTTTCAGTAACTGCACCCTGTTCCTTCCGACGCAGTACTGCTTCAATATGTTTAATTACAACAGGCATAGAAAATGGTTTTGTAATATAGTCATCTGCCAATGCGTTGAACCCTTTCATCTGACTACTCTCATCATCCAAAGCTGTCAGCATAATAATAGGGACTTGGCTTTCTTTCCGCAAAATTTCACATACGGCAAAACCATCAATTTTGGGAAGCATTAAATCTAAAAGAACCAAATCAGGTTTATTTTTTCTAAATCGTTCAATTCCCTCCATGCCATCTGCGGCTAAAATTACTCTATATTCAGCATCCTCCAGAAACGCCTTGATAATATTCCGAAGAGATTTTTCATCCTCTATAACTAATATCATTTTTGACATTGCTCGCACCTCCAAAGGTAGTGTATCATATAAAAGTGAAGTTAAGGTGGAGAAATTCACCTTTCTTCGGTTATGAGAAGGGATACAACACTTTTTGCTGTCGCCCCTTGATTCTCCACCGGCAAGGACAGACAGACCCGTCAACAGTAGGCGCAGCCCATTCACTTGCCGTTGACTAGATCGGCTGTATTTGCTATAAATTACACTTACTATGGATTAACAGAACGTCTAAAAATAATCCATGTACTTATGAAATAACAAGTCAACAAGATTACCAAAATTCCCACTGTTGCCCCAATCTGTAACATCAATGTGCTAAATCCAATATAGGCTGAAATTTCTGCTGATATAGTTTGGATAAAGTAACTAATTACAACAGCAGCTACAATGATTGCTACGATAATTGGCAGCCCAAACCAGACGCTTAATTGCTTCAAGATAAGCTTACCGATATGCTTTTCTTCCACACCTAATTTTCGGAGTACAGAGAAGCGATATTTATATTGTCCTGCGTCTAAAAGCTGTTGTAAAGAAAGCATAGTAAGACAAATTACCATCAGTACGATAGCGCCATACAGCATGGCAGCCTGCAAAATAAAATTATTTGCTATTGTACTGTTCGTCTGTAATGTACTGAACCGTATTCCATACATAACGCCGCTTTCTGCTTGCTCCGGATATTCCTCTGTAAAAAGTTTTTCTAGTTTCCTTGCATTTTCATAGACGATGTGTTCCGCTGTTGTAATATAACGGTTTTTTATGACTGGCAACAGCTTTTCACAAATACTGTCTGGAAGTACATAGAGTATATCTGCATAGGAATTGTACGCTGTTTCTCCGATTGCGTCCTCATAATAGGACTGCTCGGAAAGAGTTAATTCTCCTGCGTCTGTCATAATACTGGTATGCTCTTTCAAAATGCTATCCCGTTCTTCCTCGGTGGCGATTGCCGCCCATTGTGTCGTAAATTCATCTTCTGTCTCTGTATACTTTTTTATCTCGTTCCCGTGCCAGCTCATCGTCATAGTTTTCCAGTATCGTCTGGGTGATCATCCTGCCCAGTTCACACACATAGGCGAAAACTTTCTGCTCCAGGAGCTTGAAAGATACCAGCTTTTCTTCTACAATAGATTTCATCATACAGTCTCCTTTACGTGTTTTATTCGCAACTAACATCATAAAGAAAAATTGTATGATTGGGAAGTAGGGATTTTCTCTGCTTCCCTTTTGGTTTAGGGATAATTCCTGTCTTTGCCAATGATAATTATACACTAACGTCTGAGCAGAAGTATATAGATACCCTGATTGCCGAGATACTGCAAAAATGATATAATAATCTTTATAAAGCTGTCAATCCCAGTATTTATAAGGATTGCAAGCATCGTTTGCCCTAAAAAATCAGGATGCAAGTACGCCTTGCTTGATAAAAAAGCATGGTTTCGCTTATGATGATTTCAAGATCAAGCAAGCAGAAAGAGGTAATTTACAATGG
>JAGZLR010000014.1 GCA_018364635.1 Clostridiales bacterium | reverse complement strand
ATATGAGCTTGGTTCCTTATGTCATTGAACAGACCAATAGGGGAGAGCGTTCCTATGATATATATTCAAGACTGTTACAGGACAGGATTATATTTTTAGGAGAAGAGGTAAATGATGTTACTGCCAGTCTGGTGGTTGCACAGCTTTTATTTTTAGCAGCAGAGGATCCTGACAAGGATATCAATCTTTATATCAATAGTCCAGGAGGGTCTGTGACAGCTGGATTTGCTATTTATGACACAATGCAGTATATCAAACCAGATGTGTCTACGATCTGTATTGGCATGGCAGCTAGTATGGGGGCATTTTTACTTTCCGGTGGTGCAAAAGGAAAAAGATATGCATTACCGAATGCAGAAATCATGATCCATCAGCCTTCTGGCGGTGCACGTGGTCAGGCGACAGAGATTAAGATTGTGGCTGAAAATATTTTAAAGACAAAGAAAAAATTGAATGAAATACTTGCTGCCAATACTGGAAAACCGTATGAGGTGATCGAACGCGATACTGAGCGGGATAATTATATGTCGGCGGAAGAAGCAGTGGCATATGGTTTAGTTGATGCAGTAATTAAAAAGCCAGTTTGAAAGGGAGATGAAGCATGGCTGTAAAAACTGACGATATCAAACAGCTGAAATGCTCTTTCTGTGGGAAACCTCAGGATCAGGTAAGAAAACTGATCGCCGGTCCAGGTGTATATATTTGCGATGAGTGTGTTGCCCTTTGTGAAGACATCATTTATGAGGAATATGATGTTTTTGCAAATAGAACAGATTTTGACCATTTGCCAAAACCTAGCGAGATAAAAGAAGTGCTGGATGAATATGTTATTGGTCAAGAGCAGGCAAAAAGAGCGTTGGCTGTTGCAGTTTATAATCATTACAAAAGAATTGCTATGGATGATAAGGCAGACGATGTGGAACTGCAAAAAAGTAATATCTTAGTTTTAGGACCAACAGGCGTAGGTAAAACTCTGCTTGCTCAGACATTAGCTAGGGTTTTAAATGTTCCTTTTGCTATTGCAGACGCTACTACGCTGACAGAGGCAGGCTATGTTGGAGAGGATGTTGAAAATATCCTTTTAAAATTGATTCAAGCAGCAGATTATGACATTGAAAAGGCAGAACGAGGGATTGTCTATATCGATGAAATTGATAAGATTACAAAAAAATCTGAAAATCCTTCGATTACACGTGATGTTAGTGGAGAAGGTGTTCAACAAGCGCTTTTGAAGATTTTGGAAGGCACTGTAGCATCGGTTCCTCCTCAAGGAGGAAGAAAACATCCTCACCAGGAATTAATTCAAATTAACACTTCAAATATTCTTTTTATTTGCGGTGGCGCGTTTTGTGGTATTGAGAAGATCATTCAAAGCAGAGCAGGCCAAAAGACAATTGGCTTTGGTGCGAAAGTGCAACACAAAGCTGACAAGTCTGTTGACGAATTGCTAAAGATGACACAGCCACAGGACTTAATGAAATATGGCTTAATTCCAGAATTTATTGGTAGACTCCCTGTCATTGTCTCTTTAGACAGTTTAGATGAAAGTGCATTAGTCAAAATTTTGACAGAGCCAAAGAATGCATTGATTAAGCAGTATCAATATTTGTTTGAATTGGATAATGTATATTTGGAATTTAAGGAAGAGGCAATACGGGAAATAGCAAAAATGGCGATTGAAAGAGAAACAGGAGCACGTGGCCTTCGCTCTATTGTTGAGGGATTTATTAATCCTATTATGTTTGATATTCCTTCTATGACCAATGTGGAGCGTTGTATTATTACGGCGGAAACTGTTCGTGGAACAGGGGAGCCTGAGTATATTATTAATGAAGAACGAAAGCCAATTAAAAGAGTTCGAAAAAGAAAATCTAGAAAAAGAGCAGATGCTTCTTAACAATAATTCCGTGTATTGGATTTCCTGAATAATACTAAAAAGAGGGCAAAGCTACTTGCTTTGCCCTCTTTCTTTTTTATGAGAATTTTAAATAAGTTGTGCCTTCCAGTGGTATTAATACTTGCATTGGATAAGATGTATTTTGCGGTAAACCTGTAATATAGGCTGTGTAGAACTGTTTTGGCTTTAATGTAAATCCAGGATGGGAGACGACTGTCTCTCCGGTATCGGAGATGACTACTTTCATTGTATGGACACCAGGCTGTAAGGTAACATAATTACTGATTTCTTCAAAATCCATATCAGTAATTACTTGATATCCATCAAGATAAATATCAATATCCTCTTCTGATGGTGAGAGATTCACAAAACGTATATAAGATTTTGTCATAGAAGCAGGCCATTTTTTATCTTTAATCAATTCTATATCGGGATGGTTTTCCCAGCCAACAAGGGCGGCTGTATATATTGTTTCGTCAGATATATCAATTGCCTTTTCAAGAATTAGGTTATCTGTCCCTGAAGCATAGATGCGGATAATACTACTGCCGTGATGTATTTTGTAATAGTCTGTGAAGTTTTCATAAGAAAGCCCCCAAATTGATTTTTTGCCGTTGATAGAAATATCAACAGGGCCAACTCCAGGGATTGCATGTAAAAATCGTACATAGGCATATGGTTCTAAGTTACAGTTCATAGTATCACGATCCTTTTTATTTATGTCTCATTATATGTTGGAGGACAGGCAGAACGTGCAAAAAAAATAGCGCCTTTTTTAGGCGCTAACTATTTTGAGTCTATTTTAAACGCTAGATGCTAATTTAGCTACTGCTGAAGAAGCAATTAACTCTTGTCCATGTTCTAAAAGAAAATATTTTGAGACATCTGTAGAAGTATGTTTTTTGCCATATTCACCAAAGAACATATCCATCTCTTCTGAATTCTCTTTGTCAGACTGCAGAACAAGGAAGTATGTATTATTATAGAGGTAAAAAGAGCTTTCACCGCAATAGTGTTCTTTGGCTTCTGCGCAGGCTATAATAGAGTCATCCAAACAATGAAATGAAAAAACAAATATATTTTGATATTTTTTTTCATCTGCTATATATGGTTTTATAGGCACTTTTTTATATCTATGATAGTCTTGAATTGAAGTTGGAGATTTTCCTTGGATTTCAGTTTTATTTTCAGCATTAATTTTAGTGACAATAATCATAATTCCATCCATTGCTACAGGCACTGCCTCTACCATGATCGGAGCATCATCTTTTGACATACCAAATTCGTTCATTGCCTGTTCCATAATGTCATGAAAAAGCTTTTGTGCTTTCTCATTAGGTGTAACCAGTTCTTCTAATTTTATATTTCTATCAATCAAATCATTTTTCGTGAAAATAAACTTAATTTGGGTATCACTGATCTTTTCAATCTTCATTCTATCACTTCCTATCTATACATGAGTTTGTAGATAGTATACAAAAATAATGAGAATATGTAAAGAGGAGAATGTTGTCAGAAAGTAGGCTTGTAAAGGGTTAGAATAAGTATGTGCTATGAAGAAGAATAAAAAAGGTAAAAAAATGCTCATTCTTCTTACTTTTATAGTACAATTGTAGAATTAAGTATATATTTGTGGTAGAATAAAAACGTTTAGGATAAATATTTTTATATGGGAGGTTATCATGGCCAAGGATATAAATGATGATAATGATATGAACGAAAGAAAAGTAGATCAGAATGAAACAAAGTTTTTCGATAATGATTTACCGAAGGATATTGTTGAGTTATTGATGAAGACACATCCTTTAAGAAAAACAGAGGGGTTTGATGAAGAGAAATATGCTACAAGATACCGTAAAAATTTAGGGAAAGGCGAAGGAATAGATGATTCATCAGAAGCGCAGCCGCAGAGGGCTGATCATCCAATAAAAAAAGAAGTGCCGCCAGCAGGGGAGAAGAAGGCGGAGTATGAAACAACAGAAGATGGAATACGATTGGAAATTAAACGTAAAAGACAGGAACGTATGCAGGAATCAGCCAAAAAAGCAAAAGAAGAGGCTCCAGATGAGAGGGTTAAAATGATTAAAGTGAAATCTAGGCCTCCAAAACGCAATTTATCTTATACTCAGGCAGATCTTGATGTGGCAAGAATTAATAAAGAAGCAGATTTAGATGCATTTTTTAAGACGGACTATGAAACAAAAAAAGCTGCAAGAGAGGAGGAGTATGAAGAGTATAATAATCCACACCACAGAGGTGGGAAGGGCTCTGGAAAAAGAAGAACAAATCCTAAAAATGTTGCACTTTTTTCTATGATTGCAGCTTTCGGCATTTTTATCGTATTCTTGTGTGTTACACTGACATTGTCCAGTAGCCTTGCTAAGGCAAAAGAAGAGTTGAAAAAGTATGCTGAGGTTGAGCAGCAAAATAGTGATTTGAAACTCACCATCAATCAGATGGAAGAAGAGCTGAATCAGCTGAAGGCATCCGGCACACCAACAGATAATGAGAACGAAGCAGGCGACAAAGAAACTGATCAAACCTCTCCTACTCCTGAGACACCTCAGACCGAGAATACCGATACTTCTACATATACTGTACAAAGCGGGGATACCTTCTGGTCCATTAGTGCAAAGGTGCTTGGAAATGGTGCAAAATATCAGGAAATTTTGGATTTAAATGGAATGACAGAGAACTCACCGCTTCAAGTCGGACAAAAGATCAAAGTGCCGAAAAAATAATCATTGAGTTTATTAGGGTGGAATTTATGCAGACAGAAGAATCAAAAAAGAAAACATTGACGGAATTGCGGGAAGAAGCAAAGCGGCTTGGCTTAAAAGGCGTCTCTTCTCTAAAGAAAGAGGAACTTCTGAAACTGCTGACACGCCATAGAGCGGTACAAGAATCAGATAGTTGTTTTCAGCAATCGAGGGAAAAGAAAGAAATGCCTCAGATAAGGGAGAGAGAGACGCTAGAAACAGGCTTAGATCAATCTCAGGATGCTACTGAAAAAAATAGTATAGTAGAGAAAGCTGTTGAAGAAATAAAAAAAGCTGATCATTCGCCTGTAGTTTCTACAGAAGAAAGAGAATCATCCAAAGTGGAAGAAGAAAAAAGTGAAGCGGTAGAAGGCGGCGGAATTTTGGAAATTATGGCTGATGGCTATGGCTTTCTTCGAGCTGAGAATTTTTTGCCTGGTGCAGGAGATATTTATGTCTCAAATTCACAAATCAGAAGGTTTGGTTTGCGAGTAGGGGATAAGATAGAGGGAAATACAAGACCCGGAAAAAATGGTGAAAAGGGTGCTATGGTATATGTCAGAAAAGTGAACGGTGATATACCAGAAAAGGCTGTTGGCCGCCCCAATTTTGAGGATTTAACTCCTATATATCCTGAAGAAAAACTGCATCTAGAGACACGAAAAAAAGAAGTTTCTACAAGGATGATTGATTTGATTGCACCTATTGGAAAAGGCCAAAGAGGAATGATTGTAGCTCCTCCCAAAGTGGGGAAAACGACTCTTTTAAAAAAAATGGCCAACGCTATTACAGAAAATCATCCAGAATCCAGTTTGATTGTGCTTTTGATTGACGAACGTCCAGAAGAGGTAACAGATATCCAAAGATCAATCGAAGGCAGAAATGTTGAAATTGTCTACTCAACTTTTGATGAACTTCCTGAGCATCATAAACGTGTAGCGGAAATGGTGCTGGAACGTGCAAAGAGAATGGTGGAGCAAGGGAAGGATTTGGTTATCCTATTAGATAGCATTACCCGTCTGTCCAGGGCATACAATTTGACAATTCCTCCAAGTGGTAGAACTTTATCAGGCGGTTTGGATCCGGCAGCGCTCTACATGCCGAAAAAGTTTTTCGGCGCAGCCAGGAATATAGAAAATGGTGGAAGTCTAACGATACTTGCTACAGCGCTTATTGATACGGGAAGCAAGATGGATGAAGTTATTTTTGAAGAATTTAAAGGAACAGGAAATATGGAGTTGGTGTTGGACAGAAAATTAGCAGAGCGCCGTATTTTTCCAGCTATTGATATCAATAAAAGCGGGACTCGTAGAGAAGATAAACTTTTGTCTAAGCAGGAAATGGAAGGGGTTTATTTACTTCGAAGGTTGTTGAGCAGAGGAAATCCTCAAGATACAACAGAGGAAATTCTAAAAATGATTTCCAGAACTAATAGTAATCAGGAGTTTTTAGAACAAATCCCTATACTTGAAAAACGGAATATGAAATGATACAATAAAGAAAATGAGCTGGGGGTGCCTTAGGGCTGAGAAAGACAGTTTTGTTTTAACCCCTGAACCTGCTCTGGGTTATGCCAGCGAAGGGAAGCCAATGAGAAATGATAGGCGGAATCTTCTGGTTTCGCCTTTTTTGTATGTGGAAGAAAGGAGGAAGTAGGATGCATACCAAAAAATTAACGGTATCTGCGATGTTGATTGCCATGGGAACGTTATTATCCAATATTGTTTATATCCCTGTTGGAGCAAGTAAGTGTCAACCGATTCAACATTTAATTAATGTATTATCTGCGGTATTAATGGGGCCTAGCTATGCAGTCTTAAATGCGTTTTGTATTTCTCTTTTGCGCAATTTTATGGGGACTGGCTCTTTGCTTGCCTTTCCAGGAAGTATGATTGGTGCCTTGCTAGCCGGAATTTTTTATAAATATACCAAAAGTAAAGCGTTAGCCTCTATAGGAGAGATTTTAGGTACAGGTGTGCTAGGCGGTTTATTGGCAGTGCCTATTGCGGTAATGGTCATGGGCAAAGAAGCGGGCGCGTTTTTTTATGTAGTTCCTTTTTTAATTAGCTCCATTGGCGGCAGCGTGATGGCGTTTCTTATCTTAAAATTTACTGATTTCCTGAAATTTTCTAAAAATACAATGTTGAAATAAGGAGGTTATGAGATGAAAAATCTTTTGACAATTGCGGGTTCGGATACGTGTGGAGGTGCAGGAATTCAAGCGGATTTAAAAACGTTTTCTGCTTTTGGCACTTATGGCATGAGTGTTATTACGGCAGTGACTGCCCAAAATACACAAGGTGTTTTAGATAGTCAGGATATTAGCCCAGAGATTATAAGAAAGCAGATAGAAGCTATTTTTACAGACATTCCAGTGGCTGCGGTTAAAATTGGTATGGTGTCAGTAGCAGAAACGATCAATGCTATTGCGGATCAATTGGAACAATATCATCCTGAAAAAATTGTTGTGGATCCAGTGATGGTTTCCAAAAGTGGTTTTGATTTGTTAAAGCCTGAAGCGAAAACTGCACTAATTCAGAGACTTTTGCCATTAGCTTATGTAGTCACGCCAAATCTTCCTGAAGCAGAAGTAATTACTGGAGAGAGAATTGATACGTTGACAGATATGGAAAGGGCGGCAAAACTAATTTATGAATTGGGAGCTAAAAATGTATTGGTGAAAGGCGGGCATTTAAAAGATGATGCTACAGACATTCTGTATGACGGGAAGAATATAATCCGTTTGCCAATGAAACGGATTGATACAAAAAATACTCATGGAACAGGATGCACAATTTCATCAGCGATTGCAGCTTGCCTAGGCAAGGGCATGGATGTGGAACAGGCAGTTCGATCAGCGAAAGAATATGTCACTATAGGAATTGAGCATTCTATATCTTTGGGAAAGGGCGTAGGCCCGACAAATCATTTTTATACGCTGTACCAAAAAGCGGGGATGTTGGATGAATGATTTTTTTGAAACCTATTGTGAAAACTTAAAAAAGATAAGAGAGACAAAACCACTGGTTCACCATATTACAAATTTTGTTACAATGCAGGACTGTGCGAATCTTGCTGTAGCTATAGGAGCCTCTCCGATGATGGCATTTTTTGAGGATGAGGTGGAGGAGATTGCTGCTGCGGCTAAAAGTGTTGTTTTAAACTGCGGGACACCGTCACCAGAGCGGCTTAAGGCGATTTTACGTGCAGGAAAGGCTGCAAATCAAAATAATGTCCCCGTTGTGTTAGATCCTGTAGGTGTTGGTGCTTCTAAATTCCGTAAGGAAGGAATTTGTGAAATTCTAAAGGAAGTTCACCCTCATGTATTGAAAGGCAATGTGTCAGAGATTATGACGATCGCCGGCCTTGATGTTACAAAAAATAGGGGGGTAGATACAACGGAATTTTTGGAGCATTCTCTGGAAGTTAAGTTTAGACAACTAGCAAGACAGATGAACTGTGTTATTGTTGCAACTGGCAAAGAAGATTTGATTACAGATGGTAAAAGGATTTGTCGACTAGATCGTGGTAGTAGCTATCTTACAAAAGTTAGCGGAAGCGGCTGTATGACAGCAACTTTGATCGGTTGTTTTTTAGCAGTTGAACAGGATGCCTTTCAGGCAGCATTTGGGGGGATCCTAACGATAAATGAAGCTGGAGAGTGGGCAGAAAAGAACCTTACTTCCATAGATGGTGTGGGAATGTTTAAAGTTCGGATGTTCGATGCTATCAGTAAAGTTTTGAAATACCAAAAAAAAGAGGGTGTTTTCTTTGTTTCATAAAGGGTTATTGAAGGTGTATCTAGTGACAGATCACATGGCATTGAAGGGGCGAGACTTTTATCAGGCTATAGAACAGGCGTTACAGGGTGGCGTAACTTTAGTGCAGCTGAGAGAAAAGGAGATTTCAAGCAGGGAGTATTATGAAAAGGCAGTGAAAATAAAGAACCTTACAGATCAGTATAGTATTCCGCTGATTATTAATGACAGAGTAGATATTGCGTTGGCTGTCGGTGCAGCGGGAGTCCATGTGGGTCAAAAGGATTTACCAGTCAGTAAGGTGAGAGAGATTGTGGGATCTCAAATGATAGTAGGAGCTACGGCGAAAACAGTATCTCTTGCTGTTCAGGCACAGAAGGAAGGAGCAGATTATATTGGCAGTGGGGCAATATTTCAGACTTCTACAAAACAGGATGCTGCTGCGCTTTCCATGAAGGAATTAAAAGAAATTACCACATCAATACATATACCAGTTGTCGCTATCGGCGGAATCAATATTGGGAATATGGAACAACTGAAGGGTACCGGAGTTGCTGGGATTGCAGTTTCTTCTGGTATATTAGGAGAGATGGAACCTGCAAAAGCAGCTGAGAAGATGAAGAAAGCTCAGTTTTGATACTTTATGATAGGAATATGTCAGATAGAAAAGTTTCTTGAGGGATACATTACAAAATTAGTTGATTTTATATATAAATAATATTATAATTCATATAAAATACATTGATGTTTAATGCGGAAAATTGCTTGAAGTAGGCATAAAGGGGCGTAAACAGATGGAACTTGATATCTCATTAGACCTATATAAGATATTTTGTGCGGTGGTAAGAACAGGGAACATGTCGGCAGCAGCAAAGGCTTTATATATTTCACAACCTGCTGTTAGTATGGCGATTCGCCAATTGGAGGACAGAATTGGAAGTACGCTGTTAATTAGAACAACAAAAGGCGTGCGGGCTACACCTGAGGGTAAGGTGCTTTATGAGTATTTGGAACAGGCCTTAAAACTAATCAAAACAGCAGAGCATAAGTACTGTGAAATGGTAGAGTTAGAAAAAGGGGAAATTCGTATTGGTGCAAGCGATACGGTGATTAGCAATTACCTTATGCCATATCTGGAAAAGTACAATATGTTGTATCCTAACATCAATATAAAGGTGACAAATAAAACAACATTTGAGTCATTAAAGCTCTTAAAAAGTGGAGAGGTGGATCTCTGTTTTGTCAATTTACCGATAGCTAAGGAGTCTGATTTAGAAGTAATAGAATGTAGGAAGATCCATGACTGCTTAATTGGGGGAACAAAATATAGAGATTTGGCCCAAAAAGGAATTGATATCCATAGTCTTTCAGATTATCCTATATTATTGTTGGAAGAGTCAAGCAATTCAAGAAAGTTTTTAGATCAATTTGCTCAGAAGCATGGCGTGGTTTTAAAGCCTATTATTGAATTGGGAAGCACAGACATTCTGATTGATTTTACAAGAATTAATTTAGGATTGAGCTTTACGATAAAAGAATTTTTAAAATTTGAGGATAGGAAATCAATTTTTGAAATTCCAGTTTATCCTGAAATTCCAGCGAGAGCAGTTGGAATGGTTTATCTGAAAAATGTGACTTTACCAAACGCAGCAAAAGGATTTATTGAACTTCTCCACTTAAATTAAATAGTTATCTGTATTTTTTCAGCATTCTGGTGTAAGATAAGTTACATTAGAATGCTTTTTTAGAGCGGAGGAAAGAAATGAAGATAGGTTTAGTATTGGAGGGAGGCGCCATGCGTGGCGTATTTACGGCGGGAGCTTTAGATTACTTTTTAGATCAGGGAATACAATTTCCCTATGTTATTGCAGTTTCTGCAGGCGCTTGTCAGGGATTAAGCTATATTTCTGGACAGAGAGGCAGAAATATAGAAGTAATAAAGAAATTTATTCACGATAAACGTTATCTAAGTCTCAGAAATATTATGACAGAGGGCGGATTCTTTGGATTTCAGTTTATGTTCCGTGAGATTGCAGGCAAATATGTCCCGTTTGATTTTGAAGCTTTTGAAGACTCTAACCAGGAATTTGTTGTAGTTGCTACTGATCAAAAGAGTGGAAAACCAGTTTATTTTTATAAGAGTATGCTTCATATGAGGAAAATGTTTCAGGCATGTATTGCCTCTAGCAGTATGCCAATGGCTGCGAAACCAGTGGAGATTCTTGGCAGGAGATATATGGATGGCGGCGTAAGTGACTCTATTCCCATAGAACAAGCATTTCTGGACGGATGTGACAAAATTGTTGTTGTTTTAACTAGAGGACGATATTACAGAAAGAAACCTTCGACTTTTGGACAGACTATAGCAAGACTATGCTATAGAAAAGATCAATCATTTGAAAAAGTGATGGAAAATAGATATTTAAATTATAACGCCGCTTTGGAGAAACTATCTCAGTTAGAGAAGGAAAAAAGAGCGATTATTATTCGGCCTTTTGATGAGGTGAGAGTAAGACGAACTGATAGAAATTTGGAAAAGCTTATGGAATTTTATCATGATGGCTATCAAAGTGCAGCAATGAGATTTCCACAGATTAAAGAGTGGTTTACATCTGAGATTTGATAGTTTTCAATGAACTTTTATTACGTTGGAGGTAGGGGGAATTACAAAAGAAGAAAGCAACCTTATTTTTTGTGTAACATTTTAGGGCAGTGTACTAGAAGTATAGGAAAAGATAGTATTTAGGGTAGGTTTAGGAAAAATAGAGCAGATTAAAATAGGAGAAAGAGGCCTTTTTATGAAAGGCCTTTTATTTTTGTGGATTCTCAGAACAATTGTGTTATAGGTAAGAGTGTAATTATTAGACATAAATGTAAGGATTAAATGAGTATATTTTTGTGTGTTTTGTGTGAAAAATAATTGTGCTATTCAGAATTAAGTTTTTATCTTTGTGTAGATAATACAAAGATAAAAATATAAGAAGGAATTCCTAGATTTCTGTCGAAATAATAAATTAAAGAAGGAGATGCCATATGCTTTATTCGTCAGAATTGATTGAGGAAATAAGAATACAAAACGATATTGTTGATGTGATTTCTGAGTATGTTCCGTTAAAGCAGAAGGGCAGCTCTTATTTTGGTTTATGTCCATTTCATCATGAAAATTCGCCTTCTTTTTCTGTGAGTCCGGACAAGCAGTTATATTATTGTTTTGGCTGTGGTGCTGCAGGAAATGTATACAGTTTTATTATGCAAATAGAAAACTGCACGTTTCCAGAGGCAATACAGAAATTGGCAGATCGGGTACATATTCAGCTGCCAGAACCCCAGTATTCGAAAGAGGCTCAGGAAGCTGAGGATCTAAAACAAACGCTCTATCAGATACATAAGATGGCCGGAAGGTTTTATTATCATTGTCTTCAGTCCTCTTCGGGTACGAAGGCAAGACAGTATATTGAAAACAGAAAAATTGATCCGGCAATTCAAAAGAAATTTGGCCTTGGATTTTCTCCAGATGGATATGATCAGTTATATTTATTTTTAAAAGAAAAAGGGTTTCAGGATAACGATATTGTAAAGTCTGGTTTAGTTCTTCCTAATAAAAATGGCACAGGATATCATGATCGATTCCGAGGACGGGTGATGTTTCCTATTTTTGACATTCAAGGCCGGTGCATTGGCTTTGGCGGAAGAATTATGGATCATGGTGAACCCAAGTACTTAAATTCACCGGAAACACCAATTTTTAATAAAAGTAGGAACCTCTATGGATTAAATTTTGCTCGGGCAGCAAGAAGAAAAGAACTGATTATTGTGGAAGGCTATATGGATATGATTACAATTTTTCAGGCGGGCTTTCATAATGTTGCTGCGTCTTTGGGTACAGCATTTAATGCAGAACATGCGAAAACTTTAAAAAAGTTTGCTACAGATATTATTTTACTGTTTGACAGTGATGAGGCAGGAACGAACGCGGCACTGCGGGCGATTCCTGTTTTAGTCAGCGGAGGATTTTCAGTTAAGGTTCTGCAAGTTCCTGGAGGTAAGGATCCGGATGAATTTATTAAAACAAAAGGCAGTTCAGAGTTTGCTAAACTATTGGTCAATGCAGAAAGTTATATTCAGTTTCGAATTCGATGTATTGGCAAAAAATATCATGTAGATAATCCAGAACAAAAGGTATTATATACAAAGGAAGCTGCGGCAGTGCTGTCTGAGCTGGAAAATGAGATTGAGAGGGACGTATATGTAAAAGAAGTCGCAGCCTTTACTGGAATATCGGAAGAAGCGATTAGACGAGAGATTTTAGGTAATAGAAAAAAGGAAGAAATAAAATTTGCTCAAGAGGCTGATCGGAAAAGAATCCGGAAATACAATCAAACAAGTGCTGCGGAAGAAACGAGAAAATCAAGAGGTATTTTGGAGGCTCAGAGGAATATCCTTTATTTATGCGCTACAAATTTTAATGTATACAAAAAAGTCAGAACTATTCTTATGCCAAAAGACTATATAGATCCAGATTATCAAAAACTGGCCTCTCTGCTTTATGAAGCTTGTGAGAAGGGAAACTCTATTTTTCCTGCAGAGGCTGTTAATTTTTTTGACTCTGTAGAGGCGCAAAAGAAAGTTTCAGAAGTTTTTACGGTGAAAAATGAGTTTGGTACATTGAGAGAACTAGAGAAAGCAGTGAATGAAGAAGTAGCGCTAATTAAGCGAGCAAAAATTGACCAGGATGCTGCAAAGGCTCAGTCAATTGAAGATATTAAAAGTTTGTTGGAATTAAAAAGAGAGCTGTCACAGTTGAATATTAAGCTCTCAGATGGTTAAAATCAGTATGAATGGATAGAAGGGAAGGATTGCATTTGAAGGCCGCAGATGAAACGATACTGCTTACCAAACTGAAAGAATTAGTTGCGATGGGTAAGAAGAAAAAGGGCGTTCTAGAATATAAAGAGATTATGGATCATTTAGGTGAAATTGAACTTGATCCAGATCAAATGGATAAAGTATATGAATATTTTGAGTCCCAAGGAATCGATGTTCTCGGAAACATGGATATGGATGAGGAGATAGAAAAAGATCTAGACCTTTCCTTACCAGAGGGAATCAACATCGACGATCCTGTTCGTATGTATTTGAAGGAGATAGGAAAGGTCCCTCTTTTGAGTGCTGAGGAAGAGATTTCTTTAGCGCAAAGGATGGAAGAAGGCGATGAGGCAGCAAAGAAAAAGTTGGCGGAAGCGAATCTTCGTCTGGTTGTTAGTATTGCCAAAAGATATGTTGGGCGTGGTATGCTATTTTTGGATTTGATCCAGGAAGGAAATTTAGGCCTAATTAAAGCAGTGGAAAAATTCGACTATCGAAAAGGTTATAAATTCAGCACTTACGCAACATGGTGGATTCGTCAGGCAATTACTAGAGCGATTGCCGATCAGGCTAGAACAATTCGTATCCCTGTTCATATGGTAGAAACCATTAATAAACTGATTCGTATTTCTAGACAGTTACTTCAGGAGTTGGGAAGGGAACCAACCGCGGAAGAATTGGCGGTTGAAATGGTTATGCCTGTGGAAAAAGTAAGAGAAATTATGAAGATTGCACAGGAACCAGTATCATTGGAGACGCCGATTGGTGAGGAAGAAGACAGTCATCTTGGAGATTTTATTCCAGATGATGATATTCCGGCACCAGCAGAGGCAGCGGCGTTTACACTGTTGAAAGAACAATTGATAGAAGTTTTAGATACTTTGACAGACAGAGAAGAAAAAGTATTAAGACTGAGATTTGGGTTAGATGATGGAAGAGCAAGGACGCTGGAAGAAGTTGGAAAAGAATTTAACGTGACTCGTGAACGGATTCGTCAAATAGAAGCAAAAGCGTTGAGAAAACTGAGACATCCTAGCCGCAGTAAAAAATTGAAGGATTATTTAGAATAAATAGATAGTGCAGCGCGAATTGCTGCACTATTTTTAGTTTTAAGATTCCAATTTTCTGTCATTTGCGATATGATAAATAAATAGATTTATTGGAGGTGCAGTGTGGATTTATCAGATAGATTACAAACAATTGTAGATATGGTGCTATATTCAACTGTGGCGGATATAGGCACAGATCATGGTTATATTCCAGTAAGACTATTTTTAGATGGTAAATTAAAAAAAGGAATTGCCTGTGACATCCATAAGGGGCCGTTGGAAAAAGCACGGAGAAATATTCAACTTTATGGAGCCTCAGAGCGGATAGAGACTAGACTTGGTGATGGACTTGCTTCTGTTAGGAAGGAGGAAGTGGAGACAATTGTTGTGGCAGGAATGGGAGGCATGTTGGTCAGCCGTATTCTTTTAGCATCAGCAGAAGTTGTAGTATCCGCGAAACAGTTGATTTTGCAGCCTCAGCTAGATATAGATACAGTGAGAAAAACAGTACATCAATTAGGTTTTCAAATATTTGATGAGCAAATGTTGGAGGAGGATGGGAAATATTATACAGTTTTGAATTGTATCAAAGGAAAAGAGGTCTATGAGTCGGAACGGGATTATCAATTCGGAAAATGTCTTATAGAAAAAAAAGATCCAGTGTTAAAGGAGTATTTGAATAAAAAGAAAAATGAGACAGAAAAGATATTAGCAAAATTAAATCAGATTGAGACGGAAAAAGCAAAAGAGAGGAAAAGAAAATGCGAAACAGAACTTCAAGTTTATGAGGAGGTTTTAAAATGTCTATAGCATGTCAGAAAATTATGGAGTTAATGGAAGACTGGGCGCCGGAAAATTTGGCAGAAGACTGGGATAATCCTGGTTTGTGTATCGGCAGCCCTCAGGAGGCAGTGAGTAAAGTGCTAGTTGCTTTAGATGCTACAGAGGATGTCATTGACGAGGCGATACGACAAAAAGCAAATTTAATTGTAACACATCACCCATTTCTTTTTCGTGGAATTAAAAAAATTCGTGAGGATCAACCGACAGGCAGAAAAATATATAAACTGATTCATAACAATATTGGCGTTTTTTCTGCTCATACAAACTTGGATGTCGCTGAAGGCGGTACCAATGACTGTTTGGCTCGTCTCATTGGCCTTTGTGAAATCAAATCATTAGAGGAAGGGATTGGCCGAATTGGTGTGCTGGAGCAGGAGACTAGTTTTATTGAGTTTGCAAATCTTGTAAAACGTAAACTTTTTCTTGACTCTATGCGTATTGTAGGAAAAGGAGATTATTTTGTCAAAAGAGTGGCTTTATGTACAGGCGCAGGAATTGAATTTCTGGACCAGGCGGAAAAAGAAGGCGCAGATGTATATATTACATCAGATTTTAAATACCATGAGGCGCAGGCCGCAGAGGAGAAAAATATTTGTCTGATTGATGCAACTCATTATGCAAGCGAAGTGCTGATTGTGCCTGAGATTAGTTCTTATTTAAAAAAGAATTTGCAGGATGCATGTGAAGTCTTAATTTCGTCTGTCAATGGCCAGCCTTTTAGCAATATATAACAGAAAGGATTGGGAATATGAATGATTATACGATGACGGTTAATGTTATGAAGGACAAAAATATCATTATTGAAAAAGGCACAACCTATGAAGGCCTTGCAAAAAAGTATCAGAAATATTTTCCATCAGAAATCCTTTTGGCTAGAAATGGAAATGAATTAAAAGAGTTAAGTAGTCAGATTGATGAGGAAGGCGATATTGATTTTTATGATATTCACAATAAAGAAGGTTACAGAGTATACAATCGTAGCCTATCTTTTTTACTTGTAAAAGCTGTGAAAGAGCTTTTTGGAAGGGATGCAGATGTAGATATTGAAAATAGTCTAGGGAGAAGTTTTTATTGTGAATTTTTGAGCCCAGATATTCAGCCAACACCGGAAACGCTGCGAAGAGTTGAGGATAAAATGCGGGAATATGTACAGATGGATCTCCCTATTTGCAAACAGACTTTTAGTGTAGAGGAAGCAATTCATGTTGTGCGTCAGATGGGAATGCCGGAAAAAGCAAAGCTCTTTGAGTATCGTAGATCTTCTACGATCAATTTGTACTCTATCGAAGGATTTTTTGACTATTACTATGGATATATGGTCCCTTCGACAGGATATTTAAAAGTATTTGGCTTGGAACCATTTAAGGGCGGCTTTCTGCTGAAGTTTCCTGATAGAAACGATGCTACCAAAGTGGCCCAGACAGAAAACATCGAAAAATTAAGTAATGTGTTTTTAGAACAGATGGAATGGTGCCGTCTAATGAGGGTTAAAAATGTTTGTGATTTGAATCAGGTCATCACAGAAGGAAAGTTTGGCGATTTGATAAGAATTAACGAGGCACTTCATGAGAAAAAGATTGCAGAAATTGCAGATATGATTAAGAGTAGGCAGGATAAAGTGAAGGTTGTATTGATTGCGGGGCCATCTTCTTCAGGAAAGACAACATTTTGCCAAAGGTTATGTGTACAGATGCGAGTGAATGGCTTGATTCCTCATCCAATTTCTCTTGATGACTATTTCCTTAACCGTGAAGATTCACCAAGAGATGAGTTTGGAAAGCCAGATTTTGAGACGATTTATGCCCTAGATTTAAAGCAGTTTAATGAGGACATGACACGTCTTGTCAATGGTGAGAGAGTAGAACTGCCTCATTACAATTTTGTCACTGGTTTTCGGGAGTACAAAGGCAATTTTATTCAGCTAAAACATGGAGAAATTCTTGTGATTGAAGGGATCCATGGGTTGAATCATATTTTGACGCAGTCAATCAAAGATGAGAATAAGTTTAAAATTTTTATCAGCGCTATGACACAACTGAATGTAGATAACCACAATCGTATCTCTACGTCTGATACTCGTCTTATTCGTCGTATTGTAAGAGACTACCAGTTTAGAAATAATGATGCATCTAAGACAATCAGTCAGTGGGACGGTGTAGGAAGAGGGGAAGAAAAATATATTTTCCCGTATCAGGAAAATGCAGATGTCATGTTTAACTCCGCGACGATCTATGAGCTTTGTGTGTTAAAAAATTATGTGGAGCCATTATTATATCGGGTTGACAGAAAATCAGAGGAGTACATAACAGCAAAACGGTTGATTAAGTTTATGGATTATTTTCTTTGTTCCGATAGTCAGGATATTCCTCAAAACTCTATTCTCAAGGAGTTTTTAGGCGGAAGCTGTTTTGACGTTCATTGAAGTTGACAAATAGAAAAAGAATGTGATATATTAAAGAACATGAGTAAGCCAGATGGTCGCGCTAATTATGGTGAGGAAAGTCCGGGCTTCATAGGGCAGGGTGCTGGCTAACGGCCAGTGGAGGCGACTCTAAGGAAAGTGCAACAGAAATAAACCGCCGGTTTTCCGGTAAGGATGGAAAGGTGGGGTAAGAGCCCACCGCGCCTTTGGTGACAAAGGCGGCTCTGTAAACCCCACTTGAAGCAAGGTCCACAGAAACATAAGGGGTTGCCCGCTCCGTTTCGATACATGACCGCAAAGATGGTACTGGTAACAGTACAGGAAGATAGATGACCGTCTAATACAGAACCCGGCTTATAGACTTGCTCATATAAAAAAAGTCCATAGAAATATGGGCTTTTTTTGTTGCTGATTTTTTGTAGATGCTCTATCAAAGCTTTCTAAAATATCAATAAAAAAATATTAATATATCAAAAAAGAGGTATAAAAATATAAAAAAAGAAAGAAAACTGATTTATAATATGCTGTTTTCTTATTTTGTGATAGAATATATAAAAAGAAAGGGTGAGGTTCATGTTAGGAGAGTATGGTTGTCATGAGGAGCAAAAAAGGTTACTAGATTGTCCCAATTGTGGGATAAAGTTGGAAGGGAAGATACTCCCTAAGTACTGTCCTAATTGCGGAACAGCATTGTATTCATTTGGGGATTCTAAGAAGATAAATTTATATGATGAGAAAAATGAGGATAATATGGTTCCGCCCAGCGCGTTGAAGGTGTCTCCAGAAATGGCAGCACTTTTAAGCCTTATAGTTACTGGATTAGGACAAATGATTAATGGTCAGCCGGAAAAAGGTATCGCTATGTTGCTTATTTCCATTGTTGGTTTGCCCATAATTGGTGCTGTTTTAGGATCTATTATATGGCTGGTCGCTATTATCTATTGGATTGGGTCAGCAATTGATGCATATCAGTGTTCGTTGAAATTAAAAGAGGGAGAACGGATTAAAAAGTTTGCTTTTTTTGGAGAGTAGTAATTATCTGATGAATATTAGAAAATTTTCTAATATCAGTGTGAGTGTTTATTTTTATACTGCCAGAAGCAATAAGACTATACTACCTGTTTGTTAGAAGTATTGTTTATTTTATTCTGGATGAAGAGAAGGCCCATATTTTGGGCCTTTTCTGTTTGGGTTGTCTGATAAAGAAAGTGGGATTTTAATCTTTTCTTCGTTTAACTAGTCATGGAACGTCTATTGTGGTACAATACAAGCATGAAAAAGTACAAGGGTGTATTTTTCGGCAAAAGGCAGGCGATGATGGATGATGGATTTGGAGTTAAAAAATATGGTTGATGAGGATATCAATTTATGCGCTCAGGCATTAAAAGACTACCCTCATGACAGAGAGCGCATGGAAAAGCTTTTCAATGAAAAGCTTCAGCATTACCGTCATCGTATTGCAGGAGTTACAGATGGTATGGAGGTTATCTCTCCCTATGAAGAAAATGTTAGGATGACAGCCCGATTTCGGAGAAATATTGAAATTTTAAAAGATAGATTGGAAGAATTTCGTTATTGCGGCTATAGCAATGATCTGCCGGAAGAACGTAAACAAAGGTTATATGAGTTTCGTACGCATATGATAGACGTCTTTAATGAAAGTAGAAAAATAATTATGGAAGATAATTTTTCTGATGGACAAAAGAGCCATCTTCTCAGCCTGATTGATGAGATACAGGATATTTTTGGTAATGGAGAGTCTGTAAATGCCAGATGGGAAAAAATGAGAAAATTTATTTTTCAGACCTCGGGAAAAGAACGTAAAGTAGCAGCGATACTTTTATCTATTCTTGCAGAAATTGCAAAAGAACCGAATCAATATTAAGGGAGTATTTATGATTAAGCTAGTGGTAAGTGATTTAGACGGAACATTATTAGATGACAAAAAAATATTGCGGCAGGAAGCAGTTGATTGTATCCGTAAACTACGAAAAAAAGGAATTTATTTTGCCGCGGCAAGCGGAAGGCAGCTTAGAAGTCTACAGCGTGTCTTTCATGAAATAGAAAATGATGTGATTTTTATTGCGGAAGATGGAACTTATGTCTTTTATCAGGGACAGGAGATTTTTGCTGATCGGATGGATAAACGTTTGGCAGAAGATGTCATTGATTTTACAAAAGAATTGAAGGAGACGTGGGCTTTTGTTTGTGAAAAAGATTGGGCCTATACCGATAGTCAAAGAGTATTTGATGTCATGCGAAAAGTGTATCACTATGATATTCGTTTAACGAACGATTTAAAGTCAAGATGTGATGGGTTATTAAAGATCTCCTTATATGACGAATTAGGTGTTGAAAAAAATTCTTATCAAAAGGTCGCAGCTCGTTTTTCTCAAAAAAGTGATATGGCAATTTCAGGCGATCATTTTGTTGACCTTATGAATCCAGGAAGCAATAAAGGTAAGGCAATAGAGTTTATAAAGAAACGTTTTGGTATTATGAAACACGAAGCCGCTGCGTTTGGCGATAATTTTAATGATGTAGAAATGTTTGATCAAGTGGGATTTTCTTTTGCAATGGCAAACGCTTCCCCAGCAATTCAAAAAAGAGCACGGTTTCTCGCACCAAGTAACAATGAAAACGGTGTAGTGAGAAAAATTAATGAGCTTTGTTTTTCATCAGTGGAGGAATATTAAGTGAAGAAAGTAGCAAGTTTTGCTTTGGGATGTAAAGTTAATCAGTATGAAAGTGAGGCTATCTCAGAGCTCTTTCAGCAAAAGGGTTACGAGATTGTTGGAATTGACGATAAGGCTGATGTCTATGTAATTAATACATGTTCTGTAACCAATTTAGGTGATAAAAAATCACGACAGCTAATTCGAAAGGTGAGAAGACAGAATCCTGCTGCGATTGTTGTAGCGGCAGGATGTTATGCACAAGTGGCGCCGCAAGAGCTAGAAAAAATCGAGGGCATTAATTTAATTCTGGGCACAAAGGGCAGGAAAGAAATTGTAGATTTAGTTGAAAACTATCATAAGGAAGCCGGAATTGGTTGTTATGTAGGAGATATTCGTCATGAAACCGAATTTGAACATTTATCGGTTCAAAGTTTGAGAAACCGGACCAGAGCTTATTTAAAGATACAAGATGGCTGTAATCAGTATTGTTCTTACTGTATTATTCCTTATGCCCGTGGTCCAGTGAGAAGTAGAGATCCTGAGGATATTATAAAAGAGGTTCAAGTACTTGCAGAAAATGGTTTTAAGGAGATTGTTCTCACAGGTATTCATGTGGCAAGCTATGGCAAAGATTTAGATCAGATGAATCTTCTATCAATTATAGAACAGGTGCACCAGGTAGAAGGCATCGAACGAATTAGGTTTAGCTCTATAGAACCTAATATAATTACAGAAGAATTTATAGAAGGACTGAAATATCTTCCAAAAGTATGCAGCCATTTTCATCTTTCTCTGCAAAGCGGATGTGATAAGACTTTAAAAGAGATGAACAGAAAATATACAACAGAAAGATATCGCCAGGCAGTACAGATGCTTAGAGACTTTAGGAAAGACGTCGCTGTAACAACAGACATTATTGTTGGATTTCCGGGAGAAACAGAAGAAGATTTTGAACAGTGCCGCAGTTTTGCGGAGGAAATTAATTTCGCTAAAATTCATGTGTTTCCTTATTCTCCGAAAAAAGGCACACCGGCAGCTGTTAGAAAAGACCAGGTAGACGGAGAAACAAAGACAAAGCGAAGTAAAATTCTTCTTGAAGTTAGTGATAAGAGTAAAGAAAAGTTTATGAAGAAACTGCAAGGGCATAAGCATTTGGTTCTTTTTGAACAGGAGATTACTCCAGGCATTTACGAGGGATATACATCCAACTATATGCGAGTTTTGGCGCGATCGACCAAGGAAATTGGCAACCATATTCTACCAGTTCAAATCGGGGAAATGGAGGGAGATTCTCTGTGGGGTGATATTTTGTAATGTTACAAATATATTAAAACATGCCTAAATGTTTGCAATTGCTTATAAATTATATTATCATGGTAAAGACAAGTCGGTTCGGATGAAATCAGAGTAGTTTGGAGCGTGATAATATGATGAATGAAACAAATATAAATGAAACATTGCAGTTTGACGCAGTAGGAAAAGAAGAGGAAAATAAGGCAAGGAATATTCTCTTATTTGTTTACAAGGCGTTGATGGAAAAAGGATATAATCCTGTCAACCAGATTGTTGGTTATATTTTGTCAGGAGATCCTACTTATATCACAAGCCATAACGGCGCTCGCAGTTTGATTAGAAAATTAGATAGAGATGAGCTGTTAGAGGAGCTGGTGGCTGATTACCTTGCTAAAAATATTGAAGGGTGATTATTTGCGAATTTTAGGATTGGATTATGGGGATAAGACAGTCGGAGTTGCTGTTAGCGATCCTTTTGGATGGACAGCCCAGGGCGTAGAAATTATTCGACGGGCAAATCCCAACGAGTACAAGCAGAGTATCGGAAGAATAAATGAATTAATTGAAGAGTATGGCGTAGAAAAAATAATTTTGGGGTATCCTAAAAATATGGATAATTCTGAAGGCCCTCGATGCGAAAAAACAAGGGCATATAAAGAACGTTTAGAGAGAAGATTTCCCAAAATTCCAGTAATACTTTGGGATGAAAGATTGAGTACAGTGGCGGCAGAACGGTCTTTACATGAGGAAACTTATGATAGAAACAAAATAAAGGCTGTGATTGATAAAATGGCGGCAGTTCATATATTACAGGGATATTTAAATTCCATTGCAAACAACGAAAGAGGATGAAAAATGAGCGAGAATAAAGATGGATTCGATGAAGAATTTGAAGTGATTACAATGACTGATGAAGAGACTGGAGAGGATATTGAGTTTTCCGTCATTGACTCTTTAGAGGAAAAGGGAGAAACGTATCTTTTGGTTGTCGAGACTGCTTTGATGGATGATGGAGAGACAGATGCCATTATTTTAAAACGTACATCATCTGAGGGAGAAGATGATATTTTTTCTCTGGTTGAAGAAGATGAAGAATTTGAAAAAATTGCAGAGCTGTTTCAGAAAAACGGCGATGATTACGATGTTGAAATCGAAGAATAAATAGTTGGATAAAACGACAGGATATACAAATTTTAAGCGAATATCGAAGAAAAAGCGCAGGGTAATTTTTTTGAGAGAAATTCCTTGATGCGCTTTTTTGCGTGTTTGAAAAAGGACTTTGAGCGGTCATAAATTTTAGTTTCGTCCGGGAAAAACAGGAAATTGTTTCGCTTGTTTTGTGTATATTTTGTTTTTTATAAATTTAACGGAAAGTAGAAACTTATTGGAGGTGTATTTTTTGGCAACAAAAAAATCAAAATTACGGATTATGTCTTTAGGTGGTCTCCAGGAAATCGGAAAAAATATGACAGTTCTGGAGTATGGCCAAGATATTATCATTATTGATGCAGGGCTTGCATTCCCTGAAAATGATATGCTGGGAATAGATTTAGTGATCCCTGATATCACATATTTACAAAAAAATGCAGAAAAGGTACGTGGGATCGTGTTAACCCATGGACATGAGGATCATATTGGAGCATTGCCTTATGTTCTTCGGGAATTAAATGTGCCTGTGTTTGGTACAATGCTTACTTTGGGGCTTTTGGAGAATAAGTTAAAAGAACATAACATTTTAGACTCTTCAACACTTCATACAGTGGTTCCAGGAGAGAGCATCAAGCTTGGACAATTTAAAGTTGAATTTATTCATACAAACCACAGCATTGCAGACGCTGTAGCTATGGCCATTACGACACCAATTGGTGTTGTAATTCATACAGGAGACTTTAAAGTAGATTACACGCCTATAGACGGGGATATCATGGATATTCAGCGCTTTGCAGAGCTTGGAAAAGAAGGCGTTTTACTGTTAATGAGTGATAGTACAAATGCTGATCGCAAAGGATTTACGATGTCGGAAAAGAGTGTGGGACCGGAGTTTGATAAAATATTTGAGGAGACGCCTCATAATAGAATTATGGTCGCAACCTTTTCTTCCAATATCCATCGAATTCAGCAAATTGTGAATTCTGCATACAAATTTAACCGTAAAGTTGCAATTATCGGTAGAAGTATGATTAATGCAGTGAAAACTAGCATGGAACTAGACTACCTCTCCGTTCCAGATAAAGTGCTGATTGATATTTCAGAAATCAAGAATTATACAGATGAGCAGCTAGTGATTATAACTACAGGCACCCAAGGCGAGACAATGTCTGCTTTGTCAAGAATCGCTTCTGCTGAACACAAGCAAGTTACAGTAAAACCAGGAGACAAAATTATTATATCTGCATCCTCTATCCCTGGAAATGAAAAAAACATTTCTAAAGTCCGCAACGACTTAATGCGTAAAGGCGCAGAGGTCGTTTATGAGGGGATGGCAGAAATTCATGTTTCAGGCCATGCCAGAGAAGAAGAACTAAAATTGATGTTAGCTCTTACGAAACCAAAGTTTTTTATGCCGGTTCATGGTGAGTATGCGCATCTATCTGCCCATAAAGAAATAGCGATGTCCATGGGAATGGAAAAAGAAAAGATTTTTGTTATGAATATCGGTGAAGTGCTGGAGTTGACAAAAAAGGACGCTAAAGTTAATGGAACGGTGCCATCAGGACAGGTATTAATTGATGGTTTAGGTGTGGGTGATGTTGGTAATATTGTGTTAAGAGATAGAAAACATTTGTCAGAGGATGGTCTCATGATTGTTGTTGTAGCGATGGATAGTGCATCTGGAGCGGTTGTTTCTGGGCCAGATATTATTTCTAGAGGCTTTGTATATGTCAGGGAAGCTGAAGACCTGATGGAAGAGGCGAAGGCGGTAGTGAACGAGGCACTGATTAAGTGCGAAGAAAAGCATATTACTGGCTGGTCTTCTATCAAAAACTTGATTAAAGATACGCTGAAAAATTACTTGTGGCAGAAAACAAAACGTAGCCCAATGATTTTACCTATTATTATGGAAGTGTAGTAATGGATGACTTGATAGAAATAAAGAAGAAGACAGAAAAATTTATTGCTGCATTGAGACAAACAGAGTCTTTTCAATTGTATTATCAGGAAAAAGAAAAGCTGGATGAAAACCCAAGTCTAAAAGAAAAGATAGCAAAGTTACGGAAGATCCAGACTTCAATTGCATGGAAAAAAGACCAAGGTGAATTTATAGAGGAAGACCTTAAAAATCAAGTGATGGAGCTTTACGCAGATATTT
Organism: Clostridiales bacterium; assembly: GCA_018364635.1. Lineage (GTDB taxonomy): Bacteria > Bacillota > Clostridia > Lachnospirales > Anaerotignaceae > JAGZLR01. The sequence goes on along the minus strand of JAGZLR010000014.1, from coordinate 18,696 downwards.
CAATTTCAAAAACAGGATTTTACTATTTGTTGAGGGAAAAACAGTTGATTCAACTGATTTATCAAATTTTTGACCAGCTGGAAGCGGGGCTGGAACTGGATTTTGGCGGCCTAGAAGAATAGAGACGGGGACGGATTTTTCGTCCCCTTTTTTCTATTGATTGGTTTTTTAAGGAGATTTTACTTCCACAGAAGTTGGGAAGGTGCTATAATAAATTTTAAGTATCGCCGGAAAAAGGAGTAAATTCGTATGAAAGCAATTGGAGAGATTAAACAAATGTTGGCAAGTGTTCCGGTCCAGCAATTGCCAACAGCGCTTTTGCCATATCAAGAGGATACCCGAGTTGGTGTAAAAAAGTTAGTGGAAGCATTTGAAAAAAAATATCAGTGTTATATAAAAGAACTGAGCAGATTGGAGTCTATCTCAAATTTTGAGAAAGAGTGTTTCGAAAAAGGTTTACAGCTGGTCTGTGGGGTTGATGAAGTGGGCAGAGGGCCATTGGCTGGTCCGGTTGTTGCAGGTGCTGTTATTTTAAAACAGGATTGCCGTATATTAGGGATTAATGATTCTAAAAAACTTTCTAAAGTCAAACGAGAAGAACTGTATGAAACGATTAGCAGAGAAGCAATTTCCTGGAGTATTGGTGTTATATCCCCACAGCGTATTGATGAGATCAATATTCTACAGGCAACTTATGAAGCAATGACCGCGGCAATTGATGGGCTTTGTGTGAAACCAGAACAGATTCTTGTGGATGCAGTGACGATCCCTCAGATAACAATCCCTCAAAGAGGAATTGTTAAGGGCGATGAAAAAAGTATTTCTATTGGTGCTGCAAGCATTATGGCGAAGGTAAGCAGAGACCGCATGATGTTAGAGTATGATGCGCTATATCCAGGATATCATTTTGCCCAGAATAAAGGATATGGTTCTAGTGAGCATATCCAAGCAATCAAATCTCTTGGCATCACCCCAATTCACAGAAAAAGCTTTGTGAAGAATTTTTTATGAGAAATAAAAGGTCATTAGGCGCAATAGGAGAACGTATTGCAGCACGAGAATTAGAAAAAATGGGATATTATATTATGGAACGTAATTTCCATGCAGGCGCTGGAGAAATTGATCTAATCGCTCAAAAAGAAGGTATGATTGTTTTTGTGGAAGTGAAACTAAGGACAAGTCTTGGACAAGGTCTTCCTTCGGAAGCTGTGACTGTACAGAAGCAGAAACATTTAGTGGAGGCTGCAAAGACATATATATGGAAAAAGGAACTGACAGACTTTGATTTTAGATTTGATGTGGCTGAAGTTTTAATTTTGGAAAAGCAGATTATGTTTCGATATTTAGAAAACGCCTTTTGGGTACAGGAGGATACCATATGAGATTAGTTCAAAAGGATGGGTGTAGTTTTGTTGTATTTGATTTGCTAGAAAGAACAGGCTTAGTAAATCATTGTTTTTCCACCAGATTAGGCGGCGTTAGCCAAGGGGTTTGGGATTCCCTTAACGTAGGATTTACTAGAGGAGATCAAAAGGAAAACGTTTTTAGAAATATAGAAATTTTGGGCAATGCTGTTGGCTTTCGAGGAGAAGACACTGTTTGTCTATCTCAAGTTCACGGAACAAATCTGCGGTATGTTACAGAAAAAGATCGAGGCGAAGGGTTTGGCAAGTCTACGAACTTGACGGGATATGATGGACTAATGACAGATAGGAAAAATGTTACCCTCGTTACTTATCATGCAGATTGCGTGCCTTTATATTTTCTTGATCCTGTTAAAAAGGCAATTGCACTCAGCCATGCTGGATGGCGGGGAACTGTACAGAAGATGGCGGAAGTTACAGTAAGGGAAATGATTCGGAAGTTTCATTCAAAGCCAGAAGATATTCTCTGTGCCATTGGCCCTTCCATTGGTGTGTGTTGTTTTGAAGTAGATACACCAGTGGCAGAGGAATTTAAAGAAAAATTAGATTTTGGAGGGCAATTTGTATTTCCTGGTGCATGTAAGGACAAGTACCAAATTGATTTGTGGGGAATCAATCAAGAGATTTTATTAAGGTCTGGAATATTGCCAGAGCATATAGAGGTTACTGATTTATGTACCAAATGTCATCCGGAACTTTTTTATTCCCATCGAAATATGGGCAATCTTAGAGGGACGATGGCGGCGTATTTGGAATTAAAATAAATGTAACAAACATGGAGAAACTGTTATGGAGAAGGAAAAAAAGAATGTTATAATAAAAGTGGAGCAGGGAAGTATAGCCGAGGAAATAGGTATTTTGCCTGGTGAGGTTTTACTACGCATCAATGGAAAGGCAGTGGAGGATGTTTTTGATTATAGGTATCTCGTTCAGGACGACTATTTAGAGATTGAATTGGTGGATACCACAGGAGAAGAATATATTGCAGAAATAGAGAAAGACTATGATGAGGATATTGGAATTGTGTTTGAAAGTGGCTTGATGGACGAGGCAAAGCATTGCAGCAATCGTTGTATTTTTTGTTTTATTGACCAATTGCCTCCGAACATGAGAAAAACGCTGTATTTCAAAGATGATGATTCCAGACTTTCTTTTTTGCAGGGCAATTATGTTACTCTAACAAACATGAAACCCAAAGACATTGAACGGATTATTTACTATCATCTTTCTCCTATTAACATTTCTGTTCACACAACAGATTTGGAGCTTCGAAAAAGGATGCTGAAAAATCCTAAAGCGGATCAAGTGTTAAAGATTATGGAACAGTTTGCTGCTGCGGGAATTGAAATGAACTTACAGATTGTGCTGTGTAGAGGAATCAATGATGGAGAAAAATTGGACCAGACAATAGGGGATTTGTCTTCTTTTTACCCACATGCGAAAAGTCTTTCTGTCGTGCCAATAGGCTTAACAAAATATCGCGCTGGTTTATACCCTATGGAGCCTTTTACAAAAGAAGATTCAGAAAAAATTATAGACCAAGTAGAACAATGGCAGAAGAGGTTGAAACAAAATATAGGTTCTTCCTTCGTTTTTATTTCTGATGAATTTTATTTAAAGGCACAAAGACAGCTGCCGCCAGCAGAATGCTATGAAGATTTTCCGCAGATAGAAAATGGCGTTGGAATGATCTCTTTGCTATGGGAGGAGTTTAATGAAGCACTAAAAAATGCTGTACCCAACCAGAAAGAAAAGGTGGTTTCTCTTGCCACTGGAAAGGCAGCTGCACCGTTTATACAAATTCTGACGAAACGTTTACAGGAGAAATTTCCAAACATCAAAATGAATGTTTATACAATAGAAAACAAATTTTTTGGACCAGAGATTACAGTTTCCGGCCTTTTGACAGGGCAAGATATTATAGAACAATTGAAAGAGAAAGAGCTGGGTAGTCACCTTTTGCTTCCACGAAATCTTTTAAGGAGCGGAGAACACGTCCTTTTGGATGATGTCACTGTGGAGGAAATAGAAAAAAGACTTGCCATACCAATAAAAATAACGGATAATACCGGAAGAGATTTTATTTCACAAATTACTGAAGACTAGAGTTTAACAGGAGGAAATGCAAATGAGCAGACCAATCGTAGCAGTTGTGGGACGACCAAATGTGGGGAAATCTACACTGTTTAATAGATTTGCCGGAGAACGGCGTTCCATTGTACAGAATACGCCAGGCGTCACAAGAGACAGAATATATGCCGATGTTGATTGGCTGAAATATCATTTTACTTTAATTGATACGGGTGGAATGGAGCCTGGTGCGGAGGATGTCATCTTAAAGCAGATACTACAGCAGGCAGAAATTGCTATAGAGACAGCGGATGTTATTTTATTTGTCTGCGATGTACGCGCTGGTGTGACAGAAGATGACTTCCAAGTGGCGAATATTTTGAGGCGCACAAAAAAGCCAGTGGTTTTAGCGGTCAACAAAGTTGACGATATGAAACAAGAGAATATGGATATTTATGAGTTTTATAATCTTGCGATGGGTGAGCCAATTCCAATTTGTGCAAGTCAGGGACTCGGTTTAGGTGAGCTTTTAGATGAGATCGTAGCACATTTTGATGACAGTGCAACAGAAGAACCAGAGGATGACGCTATTAAAGTTGCTATTATTGGAAAGCCAAATGTAGGAAAATCATCTCTCATTAACCGTATTTTAGGCGAAGAACGGCTGATTGTAAGTAATATTCCAGGAACAACAAGAGATGCTGTGGACTCTCCAATTGAGATTGGAGGACAAAAATTTGTGTTTATAGACACAGCTGGTATGCGCCGAAAGAGCAAGATCAAGGAAGAGATTGAACGATTCAGTATCATTCGTGCTGTGGCAGCAGTAGAACGTGCGGATGTATGTGTATTGTTGATTGATGCCCAAGAAGGAATTACTGAACAGGATACAAAAATTGCAGGAATTGCTCATGAGAGAGGAAAGGCGGCCATTGTGGCAGTCAATAAATGGGATGCTTTAGAAAAAGATGACAAGACAATGAACAAGTTCCAAAGAGATATCAGTACTGAACTTGCATATATGCCTTATGCTCCAAAGGTTTTTATCTCTGCAAAAACAGGACAGAGAATCAACAAATTGATTGAGGCGATTGTAACTGTTAACAATAACCATTGCCAAAGGATTAGTACAGGGCTGCTAAACGATGTTCTGTTTGAGGCTATGAGTATGCAGCAACCGCCAGCAGATCGCGGGCGTCAGCTTAGAATTTATTATATGACTCAAGTCAGTGTAAAGCCGCCTACATTTGTACTGTTTGTAAATGATAAGGATCTCCTTCATTTTTCTTATAAAAGATATATTGAAAATCAACTGCGAGAGGCATTTGGTTTTGTAGGCACGCCAATTCATTTTATTGTCAGGGAAAGAGGAAAGGACTAAAGCGATATGTTTCGAATTTTGTGCCTGCTGATTGGTTATGGAATTGGGTGTATCCAGTCAGCATATATAGTCGGAAAATTTATGCATGTAGACATTAGAAATTATGGGAGCGGAAATTTAGGAAGTACAAATGCTCTTCGTGTATTAGGGAAAAAAGCAGGCGCATTTACGTTCTTCTGTGACCTTATGAAGTCGATTATTGCTTTTTGGCTGTGTCGGATGTTGTTCCATTCTGCTGGAGCGTCAGCGGGGTACTATGCCTGTGCAGGTGTTATTCTTGGCCATGATTTCCCGTTTTATTTGAAGTTCAAAGGTGGAAAAGGAATCGCTTCTATGATTGGTATGATTTTATGTACTGGCGGTACCCCACTAATTATTTCCTATGCTGCTGGAATTATTGGTCTTATGTCTAGATATGTATCCGTAGGATCAATTTTCTTTTCTCTTTCACTGCCGTTTGCATTTTATGCAGCGAAAGAGCCAATGGAACTGGTAGGATTGATGGCTGTTCTAGGCGTGCTTGCAGTTTTTAGGCACCGTTCAAATATTAGTCGTCTAATACAAGGAAACGAGAATAGACTTGGTGCAAAGAAAACGATCTCTGCTACTTTACATAAGGAGGAATCAAAATGAAAAATATAACTGTCATAGGATCAGGAAGTTGGGGAACAGCCCTTGCTGTTATGCTGGATAAACATGGACATCAAGTGACAATGTGGAGCTGGCAGGAAGAAGAGGCGAACCGTCTTAGAAATGACCATGAAAATAAAGAATTTTTGCCAGGGGTAACATTATCAGAGCGGTTGAAAATTGTGACAGACCCAGAAGAGTCGGTAAAAAATGCTGATATCATTATTACTGCTGTTCCATCGAAATTTATGCGTATAAATATGCAGAAATTTGCACCTTATTTCAAAGAGGGGCAAATCATTGTTAATGTATCAAAAGGACTAGAGGAGGGAAGCCTCCTTACCCTTTCTCAAGTAATCAAGGAATGTGTTCCTCAGTGTGAGGTTTGTGTGATGTGTGGCCCTAGTCATGCAGAGGAAGTGGGAAGAGAAGTTCCAACTGCATGTGTAATTGCATCAAAAAATGCAGAAATTGCTGCTATGATTCAAGAAGAATTTATGAATCCGAATTTTAGACTATATACCAATCATGACGTAATTGGTGTAGAACTGGGAGCAGCACTAAAAAATGTGATTGCTTTGGCAGCTGGAATGTCAGATGGTCTTGGATTTGGTGATAATACAAAGGCAGCGCTTATGACAAGAGGGCTTGTAGAAATCAGCCGTTTAGGTACAGCTATGGGTGGTGAAGCAAAAACTTTTATGGGTCTCACAGGGATTGGAGATTTGATTGTCACGTGCACCAGCATGCATTCCAGAAATAGAAGAGCTGGTATTATGTTAGGCCAAGGAAAAAGTTTGGAAGAGACATTGAAAGAAGTTCATATGGTGGTTGAAGGGGTGAATACTGCACAGGCTGCCTATGATTTAGCACAGAAATATCAAGTTGAAGTGCCAATTACAACAGAAATTATTGAAGTGCTATTTCATGGAAAAGACGTCAAAAAAGCAGTATTAGATTTAATGCAACGCGACAAAAAATCTGAGGATTATTGATATGGCGGAAAAATTAAATTTCCAAGATTTGTTGGATATCATCGATATTCTGCGGTCAGAAGATGGCTGCCCATGGGACAAGGCACAGACGCACCAGTCTCTTTCACCTCACCTTTTAGAAGAGGCCTATGAGACAGTAGATGCAATTGAGAAAAAAGATATGAAAAACCTTTGTGAGGAATTAGGTGATCTGTTGTTTCAAGTGGGTTTTCATGCAAAACTTGCTGCTGAAGAGGATATGTTTGGCATGGAAGATGTGACGGATGGGATTTGTAGAAAGATGAAATACCGACATCCGCATTTATTTCTAGGTCAATCAAAAGACGAGGTAGATTCCTGGGAGAAAAGAAAACAAGTTGAGAAAGGGTATGGTACGATTTCAGAGTCGATCCGCGCTATTCCAAAAGGAATGCCGGCATTTATAAGGGCCGAAAAGATATTAAAAAAGACAAAAGACTATACTTTGCAGCAAACTCCAGACGAATTATTTTCTCAAATTAGGGAAAATCTTCAAAAATTAGAAATGGGGAAAGAACCATCGGAGGAAATTTTTGGTAATTTGCTTATGGAAATTGTCCAATTATCAGCTTTTTTCAAAATAAATCCTGAAATTGCCTTGACAAAGTCTACAGAAAAGTTTATAAATAGATTTGAATGTGCCGAGAAGGATGCTTTTTACAGCAAAACGACCTTTCTGGAAACAGAAACCGGCATGCATATACAAAAATTTGAAGACCAAAAAGGTTCAGAATTGACTGACTGAAAACATTCAAGGAGGATAATTAAAATGAACAAGAATGAATTACTTACTGCTATGGCTGCAAAAGCTGATATGAAAAAAAGCGATGCTGAAAAGATGTTAAAAGCTTTTGAAGAAGTTGTAACAGAGGAACTGACAAAAGGCGGCAAAGTTCAGCTGGTTGGTTTTGGCACATTTGATGTAGCAGAAAGAGTAGCTCGTGACGGCAGAAACCCAAGAACAGGAGAGATTATGCCAATTCCTGCATCCAAAGCGCCTAGATTTAAAGCAGGTAAAGCATTAAAGGATGCAATCAACGATAAATAAGAAATCAAAGATCTGCACGTTGATTTGTGTAGGTCTTTTTTCTTTTTCCAATTAGGAGGGGACTAGATGAGACTAGACAAATATTTAAAGGTATCTAGAATTATTAAAAGAAGAACAATTGCTAATGAGGCTTGTGACGCAGGCAGAGTGACAGTTAATGGAAAGCAGGCAAAGGCTGGGACAGAGATCAAGATAGGTGATATTATTGAGATCCGTTTTGGAAATAATTTGACCAAGGTAGAAGTGTTGAACATTTCAGAGACGCAAAAGAAAGAAGAGGCGTCTGGAATGTACCGTAGTGTAGAATAAAAAACACATAGTAGATACTATGTGTTTTTTATTTTGTCTGCATATCCTTTTTACATTGTAAATATGATGATAGTGACAGACAAAAGGAGGGAATGAATGTGATAGAGGAGAAACGTCCAGCAGCAAAACGTCACTTTGTCCAGATGGAAAATAGAGAAAAGGCGACATTCACTGGAGTGGAGGACGTCTTAAATTTTGATGAGGAATTGATTGCCGCTCAAACAAGTATGGGAACCCTTATCATTCATGGAGAGAATTTACACATTAGCCGATTAAATACAGAAAGCGGTGAACTCAATATAGAGGGTTCTATTCAGGCAATGGAATATCAAGAAAGTGGTTACGGAGGAGGAAAATCATCTATATTGGCAAGATTGTTCCGGTAGGAGGAGGTAGGATGATACTCTCTTTTTCAGAGCAGACAAAACTATTTTTATATGCAGTGTTAATCGGCGCTGGCATGGGATTATTTTTTGATTGTTTTCGAATATTAAGAAAAGCATTTTCCCATTCCTCTTTTCTTGTACAATTAGAGGATGGAATTTATTGGGCAGCAATGGCAGTTTGTGTTTTTCGTCTGCTGCTAGATGCTAATGACGGACAAATACGCTTTTTTTTGTTTTTGGGGATGTTTGACGGAGCGATACTTTATTTCTTTACGTTTAGCCGCCTACTGATTCCTATGGCGGATCAAGTTATTTTTATCGCAAACAAATGTATTTCCATTTTTATTGAGATTATGTTTACCCCATTTCGGCTTTTATGGCTGATTTTGAGAAGACCTGTATTGTTTTGGCGGAATTTTTTTCGAAAAAAGATGAATGTGGTATTGCATTTTCGTAAATTATGTGCAAAAATAAAAGATAATCAACAAAAGAAAAAAACAGCAGAAAAGAAATCATCATAATAATGGGCTAATATTTGGGAGACATGTACAGAATGAAAGATAAATCTTTAGAGACAATTAAAAGAGGAAGCTCATTGACAAAATTCATTGTAGCTGTTTTTATGGTTATTTTTACAGTGGCTGTTTCTGTAAATTTTTATAACCAATTTCAGGTTTATCAGCAACTGAAAATAGAGGAAGAACAGATTGCAAGTCAAATAGAAAAAGAGAAACTGGCCTCTATTAAGTTGAAAAAGCAAAAAGATTATTACACCAGCGATGTGTATATTGAAAAAGTAGCGAGAGAGCAACTTGGTCTTTTAATGCCTGATGAAAAGCTTTTTGTGAATCGATCAAAATAATAAAAAAAACTCTTGACAGAAAAGGTAAATATTTGTATACTATTCTAGTAACTGATTTGGCGGAGTAGCTCAGTTGGCTAGAGCATGCGGTTCATACCCGCAGTGTCAGGGGTTCAAATCCCTTCTCCGCTATTTTGGCTCGTTGGTCAAGTGGTCAAGACGCGGCCCTCTCACGGCTGAAACATGGGTTCGAATCCCGTACGAGTCATTTGAAATTTTATAGTTTATTTGGGAGTTTAGCTCAGCTGGGAGAGCATCTGCCTTACAAGCAGAGGGTCATAGGTTCGAGCCCTATAACTCCCATTTTTTTATGCCAAAAGCCCTTTGTTTAATAAATATAAAAAATATAAAATCCCTTGATTTTTCTATGGCGTAACTTTATAATTAAAATGTATTGTATGCCTTAGGAGAAAAAATAATTACTGTTTTTAAGGAGGATATAAACATGAAGGTTGTTGTAACTGACAGATATGCAAATGGTGAACACTTTTACGATGAGGCCGCTGTAGCATTTAAAGAGGCAGGAATAGACTTTGTGCTTGCAAATTGTTCCTATGAAAATAACGAAGAAACAATTGAAGCCTGCAAAGATGCTGATGCGGTTATTGTATCTTTTAATAGTATGGCTGCTGAAGTTGTAGAGAAATTTGAGAAGTGTAAGATTATTGCGAGAACTGGCGTTGGCGTGGATGTTGTTGATCAGGAGGCTTGCTCTAAAAAAGGAATTTATGTTTGTAATGTGCCTGATTATTGTATGGACGAAGTTGCCACACATGCTATGGCTTTAATTCTTTCTATGGAGAGAAAAACTTGTATTTATAATAACCAGATTAGAACAAAAGGCAATTGGGATTGTGGCTATGGATACAGAATGCATAGACTTAGTGATATGACACTGGGTATCGTTGGATTTGGTAGAATCAGCAGCAAACTTGCTACATTTGCAAAAGGTTTTGGTTTTAAAATTATCGCTTCTGATCCAATCACCCCAGCTGAGGTTATGGCACAATATGGTGTAGAGAAGGTATCACAGGATGAATTATTTGCACAAGCAGATGTGATTTCTATTCATGTACCTTTGCTTCCATCTACGCATCATTTGATCTGTAAAGAGACAATTGCCAAGATGAAAGATGGTGTTCGTATTGTTAATACTTCTAGAGGCCCGGTTATTTCTACAGAAGATTTAATTGAAGGATTAAAGAGCGGTAAGATTGCAGCTGCTGGCCTTGATGTTATTGAAGGCGAAAAGATTACAGATCCAAATGCAGAAATTCTTAAATATGAAAATGTTATCGTTACTCCACATGCGGCGTTCCAGTCAATCGCAGCAGATAAACAGCTGAGTGCAAGTTTAGTTGAGGAAGTTATTGATAGACTTTCAGGCAGAACACCAAAGAATATTGTGAACAAAAAAGGGTTAGAGAAATATGGTTTCTTGAAATAAGAGTGTTTATTCCGAAAGCCTCCGCAAAAACGGAGGCTTTCTTTCACCTTAGAAGGGAGCAAATGCGGGATGGTTATTTTGGTAGTTGATGGTCAGGGTGGAGGAATTGGACGAGCTATAATTGAGAAATTAAAACCAGCCATTGGTGAGGAACATAAAATCATTGCGACAGGTACAAATTCTTTAGCTACAGCGGCAATGTTGAAAGCAGGAGTGACAAATGTTGCTACAGGGGAAAATGCGGTTATGTTTAATGCATCTCGTGCAGATATTATTGTAGGTAGTTTAGGCATTATCTCTGCAAATGCGATGATGGGAGAATTGTCACCGAATATGGCAAATGCCATATCTTCAAGTGATGCAATCAAAGTTTTAATCCCATTAAATCGGTGTAATTTAAGAGTTGTGGGCGTAAATTCAGACTCTTTGCCCAAAATGATCGATGACGCTGTAGAACAGATTTGTACACTGACGAAATGTAATACTTGTATGAAATAAGCCAAGGGTTTTTGTATTGATTTCTTAAAGTATGGCAATCCATAGACAAACAGTAGATAAAAAGGCATAGTTTTTATCTTTTAGAATAAAATATGTTATCAAATAAAGTGAGGACTCCCAATGAATTGGATTGAAATACTGATGATTGCAGTTAGTTTAGCGATGGATGCCTTTGCTGTATCAGTGGCTGACGGTGCTGCAGTAAAAAAATTTAATTGGAATCAAGCGGTTATTTTGGGTAGTTACTTTGGCGGCTTTCAGTTTCTGATGCCTATATTAGGATATTTTCTTGGAAACAGTATTAAAAGCAGTGTGGAATTTTTAGATCATTGGATTGCTTTTGGGCTACTGTCACTCATAGGAATACAGATGCTGAAAGAAGCTTTTTGCCAGGAGACAGAAGAATGCAATGTTGTATGTCTCACACCACGAATAATGGTAATGCAGGCTGTTGCTACAAGTATTGATGCTCTGGCGACAGGCGTAGGACTTGCTGTGTTGGATGTGGACATCTATCTATCAGCAACGATTATTGGAGTGATTGCGTTTATATTTTCTATTGCAGGTGGGACCATTGGTAAGCGTGTCGGGACATTGATTCAAAAAAAGGCTACATTTATTGGCGGTATTATACTAATTTTAATTGGAGTAAGAATCCTTTTACAACACTTAGGAATGATAGGATAGACATGGAATTTTTACAGTATTTAGATAGAGCGACAATTTATTTTATTGACAGATATTTACATGTACCTATTTTGGATGAGACAATGATTTTCTTTACCCGATTAGGAGACTGCGGGTTTGTCTGGATCCTTTCAGGTATTATTTTACTTGCCTGTGGCGGAGAAAAACGTAAATGGGGAAGAATTCTTTTAATTACGTTAGCTGTAACAGCATCCACAGGAAATCTTATTTTAAAGCCACTGTTTCAGCGGGCGCGGCCTTTTGACCTTTTGGACGTTATTCCTCTTATTGATCCACCTGTCGATTATTCTTTTCCGTCAGGGCATACCTCGGCTTCTTTTGCTTGCGCAAAAGTAATTAGTGCTATGAATCGGCGTTGGGGACGAATTTCCTATGTAGGCTCAGTATTAATCGCATTTTCTCGGATGTATTTATTAGTACATTATCCAAGTGATATTATTGGCGGTGCACTGTTGGGATTATTAATTGCTAAGGGAATGTTGAAGGAAGAAAATGCAAGAAAATTAAAAAAGCAGTGAGATTTTCTCACTGCTTTTTTAATTATTCTTCACCTTTTACTTTCTTTAACAGATCTACAAAACCTCTGCTGATAAGACTTGTAACCATTCCGATTGGAATGTATTTAAATCCTTGAGCAGCTCTCAATTTTGCCTGTTCTGGGAATTCAGCGTAGATTCCTGGGATTTTTCCATATTTCTTACAAGCGGCAAGTACTTTGTCAGCTGCTTCCTGGATTTGAGGACTGTCAAGTTGTCCTGGAATTCCCATAGACTGAGACATGTCAAATGGTCCAAGGAAGAGAACGTCAACACCTGGAGTAGCTGCGATTTCTTCTACATTTTTTAGTCCAACAACATTTTCAATATGTACCGAAACTAATGTTTCAGCATTTTCATGTTTAAAATAATCTGCGATATTGGATACTAAACCATAATTGCCAGATCTTGTTAAGGCAGCACCACGAAGCCCTTCTGGATAATATTTAGCGCGTCTTACAGCCAACTCAGCTTCCTCTTTTGTATTTACCTGTGGTACCTGAATTCCGTGTGCACCGACATCAAGACATCTGAGGATTGTAGTTTCTCCATTTTCTGTAGCACGTGTGATAGGAGTAGTACCTGACAATTCAGCAGCGCGAACTAGGTTCATTGTAGTTTCAGGAGACATGTATCCATGCTCAGTATCAATGATAACAAAATCAAATCCAGCTAAACCGCCGCATTCAACAACATCTGTTGAATTTAAGGACATAAATGTACCAAAGCATGTTTTTCCAGCATACAAATCTTTTTTTAACTTGTTTACAAACACTTTAATTCCTCCTTTTATTTTCTTTTGTCTAGCAAAGTTTAGACACTTATAATAGTACAACCTTTGATGAGAAAAAACAACAGAAAATATGATATTAAAGGGAAATCCTCTGTAAAAACTTGTAAACAAAAGAGCCTGACGTTGACAAAAAAAGTTCAAGGTAGTAATATAAATTCAATATGAAATTAAGGGAAAGAAAGGTCATAGAATGGAAATTAAATCGATCCAGACAAAGAAAATTTATAAAAATATTGTAGAGCAAATTGTAAACTTAATTTGGGAAGGCAGTTTGAAATGTGGGGATAAGTTGCCTCCAGAAAGAGCTCTAGCAGAAATGCTTAATGTCAGCAGAGCATCGTTAAGGGAAGCTTTGAGTGTGATGGAAATTATGGGGATCATCGATATTCGGCCAGGGGAAGGTTCCTTTGTGTCAGATTTGAATATACGTCCGTTCCTTTCTCTAGTTCTTCCCCTCATGCTGAAATTGAAGGATACTAGAGTGGAGGAAGATTTAGTTGAGTTTAGAAAAATTCTTGAATCCAGCAGTATTCGTTTTGTAGTGAATAATTTGGTTCCAGCACCTGAGAAGATAAAGGAATTAGAAGATCTCGTAGAAGAAATGAAAGATGCAAAAGAGGATATGGAAAGGAGTATCAAACTGGATATTCAGTTTCATAAAACACTGTTTACGTTATCAGATAATGTAATTTTAATTACAGTAATGGAATATGTTGAATTTATTCTAGGAAAGACAGTAAAATATAATCGCGTTAAACTTTGGGAACTTAATTCTAGTGCACAGGATCTATATGAACAGCATAAGGCGATTGTGGATGCAGTAAAAGAAAGAGATGGAGATTTGGCAGCAAAGAATATGGAAATACATCTGAATTACATTAATCAGGTATTGTAATAATGTTTGTAGTGTAGTTTTGATCTGACAGAGAATAAAGTAATTAATTTAAATTGATTGCCACTGAGCGAAAGCACGGTGGTTTTTTCATAGAGAGGATATAAAATATGAATTTATTGACTGCGGAGAATTTGAAAAAAACGTTTGCAGATAAAGTATTATTTGAGAATATCAATTTTGGAATCAATGAAGGAGACAAAATTGGAGTAATTGGTGTAAATGGTGCAGGTAAGTCCACATTTTTGAAAATTATTGCAGGTGTAGAGGAACCAGAAACCGGTACTGTAAGCAAAAAAAATGGATTAAGGATTGCTTACTTGCCGCAGGCACCTGAATTTAAACAGGGGACAACGGTGTTGAATCAGGTTTTTTCCAATGAAAATCCGGTGATGCAGTTAGTGAAAAACTATGAGGAAGCCACCGAGGAACTGACAAGACATCCTGACTCGAAGCAGATTCAAAAAAAAGTGATGGATTTAGCACAGGAGATGGATAAATCGGATGCTTGGAATTTGGAGAGCGAGGCAAAGACAATTCTTACGAAGTTAGGAATTCATGAGTTTCACAAAGATGTAAGTTTGCTTTCCGGCGGTCAAAAAAAGCGAGTTGCCATGGCTGGAGCTCTGATCTCTCCTGTTGATTTATTGATTTTAGATGAGCCTACGAACCATATTGACAATGAGACGATTGACTGGTTGGAAAATTACTTAGAGAAGTATACAAAAGCCCTGTTGATGGTCACACATGACAGGTATTTCTTAGATCGAGTGGCGAACAGAACCATTGAATTAGATCGCAGTAAACTTTATACGTATGCAGGAAACTACAGTGAATTTTTACGACAAAAGATGGAAAGAGAGGAGCTGGAAAAAGCAGCGGAGAAGAAACGACAAAATTTTTTGCGCAGAGAGTTGGAATGGATACGCAGGGGCGCTCAGGCACGCTCCACAAAACAAAAAGCAAGAAAGGAACGTTTTGAAGAAATCAACGCATTAAGTGCACCGGAGGAAAGTGCTAATGTTGAGATCAGTACAAGTTCTACTAGGTTAGGAAAGAAAACAATTGAATTGCAGCATATCTGTAAGTTTTATGATGGAAAAGCAATTTTACAGGACTTCAATTATATTTTAATGAGGGATGACAGATTAGGAATTATTGGACCCAATGGATGTGGAAAATCAACACTAGTAAAGATTCTTACAGGGACGCTTATACCGGATAGTGGCCAGGTAATCACAGGAGAAACTGTGAAGATAGGAGTTTTTTCTCAGGATAATGGAGAAATGAATCCAGAACAAAAAGTCATCGATTATATTCGCGATGTGGCGGAATACTTACCTACAGCAGATGGCAGAATTTCAGCCTCGCAAATGCTGGAACGATTTTTATTTCCAGATGCGCTGCAATATGCGCCAATCGGTAAGTTATCTGGAGGGGAGAAAAGAAGACTGTATCTGCTGAAAGTTTTGATGGATGCACCTAATGTTTTAGTGTTGGATGAACCTACCAATGATTTGGATATATCTACGTTGGCAATATTGGAGGACTATTTGGATCACTTTTCAGGAGCGGTAATTGCAGTATCTCATGACCGTTACTTTTTAGATAGAATTGCAGGAAGAATTTTTGCTTTTGAAGGCAACGGATATTGGAAACAATATGAAGGCGGGTATACAGAATATCTAAATACAAGAAAAACACCTATGCAGAAGGGAAAGGAAGAGACTGAAGCTCCGAAACGACAGTGGCGATCCCATGAAAAAGTTTTGAAAATGACATATCAAGAGCAGAGGGAATTTGAAACAATTGGAGAAGCAATTGAACAACTAGAGGAAGAGATTGCAGGGCTTGAGGAGGAAATGGCGGCAGCAGCAAGTGACTATGTCAAATTGCAAGAATTGACAGAAAAAAAAGAAAACTTAGAAAAAACACTAGAGACTTCTATGGATCGATGGGTTTACTTAAATGAATTGTCTGAAAAGATTGAGGCTGCGCGCCGTTTATCTAATTGATATGGCCTGCTAAAAAGTATGAGCTAAAATCAAAGACAGGTAAACTGGTTTTACTAGTTTTCGGCAAGGAAAGAATTTTTATTATTTAAATTTATCAATTTCATTTTGTAAGCATGCAAGAAATTGGGCAGCGGCAATTCCATCCATTTGTGTATGGTGGAACTGAAAAGAGATAGGGAGTATTGTTTTAAAAAGTTTTTTACGATACTTTCCCCAGATAATAAAAGGATTGTTATATAAGCCGGCATATATATTAACAGCACCGTCAATCTCGTAACCAGCAAGTGCAGAGGTGCCTATCACCATAAAATCTTCATCCAAGTTATGTGGCAGGCAAGTGTCGTAAACTTTTTTAGTAAGGAATAAGTAGTTCTGATAAAATTGTTCAAAACTGTCAGAAAAAGGGATGTCGCAAGTGTTGATATCGCCATTTTTAGTTGTAACAATAGTATTAATTGCAAGGCGGTTATATTGCATAAGTTTATTTCCGACAGGAAGCAGATAAAATTCCTCTGTTTGTGTTGCTGCTTTTCCAATGCACCAACACATCAGGGCATGAAACTTATAGTTATGATTCTTGCTTATTTTTAGAAGACGAGTAACATTGAGTGTCTTAAAAATGGTTATCATAGGCATTGGCGCTTTCATCCATAAGGCGAAAGCCTGTGCTCGTTTGGTCTGCATTGGATCTACTTCTTTTGCCATAGTTCCTCCTGTAAGTTTGTTATAGATCATTTTTTAGATTGTGGGATTTTAGAAAAAAAGTAAGTTTTATGACGAAGATAAATGATTAGAGTTTATTAATTATTAGAAATAAGTACCAGATTTATCTGGTACTTATTTTTTTTGTTCTAAGTAAGCTGCATACTTGATAGATTCAAGTTTTTCTGCTTTAGACTCCACCATTTCTTTTAATTCCTTTTTATAGGAAATTATTTTTTCTGAAATCTTTTGATCGAAGGCGCCGAGAATCTGTGCTGCTAAAATACCTGCGTTTTGCGCGCCATTGATGGCAACAGTCGCTACTGGAATTCCAGGAGGCATTTGTACGATAGAGTAAAGAGAATCTTGGCCGCTTAATGTGGATGTCTTGATGGGAACGCCAATGACAGGGATACTGGTAATTGCTGCCGTCATACCAGGTAGGTGGGCAGCGCCGCCGGCACCTGCAATGATAACTTTGATTCCTCGTTTTTCAGCAGTTTTGGCATACTCATACATTCTATCAGGAGTGCGATGGGCAGAAATAATGGTCAGTTCATATGGAATTTCTAGTTTGTCCAAAAACTTTGCCGCTTCGCTCATGACAGGCAGGTCAGAGTCGCTGCCCATAATAATACCAATACATGGATTCATATGATGTCACCTCATTTGTTTTATTTGTATTTATTCTAACATAAATATATAAAACAAAACAAGCAAAGTGTCTATTAATTTTTGTTGATTTTGTCAAGAATTTGTGATATACTTTCTTGTGTTTAAGAAGATGATAAGTTTAAAGTTATTTAGGAGGAGCCTAATGAGTACACTTGGTACAGTTTTATCTGTTATATTAGCAATTGTAGGCGTTTTACTGATTATTGTGATTCTACTTCAGCAAGACCGTGCAGCAGGTCTAGGCACTTTGAGTGCAACGAATTCTGCGGATTCTTATTGGAGCAAAAATAAAGCCAACTCTATGGAAGGTGCGTTGGAGCGATATACAAAAATTTTAGGGGCTATTTTTATGATTTTAGCTCTTGTAATCAATTTTATAAGATAAAAAGAAACAGAGCGGATAGCTCTGTTTTTTTGTTATAGAAAATGATATAATAGTTTTAGAAAGTAGACTCTAACTTGTTAAGAGGAAAAGAGGGATATGAATGGAAGATACAAATAAATTTGAGGAAGAAAAAAAAATGGAAGAACGAAAAAATAAAATATGTGCCTATATTGGTACAGACGATTATCTTCCATTAAACCGTGATGAATTGTCGGTACTTTTAGATGTGCCTAAAAATGACCGTCCTCGTTTCAAAGCGATCATTGATGAGCTGATAAAAGAAGGAAAAATTTTGGAGACAAAAAAAGGAAAATTGGTACCTTTGTCCTTCCATTCTATTGTGAGAGGTACATTTATTAGCAATGCTCGCGGATTTGGTTTTGTTGAGACAGAAGATCCAAAACAAAGAGATATTTTTATACCGCCTGAAAAGACGGGAAATGCAATGTTTCAGGATCAAGTGTTATGCCGAGTAATTTCCAATGATACAGGGGAAAAACGCTCAGAAGGAGAAATTATACGAGTTATTGAACGTGGGAAGAGCAAGATTGTTGGTACTTTTCAGGAGTCAAAGAGCTACGGTTTTGTAACACCAGACGAAAAAAAGATAGCCTATGATATCTTTGTCTCAAAAGAGAATACAAAAGGTGCAGTGACTGGACATAAGGTTGTGGTTCAGCTGTTAAAGGGGCCTGAAAACGGCAAAAATCCAGAAGGAAAAGTAATTGAAATTCTTGGTCATATCAATGATCCAGGTGTGGATATCCTTTCTGTAATCCGACAGTTTGATCTGCCGGTAGAGTTCCCAAAAGAGGTTTATGATCAGGTGGAATCTATTCCGAATTGTTTGACAGAGGAAGACCTTATTGGACGTGAAGATCTACGCAGTTGGGATATGGTGACGATTGATGGGGAAGATGCA
>JAGZLR010000085.1 GCA_018364635.1 Clostridiales bacterium | reverse complement strand
TGTCTGTCTGTCTGTCTGTCTGTCTGTCTGTCTGTCTGTCTGTCTGTCTGTCTGTCTGTCTGTCTGTCTGTCTGTCTGTCTGTCTGTCTGTCTGTCTGTGAAAGCATATAGGCATTCTTTCTCATTGTCAAGTCCTACTCCTATTTTTCATCTATATTTTTTAAAATCGGTCCATTTTCAGACAAATTTGACGTTTAAATCCCCAAAATAGATTTCCTATTAATTATACCGTATCACTCTAAACTCTATTTGTAAACACTTCATCCTATTTTTTGTCACTTTCTATCACTTTTTACTATTTAAAAACCGGAGATTTTATCTATAAAGTCATAGAAAGAGAAATCCCTAAAACGCCTTTTGCGAAATTAAAAAAAGAGCTTCAAGCAGTTTTACTCCAAAAAAAGCAATAAAAACCTTAAAAATATAGATATTTAATCAGTTTAAAACTAAATTCCACTTAATTTTCATTATTTTATAGATGTAAAAAAACTAAGGAAAGCCACTTTACTATATAAATAACAAAACAGAGAGCCAATCACATAGAAAAATGATTAACTCTCTGTTTCTCTTTGCTGTTATCATTAATAATAAATTGTTATAAAGTCTTTTATTCCTAACATCTTATATTTTTTGCTTTATACATTTTCTTTAAAATATCTCAGTCTTCTACTTCCTTAAATTTATTCAAATTTGAAGAACTTCTCAGCTCTTTCAGCTGAGGCACAAGACGTACAAAATGTTCTGATTGATTATGGCGGTCAATACTCTGCTGATCCTCCCACTGCTCAATAAATGCCACTTCATAAGGGTCTTCCATATCCTGGAAAAACTTATAAGAAATACATCCTTCCTCTTTTTGAGTTGCAGCTTCCATCTCTTTAGCCTTCACCTTATATTGCTCAAGCATTCCTTCTTTCACTCTTCCTCTTGCTACAATTGTAATCATATACTCTCCTCCTTTTGCTATAATTCTTACAGACATTATTTATGATAGGGTTCATGTTTCATAATTTTGATCCCACGATAAATCTGTTCAGACAAAATGACCCGCATAAGCTGATGGGGAAAAGTCATTTTAGAAAAACTAATGAAAAGATTGGATCTTTGATGAATCTCTTTTGAAAGGCCAATAGATCCACCAATCACAAAACATATATGGCTAATTCCTTTTCCCATACAGTTTTCCATCAGCGCAGAAAACTCTTCTGAAGAATAAGTTTTTCCTGTGATTTCCAGTGCTATTACATAGGCTTCTGGCCGGATAACTTTCATCAGACGCTCTCCCTCTTTTAGTCGAATTTGTTCTTCCTGTGCTTCGCTTAAATGTTCTGGTGCTTTCTCATCTGCCACCTCTATGATATCAAACGTAACATACCTTCCCAAACGTTTGGAATATTCCTCTATCGCCATCTGCCAAAATTTTTCTTTTAATCGGCCAACACAGCAAATTGTTATCTTCATCTCTGCCTCCAAAGGTAAAAAACACTATCTCAAAATATATCGATAGTGTCTTCTAACCTTATAAATAAATTTCACAACTTCTACAATAGCGATTGGCTAAATCCATTTTAATATCCCTACCAACCACAACGTGATTCTTTTCTAAAATATCCTGTACTGTCTCGTATGCTAGATGAGGGTTATTATTCTCGTCACTTAAATGGCCCAAATAGACATATTTCAACTTCCCTGTAATCACCTCTGTTAAAAGGTTACCCGCAGTTTCATTGGAAAGATGTCCCTTCTCCCCAGCAATTCTTTTTTTTAGATAGTATGGATATGGTCCGTTCCAAAGTTTATCCAAATCATAATTGGCTTCTAACAACAGGCAATCGCTATCTGCTATATTTTCTTTGATAGTGTCTGTCTCATGACCAATATCCGTTGCAAGAGTCATTTTAATCTGATCTACAAGAAAGCTATATCCAACCGGTTCTGCCGCATCATGGGGAATATCAAAAGGCCGGATAGCAATATCATTCACAAAACAATTCTCGCCGCTATAGACAAAATTTACATGACTACGCGAAATTTCACCAATGTCATTTTTCATTCCATCCCAGGTTCCCGCAGTTGCATAGATAGGAATTTGATACCTTCTGGAAAGTATCCCTGCACCTTTAATATGATCTTTATGCTCATGCGTAATAAAAATCGCGTCAATATCTTTCCCGTTCAGTCCCAATTCTCCTAGAGCGGCTTCTATCTTTTTTCCAGTCAAACCAGCATCCACCAATATATTTGTATATTCCGTGCTAATTAATGTACAATTCCCACTACTGCCACTGGCAAGAGGACAAAAACGTACCTTTGCCCCTACTCGATCCCACATCATTCTTCCTCTCGGATACGGCTAATATCCGCACCTAAAGCAGATAATTTCTGCTCTATCTCTTCATAACCACGATCAATATATTTCACATCACGAATTGTTGTTTTTCCCTCTGCTACAAGCCCAGCAATTACCATCGCTGCTCCAGCTCTCAAATCTGTCGCTTTCACCTCAGCACCAGTATAACTTCTAATGCCATGAATCACTGCTGTTCGTCCATCAATCAAAATATCTGCGCCCAGACGAACTAACTCATCAATGTATTGGAATCTATTTTCCCATACATTTTCTGTAATTACACTAGTACCATCACAAATACTTAACAATGCAGTAATCTGTGGCTGAAGATCTGTAGGAAATCCTGGATAACTCATCGTCTTTACGTTTGCACTGTGAAGTTTTCCGTCAGAGATTACTTCTATAGAATCGTCATTTTCTATAATTTTGACACACATTTCTTCTAGCTTTGCAGAAAGAGACTCCATATGTTTAGGAATTACATTTTTCACTAAAACGTCCCCCCCTGCTGCTGCTGCTGCGATCATATATGTACCTGCTTCAATTTGATCTGGAATGATTGTATAGGACGCTCCATGAAACTTTTCAACACCAGTAATACGGATCACATCTGTACCTGCACCTTTAATCTTCGCCCCCATAATATTCAAAAAATTAGCTGTATCAACTACATGAGGTTCTTTTGCAGCATTTTCAATTGTCGTATTCCCCTCCGCCATACTAGCGGCAAGCATAATATTAATTGTCGCACCTACACTGACCTGATCCATATAAATAGAAGTTCCCACTAAACGTTCAGCTTCCGCTTTTACAACACCATTTTCCACATCTATTTTTGCACCAAGGGCACGAAATCCTTTTAAATGAAGATCAATAGGGCGTGTCCCAAAATTACAACCACCAGGTAAAGCAACCTCTGCTTTTTTATATCTTCCTAACAATGCCCCCAATAAATAATAGGAAGCTCTGATTTTTCTAACCTCTTCATAATTTGCACTGATATCTGTAATATCTCTGCTGTCAATCTGAAGCGTATGTCTATCCTTAAAATCACATTTCGCGCCAATTCGATTCAGTGTCTTATACAAACTCGCTACATCTTCAATACAGGGAAGATTATCGATGACACAAATACCGTCCGCCATAATTGCCGCCGGTATAATTGCAACAGCAGCATTTTTTGCTCCACTAACGGTAACTTCGCCATTGAGTTTATGCTGACCGTTTATCACCAGTTTATCCATTCCTCTACTCAAACCTTTCCATGTTCTTTTCCTTTTAGATCATCTATATTTAAATTTCCGAATTTATCTAGTCAATAAAAGCATTCAGCCCTTTTAATTGCTGAAAACTATTGCAATTATAACACTAAATCAAGGAATGTAAAAGCATTTTTTCAAAAACCTGATAAAATCGAATCTTTCTCTCATTTATTTTTACAGATTACTGGTGTACAATCATCATTCATTACAAACCACATTAGGATTCCTTCATCTCGTTGGTATAAGCATTTATAATATATGGCTCTGGCCTATAGGAAGTATAAATCCTATAACATGGCACAAGGCGTAACTGCCGTCCTTCTGCCACGTCCATCTTTTCCTGAAAATCATAACCGATTTCCATTTTATTGATAAAAAGACCTTCTTCCGTTTCTTCCTTACTTATCTCTCTAATAAAAGTTAAAAGCGCTTCATCAGGCATACAAATTTCTCTCTTTTCACCAAAAAAAGATTCCTCCTCATAAAATCCGGTTTCTGCCTGAACTACACCTCTATTAGTCACAGCAACTCTGCATACTGTATGAAACATCTTTTCCCCATGAAACAACCTAATATACTCGACAATAAAACCATCTTCTGTTTGTATCAAATTATCAAATTTGTAATCCTCAAATCGTTTCCCAAGAGAAGAAATAAAGTCATCTGCCTGCATAATTGCCTGACTCTCTGTAAGCTTTTCAAATTTTTTTTGATTGGTGTTGTCTGTAAATGTGACTACATTATTCTCCAAAGATACAGATCTTGTCCCTGCACTTAAAATCGTTTTATTAAATTCCATTGTTACTTGGACTTCCTCTTTATCTGTAAAAAACATTTCTTTCAATTCATTCACACTCATGGAAGGAATTTTAACGCTAATTTGGCGCATAGGCGGCGCCTGATACACAATATCTGTATACAGAGTAATCCCTCTTGCACTGAGCACTTGGTAAATTGCCCGTTCTCTACTTTGAGTTAATTCATACCGGTCATTATAATAGTAGTTTGCTATAAATAATGCGCCGTTTAATATTAGGAGCATTACAATGATTATTTTTTTTGCCTTATCCCAATCCATATCTCAACTTCCTTCTATTTTGCCTCTGTTGTATATGTGGTATCCAAAATTGTTATAAACCATTTTCTTTCTGCTCTATCAGATGAATTAATCTCGTATGCTAGCAACATATCTTCTACTTTTGTAATCTCTTCTGCCTGATCGAAACTTTGCATGACCTCACTCAATGCTGAAGAAAAATCAATTGTTACAGTATCTATTACATTGCTCTTCTGGAAGTTAAAAGCATACCTTCGATATTTACGTACAGAATTATCTTTTACGACAACCTCTAATGCATGTTCCATCTGTGTAGATTCTGATAACTCCTGCCCCAACCTGATCGGTACTCCATCTATGACATAGTCAAAATAGAACTCTAGCCCCTCTCCTCCCATCTCGACACCAGATAGGTAGATATCTGTAGTTAGAGACTTATCATTTTTTAAAAAATTCCAACACACACTGTAGGCCGTAGTTAGTGTCTGGTTTTTATTTTCATCTAGCGAAATATAGTTATAGTATTCCAAAATTCCAGTATCTACAAAATACTTAACTACAGTAGATTCATCACTGAACATATAAAGCCCATCCTGGCTGTTATCTCCTCTTTTTGATGTAAAACTGGAAAAAAAGTTTTCCACCTGATTTTCCACAGAATCCATATCTACAGTTCCATCATATTCAAATGGATTTATCTTTTTTAATACCGCATAGTCCAATCCGCCCTGAGGCCATTGTGGAACAAAAATGTTTTCTTTAAATATGTGGAACCCATTTTGTTTTGTAGAAATATACTCCATTTCTTTAAAAGCTGGTTTTTCTTCCATTGCCGATATCAATTTCGAAGTGCTATTGGGATCATTTAAAGTGTAATGAAAAGCTTTTGCCAATTTCCAGCTTAAAAAATAGATGTCAGTTTTACCTCCGTCTTTCATAGATGGACAAATTGCAATTGATTCAAAATACTCCATATCTGGTTCTGGGAGAAATACTTTTGTGCCAAAAGATCTAGCAAATTCTGTAATTGATACCTCAAAAGAGTAATTACAAATCACGCTTTGCTCCGATAAATATTTATCCCAATCAATTTCCTCTATTCCCTGATAATGTCCATGTTCCAATGTTTGGCTCAGTGTACTTTTTACTTTTTTAGAGACTTCATTTTTGTTTCCATCAGGGTTAACCCTACGAAATCGTTTTCCTCCAATACTAACTGTAATGGATTCTGGATCTATTGACTTTACTGTACCGATATCTCCTGCTTTGTTCTCTGAGATCAGACTAGATATGAAATAAAAAAGGTTATGGCCTGTCCTATCGTCAAGCCATAACCTCCCTGTCTGAAATACAGCAATACAAATCAGAAAAATAATAGTAAAATTCTTTAACTTATTTATCATATCTGATTCTCCGCTTTATTCACACAATTATATTTGGTGCTAGAACCCTGTATTACCAAAATTAGAATGCATCTCCCGGCAACGCGATATCTTCCTCCAATTCCGTACGGATTTTTTCTGATTTTCTCTTAATCAGCACTTCTTGAGAGGATTGATCTCCATCCCTATCTCCTTGAATTTCTACCAAATTTTCACCAAGATAGAGATTGATTGTCTCGCTGAATATCCCGGATGCTCCAACTTTCGTTACAAAGCTGTCCTTCTCTTTCAACTTACCGGAAGAACTTTTCAAGTACACAGAAATCGTAAGTTCTGTCCCATTTTCAGCGGTACCAGAAATTACTCGGGAATCATCAAAAGTCACTTCTGCCTTTTCTGAATCCTCCTCTATGCCGCTTGTCACCTGAAATACTGCACTGTCCTCTTCTGAAGAAGAGTCGGAACCGGCATAGGCAGCTGTACTAAAAAGACACAATCCGAATGTCAAAAAGATCATGCACAGCAATTTTTTCATGTATGCGGCCTCCCTTCGTGCTTTTCTAGTTATGCTTATCTACACAAATAACATTATATAGTATTTTTGTTACAATCTTGTTACATAACACTTACGTTTAGATTACATTATATTCCTTCTTCTTTTGGAAACCAAAGAGTCATCGTTGTCCCTTTTCCATATTCACTTTCAACAGTAATTTTACCATCA
>JAGZLR010000013.1 GCA_018364635.1 Clostridiales bacterium | reverse complement strand
TTTCTTCTTTTTTTCTTTCTTTTCTCTTTTCTTTTTCCCTCACCGGACAGCTCGTTTATACTACTATATTTCTTCTTTTTTGTCAAGCGGTTTTTTTAATTTTTTTAAATATTCTATTTCTCTATCAAGCAGTGCTGTCTCAAACCACCATTCATCTAAATTTTTCAGTTCTTCTGTACAAACTTCTAGTCTTCTTTCTACCTCGCCTACATTTTTGCTAAAAATCACCTGCTTCAATTCAAATATATTTTTTTCTAATACAATAGCTTTATCGCTCCAACAACGATAAATGTCTTCCTGCCATAGCAGCTTTTCTATCTGTAGACGTAGCTGAAACGCTTCTTTTTTCTTGCCCACAATCATTAAATTATAAGGGTCCCAAAAAATGCTGCATCCGTCTTTCACCAATTTTGTCTTTCTTCGCACATGAAAATCGAATAGCTCAGCCGCAGCCTTTTTTAAAATCTTTGTCGGAACACTATAAACTTTCTCCACGCTCACTGCATTACATCTGATACCATTAATCAAAATTTTATATAAATCTCGGCAACTGTTTTCTTCTCTATTAATCGGAATATAAATGTATTGTTCCTTTTTTAAATACATTTTGCTTCGAATAATGGGTACGGCAAATCCCATAACAATTAATCCGATTCCAAAAATAAAGCAGTATTTGTAACCTCTTAAGATGCTATCTTTTTTACCGCGGTTTTCTCTAAATAACCCTGACACTATGCCAAACACCGCTGGTATAAACAAAAATGCGATTTCTGTAAAAATTTTTGCTTTTTCCCACGGAACAATATCCCCAGCAAATCTAGTATAAAGATCTGATATTAAATGAGGAAAAACAAAACCTGTAGTAAGTAAAAACCAAATAAGGCTTAAAACTGAGACCAAAGAAAACAACATATTTTTTGTTTCCGGCATAATCCCAAAAAATAATTCTGTCATGCTGCGGAAAATGATCCTTATAATTGTAAAAAGGAACTTTCCACCTAAAAGTAAAAGCAGAGAGATTGCCTGAATCATATTTTTCCTCCCATCCAGTATTTTTCCATCATTATCACATTTTATTCAATATTGAACAAAAAGTCCTCCGTCTTTGACGGAAGACTTCATTTTTTATTGTTGATTTAAATTTCTTACCTTCTCAAATTCTGCGACAATCTCCTCAGACGGTGGTGCTGACAAATAGCTCACAATTACAATCATAGCACTTGCCAATAAAAAGGCCGGTAACAATTCATATATATCCCACATGCCACCCATAGGACGCACTAAATATTTCCAAACAAAAACCATAACGCCTCCGGTAATCATTCCAGCAACAGCACCATTTCTGTTTGAACGTTTCCAGAAAAGCGAAAACAGTACAACCGGTCCAAAAGAAGCCCCAAAACCAGCCCACGCAAATGATACAATACCAAAAACAGAGCTGTCTGGATTAGACGCGATAATCGCCGCAATTACAGAAACAACAATAACAGTAATCCTAGCAATAAGCATAGAAGACTTATCAGAAATTTTAAGACCAAAAACACCTCTAATCAAATTTTGTGACACACTGGAAGAAGAAGCTAACAGCTGGGAATCCGCAGTAGACATAGTTGCAGATAAAATACCTGCCATAATCACACCTGCAACTATAGATGCTAAAATACCATGTTCACTGATTAAAGATGCAATTTTTACAATCAATGTCTCTGATGCAGAACCAGCCAATACAGGCACTGCTCCAACATTTGTCATAGCATTTCCAATTAATCCAATAAAGATGGCAACAGCCAACGAAATTACGACCCAAATTGACGCAATTCTTCTAGAAAGTTTCAATTTGTTTTGATCCTCAATGGCCATAAAACGGAGCAGAATATGTGGCATACCAAAATATCCCAGTCCCCAGGAAAGGGTCGTAATAATTGATAGCCATCCATAAGTCCCTGCGGACTGTGTCGCTGTTTGATAGGTCTCTACAAAAGAAAAATATCCTGGCAAATCTTTTGCGTTTTCAATAACCGCGCCTACACCTCCTGCAACTGTAACACCATAACCTAATACAACGATAAGAGCAATACTCATTACCGCGCTCTGAACCATATCTGTCATACTCGCAGCAAAAAAACCGCCAATTGCCGTATATCCCACAATGACAATAGCGCTAATAATCATTGCCACCATATAATCCATATCAAATAAACTGGTAAATAGCTTTCCGCATGCTGCAAAACCAGACGCTGTATATGGAACAAAAAATACAATTATGAGAATTGCTGAGATTCCCATCAACAGATGGCTTTGATCCCTGTATCTGTTTTCAAAAAAGTCAGGAATTGTTGTTGCATTGTTGGAGCAATGAGAGTAAATACGGATTCTTTTTGCCACAATAAGCCAGTTAACATAAGTTCCTATAGCAAGGCCGATTGCTGTCCACGAAGCATCTGCCACACCGCTTAAATATGCTACCCCTGGAAGTCCCATTAACAGCCAACTGCTCATATCCGCAGATTCTGCACTCATTGCTGTAACAATAGGGCCAATCTTTCTTCCTCCCAAATAAAAATCCTCAACGGAATTATTCTGCTTTGAGCAGGAAATCCCGATTGCCAGCATTACAACTAAGTAACAGACGATTGCCAGCATAATAAAAATTTGTGATGTTGTCATAACTTACCCCTTTAAACCTAATATTTTCGTCGTCGCGAATGAATCCATTATATCATATCTCTTAAAAAAATAGTATATTTTAAAAAACAGCAATACAAAAAAATTCTCTGTACGTGATAGAATATCAGAATCTAGCCTTTTTGTCATTGAAAAAACAACATAAATAAAAATCAATTCATAATAAAAACGTTGAAAAGCTCATCAATACAATAAAACTATTCCTTTCATTTGGTTGAATTGCCAATTCCTTTTTAGTATAATAAATAATAATTCATAATGACATGGAGGGATATCTATGAACACCAAAACTGTAGTTTTAAACGCTGAACGAATGAACTATGACCACAAACTAGATCTTTCTATTCTCTCTGACGATGTAACTATTTATGATTCTACGCCTGAAGACAAAATATTGGAACGAGTGGAGGGTAAAACAATTGTCGTAACAAAAGAAATGCCTGTTCGCGGCGAACTGCTTCTCCAGTTTCCAGATAGTGTAAAATTAATCTGCGAGGCTGGCACGGGATATAATAATATCGATTTGGAAGCCGCAAAGGCGAAGGGTATTACTGTCTGCAATATTCCGGCTTACAGTACGCAACGAGTTGCCCATACAGCGATTATGCTTTTGTTGAATTTAAGTTCTTCCATGCAGATCCAACAGGCAATGCTTACAAGAAAAAACCGAGACAACTTCACAAAATGTCTTCAAGTAACTCATGTAGAAGTCAACGGGAAAACCTTGGGGATCATCGGCGCTGGAAATATTGGGAGAGAAGTTGCCAAAATTGCTGTAGCTCTTGGGATGAAAGTGCTGATTTTTAGCCGTACAGCAAGAGAAAATACAGATTCTATTACATATACGACATTAGAAGATGTCTTGAAAAACAGTGATTATGTCTCATTACATTGTCCTTTGAACCAAAATACAAAACATATCATTAATAAGGAAACAATTGCTCTTATGAAACCAACAGCATTTATCATAAATACAGCCAGAGGCGCATTAATTGACGAACCAGCATTGATTGACGCATTACAGAGCCATGCCATTGCCGGTGCCGGATTAGATGTGCAAGAAACAGAACCTCCTGCAATGGAAAACCCTCTTTATGATATGGAAAATGTTATCCTAACCCCACATATGGGTTGGAAAGGCTTGGAAACAAGACAGCGCTTGATCTCTATTTTAGCAGATAACATTCACGCTTATGTTTCTGGTAAGCCAATCAATGTTGTTGTCTGATCCTATACAAAAATCCCAATGAAAACAAAAATATGAATGGCTTTACCTGCCTTCACTGTTCTTTTCTCTAAAAACAAAAAGCCGTCAAGGATATATTCTGTGTCCTAGACGGTTTTTTTGTCTTTGTTTTAGGAATTTACTCTTTGATAACATCTAAAAATTTAAAAAAAGGCTTTCAGAATAAAAACTTAATGACTTATCCAACTTTCAATCATTTATTCTTTATTTATTTCTATGTATATTTTTCTAATGAAATTTTTGTAGCCTTCACTATATCCGTAATAATCCGAATCTGTTGTGTCGAACATCCTTCTAACAGCTCTGTCAGCTCATAACATGATGTTGTTCGTTCTGATGAATTTTCACATAATAAATCATCTGCCTGCACTTCAAGAGCTTTGGCAATATCTACAAAAACAGACAAACTTAATTTGGTGTTGCCCGTTTCAATATGGCTCATATGTGTAACTGAAATATCAATTTTTTCTGCCAATTGTTCTTGTGATAGTCCATAAGCTTTTCGATATTTTCGTATTTGTTGACCAATCTTATAGTAATCCATAAAATCACCTATATAGTTTATTTTTTCTTGAATTGTATAGGCAAATATGATATAGTTAAATAAACTATATAGACTATTTTACGCCTATATAGTTTAAATTATATTATCAATTTTAGGGGTCACTATTTTAGAAAAAGGGAAGTAAGTATGAACAAAATGAAAAATTGTAAGGTATGTGGTGCTGAAATTGCGGCAAATGCAAAAGTTTGCCCTTCCTGTGGAGCAATCAATAAACCGCCGATCTATAAACGAGTGTGGTTTTGGCTTTTTATTGTATTTATTGTTCTTCCAGCCATCGGACTATCTTTCAGCTCTGGCGGAGATGAGAATGCCACAGACGAAACTACAGCAACTGTAACAGCATCCTCATCAACGAATACTGGTACAACTACATCGGAAGACGATGCAACATCCTCCGTAAATCCAGCTTTTGCTGGCGATTGTGGAATTTCATCTTCTGGACAAATGGGCTCATCAATTATTGATTATCCAGAACTTACCATCTCTATCACAAATACAACCGAGAAAGAGATTTCCGCAATTAAGTTTTATGCGGTTCCTTATGATGTGTATGGAGACGAAATTGTAAAATGGTCAAGTCAAAACAATCTATATACAGATACTTCCATTGCTGCTGGAAGTTCTACATCTATTTATTACCAATTTATTGAAGATAGCGTTAAAACTATAAAATTATATGTATATAGTGTTTATTTTTCGGATGGAACAGAATGGGGAGATAAAGACGCTACAGAGTCTACAATTTTAGAAAATGGAGTACCAATTGAAGTATCTGGAGAATCTTAAAATAGAAGCCACAGATTTATCATCTGTGGCTTCTATTTTTATCTCTCCCATACCATAGAAAGCTCTACTTGATCAGTAGCGCTATCAATCCCTTGACTCTCCTGCTGAAATCCTGCCTTTAGATAAAAATGAAGGGCTGTTTTATTTTTCTCATAAACAGACAGTGTAAGAACGGCATATTCTCTTTTTGCTTTCTCCAATAATGCTGTTCCTATTCCTCTGCCTTGATATTGGCTACAGACAAAAATACCTGCAATATATCCGTCTTGTATGCCAATAAAGCCAATAATTTTTTCTTTCCCTTCTTCTGCCACATAGACATCTGCTTGAGAAATTCCTTGCCGTACTGCTTCAAAATTATCTCTCCAATAACTTTCAGGAATAAAAGAATGAGCACTAGCATTCTCTTCTAACCAAATTCCCATCACTTGATCCATATCATCTAGAGTAAATGGTCGTACAAACACTTTTTTCTTAATCTTCAAATCTAACCTCCTATTTTTATAAGTATCTATGTTCGATTAGCTGATTTTTTAGAATCTGTAATCCCTCTTTTAAATAACTCATTGCACCAGATGAGGCTAAAGAAACCCTTATGAACTGTTTTTTCTCAGGAATACCACTTAAAAAACGGTCAGAATGAAACACTCTAATCCCTTTTTTCATCATTTCTTCTTCAAACAAATGACCATCCTGGCTCTTTTTAATAGGAAGCCATCGAAAAAAACTAAAAGGATTTCCAATTGGTTGAATTTCCGGAAAAAAGCCTCGAAAAATGGCATTAGCCTCTGAAGCTAACTCCCTCTTTTTTTTGACAATCCCTTCTGCTCGGCCAGAATTAATTAGTTCCGTAATCACTTCACTATCCAATGCCGATGTTTTCACATTCAAATTAAACATCGCCTGTTGAACCCGTTCCAAAAGCGATCCTTTTGCTGCTATATAGGCAACTCTAAGACCTGTGCATAACGCTTTTGACATACTACTAATGTAAATGGTTTGCTCTGGAATCATAGAAAACATAGGTGTTCCATAAATTTCGCTTACATCAGCAGTCAAAAAAGCGTGAAAGTCATCTTCTATAAGAATCATATTTCTTTTTTTAATAATCTGAGCTAATTCTTTTTTTCTGGAATACGGAATTTGTATCGTCGTAGGATTAGCGCAACTAGGCATAAGAAAAACCCCTTGTATTTCATTCATATGACAAATCCGATCTAGTTCTTCTGGAATCATCCCTTTTGAGTCAGAACTTACAGGAACCAATTTAATCATAAACATCTTTGCCAGTTCTCGAAAATTACTATAGGTATATTCATCCACAGCAATTTTATGTCCTGGGGAAAATAATCCAAAAATTGTAACTGCCAATGCATTTTGTCCACCAGAAGCAATAGCAACTTCTTGAGGCGGCACGGAAATACCAATCTTTTCAAGCCATTTTGCACCTGCAGCCTTATGATGCCATACACCTCCTGAGTCCTCATAAGTTAATAGCTGTTCCAAATATTTCCTACCAGCAGTTTTTTTCACAGCCTCTGTAACCATACAATTACACTCCTCAAAAGAAGAAACCAGCCCCAAATCAATACATCCCTTTCTTAAAGAATCCACTGGTATTGTTGCTGCTTGAGCGCCCTTTGGAGATACAAATGTTCCATTTCCAGTTACTGCATAAATCAAACCTTTTTGTGTACAAATTTTATACGCTCTAGTAATTGTAGTAAAATTTAAGTCAAGAAAATCTGCCAATTCCCTTTGAGGTGGTAGCCTCGTTCCCGCTGGCAGTAAACCTGACATAATATCCTCTTCTAAAGCAGATGCAAGGGCCAAATAGTAAGGCCCTTTCAGACGCGACCGTTCTGGTTTCCAATTCATTGGATAGTGTTCAAATGAATTTATAGGCATACCACTCTATCACCTCTTCCACTATAATTCTTATCATTATAGCCTTTTTTTCTAAGAAAAACAATGCATCTCTTGTCCTGTCTCCATAATACTTTAAATGTTTTTCCAGTATAATCTTTTTAAGCATTCCTCCCCTTTTCATATTGTGAAAATTATAAATTGTCTTCCATACAATTTTAAGATTGATTGTATGGAAATTATCTGGTATGATAAATACGTCAGATGAGAAGATACCTTTCTTCTTTGACAAATTGTCTTAAGTCCAATAAAGACCTTATTTTTTTCAAGCCTGCAGATTCTTCATACAATCCCCTGAAGTATTGCCGCTTGATTATACAATTGGTATTCCCCATTTATTTGCCGATTGTATAAAAATGCTTCCTGAGCAGCCCACCACTGACCATGGAAGCATTTTTAATGTTAGGTTGTTCTTACCTTAAATTTCCCCCAAAAAAATTTAAAGGTATCTTTTCTGTTTCTATAAAAAATCTAGTTAAGTTTTTAAACTTAGCTAAATACCCATATTTTTTATAGAACTGAAACACATCAACTACTTAGCGTAAGTAAAAAAGCAGCGTGAATATCACGTTGCTTTTTTACGTTGTTGTAGTAAACAGAAAAACCACCCATATACGGGTGGTTTTTCTGTTTACTTATTGCTCACTCATTTTCTTATATGTTTCATAACGTTCTTTCGCGTTTTTCTCTGTCTTTGTAAATAAGTCTTCCGCAATCTCAGGGAATGTACGCTGCAATGAACTGTAGCGAACTTCACCTTGAATAAAATCACGGAAACTAGCTGTTGGCTCTTTTGAGTCAAGAATAAACGGATTCTTACCTTCGTCTTTCAATGCTGGGTTGAAACGATACATATGCCAATATCCAGCATCTACTGCCTTTTTAATTTCCATCTGTGCTCCACTCATACCGCCTTTGATACCATGGTTGATACAAGGTGCATAAGCGATAATAAGAGATGGTCCTGGATATGCTTCTGCTTCCATAAGCGCTTTTACTAATTGATTTTTGTCTGCTCCCATAGCAACCTGTGCTACATAGACATAACCATAACTCATAGCCATCATACCAAGGTCTTTTTTCTTTACTCTCTTACCACTTGCAGCAAATTGTGCAACTGCACCAACTGGAGTAGCCTTTGATGCCTGTCCGCCAGTATTGGAGTAAACTTCTGTATCAAATACTAAAACATTAACATCCTCACCAGAGGCAAGCACATGGTCTAATCCGCCATAGCCGATATCATAAGCCCAACCATCGCCACCAAAGATCCACTGACTCTTCTTTACCAACTGGTCTTTGTTGTCTAATACATAAGAAGAAATATTTTTAATTTCAGAATTCGATCCGTCATATTCTTCTAATAATTTCACTAAATCAGCAGAAGCCTTTTTGGATGCTTCTCCATCCATCATGTTGTCAATCCAAGCCTGACATGTCGTTTTCATTAAGTCACAATCTGCAATAGAAATAATCTGATTAAGTTTATCTTTGATACCATCTCTCATCTGTTTTACAGCTGTAGCCATACCTAAACCAAATTCTGCATTATCCTCAAACAAAGAGTTACTCCATGCAGGGCCATGACCGTCTTTGTTTGTTGTATAAGGTGCTGTAGGTGCAGATCCGCCCCAGATGGAGGAACATCCTGTTGCATTTGCAATGTACATTCTATCACCAAACAACTGTGTAACTAATTTAGCATAAGGTGTTTCGCCACAGCCTGCGCATGCACCACTGAATTCTAGTAATGGCTGCTCAAACTGGCTGCCCTTAACACTGCTTTTTTGCACAGGATTTTCTTTTGCTGACAGGCTTAAAGCATATTCCCAATTTTCCGCCTCTTTTTCTTGTGTCTCGAATGGTTTCATTGTTAATGCGCCTACTGGACAAACTTTGGCACAACTTCCGCACCCTAAACAGTCCAAAGCAGAAATCTGAATCTTATATTGATAACCCTCAAAGCTCTTTCCGCCTTTTGCTGGAAGAGTTTTAAATTCAGCTGGTGCGGCTTCCGCTTCTTCTTTTGTCAAAAGGAATGGACGAATGGTGGCATGTGGACAAACGAAGGAACACTGATTACACTGAATGCACTTTTCTGGATTCCACTCAGGAAGATCAACTGCAACACCACGTTTTTCATACGCACTTGTGCCTACTGGTGTTGTACCATCTGCAATTTCTGTAAAAGCACTAACAGGGAGGCTATCTCCATCACAGGCATTCACATACTTTACAATAGTATTAACATACTTAGAATCAAAGGTTTTTTCTGTCTCCTTTGTATCTTCAGCGTTTTTCCAATCAGCTGGAATATCATATTTCACAGCCCCATCCACGCCACGGTCAACAGCAGCATAGTTCATATTAACAATGGCATCGCCTTTCTTGCCATAAGTTTTATAGATTGCGCTTTTCATGTACTTAACAGCATCCTCAATCGGAATAATATTTGCCAATTTAAAGAAAGCTGCCTGAAGTACTGTATTGATACGATTACCGAGACCAATTTCCTTGGCAATAGCAGTACCATTAATTGTATAGAACTTAATATTGTGCTCTGCCATATACCGTTTCATTTTGGCCGGCAACTTCTCATTCACTTCCTGTGTATTCCATACAGTATTGAGAAGGAATGTACCACCATCATTTAAATCAGAATACATATCATATAAATGCACATACTCCTGTTTATGACAGGCAACAAAATCTGCACGTCTTACAAGATATGTAGATCGGATTGGTGATTTTCCGAAACGCAAATGAGACTGTGTTACGCCACCACTCTTTTTAGAATCATAGTTAAAATATGCCTGAGCATACATATCTGTATGGTCGCCAATAATTTTAATAGAATTTTTGTTGGCACCTACAGTTCCATCTGCACCTAATCCCCAGAACTTGCAGCTAATCGTGCCATTATTACCATTAACATTGATCTCAGGACCAACTTCCAAAGAAAGATGTGTCACATCATCCACAATACCAATCGTGAAATGATTCTTTGGATCTTCTTCTTTCAAATTATCAAATACTGCAATCATTTGCGCTGGTGTTGTATCTTTGGAAGACAAGCCATAACGTCCAGCTACAATTGTTTTTTCCAGTCCAGCTTCATAAACTGCTGTACATACGTCTTGATAAAGAGGCTCTCCTAATGCTCCTGGTTCTTTTGTTCTGTCCAAAACAGCAATCTTCTTCGCAGTTTCTGGAATCGCCTGAAGCAAATGTTTTGCAGAAAATGGACGGTAAAGATGCACTTTAACTAAACCTACTTTTTCCCCTTTTGCCATCAAGTAATCAATGGTTTCTTCAATACACTCACACGCAGAACCCATAGCGATAATGATACGATCTGCATCTTTTGCACCATAGTAATTAAACAGTTGATAATCTCTGCCTGTCATTTTACTGATCTCAGCCATGTATTCCTCAACAACTGGAACAATATTTGTATAATAACGATTAGAAGCTTCTCTTGCCTGGAAATAGATATCTGGATTTTGAGCTGTACCACGTAATACAGGATGCTCAGGGTTTAGAGAACGTTTCCGGAAATCATTAATTGCTTTCATGTCTGTAATTTTTGCCAATTCATCGTAGTCCAATACTTCAATTTTTTGAATTTCATGAGAAGTCCGGAATCCATCAAAGAAATGGATAAAAGGTACTCTTCCTTTAATTGCAGACAGATGCGCCACAGCGCCTAAATCCATTACTTCCTGTACAGAATTAGAAGCAAGCATAGCAAAACCTGTTTGGCGACATGCCATAACATCAGAATGGTCGCCAAAAATAGAAAGTGCATGTGCAGCTACAGTTCTCGCAGATACATGAAGAACACATGGAAGAAGTTCTCCCGCAATTTTATAAAGATTAGGAATCATTAAAAGAAGTCCCTGGCTGGCAGTATATGTTGTCGTAAGTGCTCCTGCTGAGAGAGATCCATGAACTGTACCACTAGCTCCAGCCTCTGACTGCATTTCTACTACGCGCACTGTCTGACCAAAAATATTCTTTTTACCATTGGCAGCCCATTCATCTACATGCTCAGCCATAGGAGAGGAAGGGGTAATGGGATAAATACCAGCTACTTCCGTAAAGGCATAGGAAGCATATGCAGCAGCTTCATTGCCATCCATGGTTTTCATTACTTTAGACATAGTAAAACCTCCTTATGATGAAGTAAAACAGACGAATTACATCTATCCGTCACTGTTTTATTAATATTATAACATCTAAAAAGAAAGCATTCAACTAAATTGAAGAAAAAATAAGTTTTCAATGTTTGCGTAAGTTTTTATCGTATTGCCACAATTTATTTCCTAAAATTATTTATAAATTGTTCCTTATTTTTCTGAAAAGATAGCATATGATGGGAATGCCCTATCCTCTATACTCTACAGATTGTAGCAAAAAAAACTCTGCTTTTTTAGCAGAGTTTTTTGCAGATCCTATTTTATTTTGAAAAAAGTTTCATTGCCATCTGCCCTATTCTTTCTCCAAAAACAACTGCCCTATTTTTTTGAAACTCATCCCCATCCAGTATCGCTGTAGCTCCTAAATGAGTAAACGGCGCTCCATGGGCTGCACCAGCAGAGTAAACAAGCATACCTCTCACCAACATATGTTGTAACATATCTTTTTCTGCGATTTCACTACCACCACCAATATTTCTTGCTGTAGCAAAACAAGCCCCCAATTTTTCACTAAAATCTAATTTCGTTGTGTCAAAAAATTTTTTCATTTGCCAGCTCATAGTTGCATAGTAAGTCGGTGTACCAAAAATTATAGCTTCACTGTCATGAACAAACGCTTCGTCAATCTCTTCTTCAATACTCATTAGGCGTACTTGATCCACACCGGCCTTCTTCAATCCCTCTTCAATCTTCTCCCCAATGAGCTTTGTGTTACCTGTGATACTGTGATAAAGAATTGATATCTTCATTTTTTGATCTGCTCCTTTTTCTTTTCTTAGATACTTTATGCTTTTCTAATGCGTCAAAAGACTGATTTCTACCAAGTTTATACGCTGTCTTAATCAATGCCTGCTCCTCTTTTGTCACCTCTCTGCCTAAAAGATCTCCAAAGTGAGCATAAAGTCTGCCAGTATCGATCATTGGTCTTTTATTTTTTTGCGGACATAATTCTTGCCAATGATAAGATACAGCTTCAATCTTTGATGTAAATATCATCTGGAATACCCGTCCAGTATAATACGCATCATAAAGAGCATTATGAAACTCCTCTTCCACGGGAATTTCCAATGCTGTCACTGCATTTTTTAAACCAATCGCATTCCCTGCACTACAATTTAAGAACGCAGATGCATACTTCTGCACATTAATACAATGATTCGTAATAAGACTTGCATCTAGTCTATAATACAAAATATTGGTAAAAAGAAAACGAATATCATCCATACCCCAAGTACATAAGATACTATCTTTACCTGCAAATCTACAAAAAGCACCATATGCCTCCGCAAATGACGGCTGATTTTGTAGTTGATCCATTGTTATACCAGTAATTTTCTCCACAAATGGATGAAGACGAGGATACACCTGTGGACGTATGTAGTAATTAAACCGGTCTATCTCCTGAAATGACTCATTAAGTTTGACAGCTCCGATTTGTATAATCTCAAATGGACATTCCGGCTCTAAATTGGTCTTGACCCCCGTCTTAAAATGAAACGGCTGGTTAAATTCAAAATCCAAGGCTATGTAATACATATCTTCTCCTCCGTCAAAAATCTTTTTTTATTATAACATGATCTATTTGTCGCAACAAGTCAAATTATAGACATAAAAACTATCCTCACATCCTTTTCTTCTACTCGATATTTGTATCCATTCCAGCAGTATGTGACTATTTGAGACTTATATATGAACACCTACAAAGATAACCTCATATTTTTTCAACTTCTTTATCTAATAAAACTATTCCTGCAAAAGTAACTTTTTGTTATAATACTCGTATCTATAAATGAATTTTACAAATTCTTATAGAAAAAACAATTTTTACAAAGAAGGGAAACTATATGAGCAGACTGAGTATTATTACACCAAATCGCGCACAAACGATTGTAGAAGGTCTCTACAAAGATATAGAACGCCGAATTGTAGCTAGCCCTCCTGGACTGTGTCCTGTTGATATGGCAGCTGCTTTTTTACGACTGTGCCATGCCCAAACATGTGGCAAATGTGTCCCTTGCCGTATTGGTTTAGGGCAGTTAGAAAAACTAATAGAAGACGTATTAGACGGCAATGCAACAATGGACTCCATTGATTTAATTGAAACCACGGCACGAGTGATTAAAAATTCTGCCGACTGTGCAATTGGCTATCAAGCGGCAGAAATGGTTTTAAAAGGAATCGTTGGATTTCGTGACGATTTTATTGAACACATTACCAACCACCGTTGTTTGTTAAGCTTAGGTCAGCCGATTCCATGTGTAGCACTCTGCCCTGCTGGCGTAGATATTCCAGGATATATCGCACTTGTCAGTGAAGGCCGGTATGCTGATGCAGTACGGCTCATCCGAAAAGATAATCCATTTCCAGGCGCCTGCGCCCTCATTTGTGAACATCCTTGCGAAGCTCGTTGTCGTAGAAATATGATTGATAATTCTGTTAATATACGTGGACTAAAACGCTATGCTGTGGACCATGCTGGAATTGTTCCTGCACCAGAATGTGCACCTTCTACTGGGAAATCTGTGGCCATCATTGGCGGAGGCCCTAGCGGTTTAAGTGCAGCTTATTATTTGTCTCTTATGGGCCATAGAGTCGTTGTATTTGAAAAACGGAGTAACCTGGGTGGCATGCTGCGTTATGGCATTCCAAGCTATCGTCTGCCTCGTGAAGATTTAGAAAGAGATATCGATTGTATCCTCTCTACGGGTGTTCAAGTACATACGAATATGGAAATCGGAAACGACTATACCATTGAGGATTTAAAAAATGAGTATGACAGCGTTTATATCTCTATTGGTGCACATACAGATAAAAAAATTGGTATCAAAGGGGAAGATTTAAGAGGTGTTATCTCCGCTGTAGAACTTTTAAGAAATATCGGCGATGAAAATATGCCTGACTTTTCCGGAAAAGATATCGTCGTTGTAGGTGGAGGGAATGTAGCTATGGATGTCTGTCGTTCTTCCATCCGTCTTGGAGCAAAAAGTGTAAAAGTAGTTTATCGTCGCAGGCAGCAGGATATGACTGCTCTTCCAGAAGAGGTGGAAGGTGCTATGGCAGAAGGTTGTGAAATGCTGACTCTTCAGAGCCCAAGCTGGATCGAAGGCGACGAAAACGAAAATGCGGTAGCACTCTGGGCCCAGCCACAGATTATTGGCGAAATTGACTCCTCTGGACGACCACGTCCAATGAAAGCCAATGCGCCTG
This sequence comes from Clostridiales bacterium, assembly GCA_018364635.1. Taxonomy (GTDB): domain Bacteria; phylum Bacillota; class Clostridia; order Lachnospirales; family Anaerotignaceae; genus JAGZLR01. The sequence continues at coordinate 29,688 of JAGZLR010000013.1, read as the reverse complement.
AAAAACGCATTCCTTGTGATCTCATTATTGTTGCTATTGGTCAGGGAATTGATTCTACGCACTTCAGTGAACATGGTGTCTCTGTTAAAAGAGGAACAATTGAAGCGTTAGATAGTGGCAGTGTTGGAAACCTTTCTGGAGTATTTGCTGGTGGAGACTGTGTCACCGGTCCAGCAACTGTTATTCGCGCTATAGCTGCAGGAAAAGTAGCTGCTGCCAACATTGATGAATATCTAGGGTACCATCATATCATCGGCTGTGATGTAGAAATTCCTTCTCCTTCTCTACATGATAGAAAGCCAATGGGACGAGTAAACACTACAGAAGAGGAAGCAGCAGAAAGAAAAACCAACTTTAACTCTTTTGAATGTGGTTTTTCTGAAGAAGAGGCAGTACAGGAATCTAGACGTTGTCTGCGCTGCGATCATTTTGGCCACGGGTCATTTAAGAGAGGACGGGTGACAGCATGGTAAATTTAATCATCGATCATATTCCAGTCACCGTGCCTGAAGGCACAACAATTTTACAGGCAGCAAGGTCTGTGAATATCCCTATCCCTACCCTATGTTATTTAGAGGGAATCAATAATATTGGCGCCTGTCGCGTTTGTCTTGTAGAGATTAAAGGTATTGAAAGACTTCATTCCAGCTGCAATACCAAAGTAGCGGAGGGAATGGAGGTCTTTACAAATAGTCCAAAAGTGAGAGAAGCAAGGAGAATCAATGTAGAGTTTATTTTATCTCAACATGATTGCTATTGCGTATCCTGTGTGAGAAGCGGCAACTGCGCTTTACAAACAATTGCTAATGATTTAGGTATCCTTTCTCTTCAGTATGAAAGGGATATTCCCACATTAAAATGGAATAAAAGTTTTCCTTTGTTTCGTAACGCCTCCAAATGCATCAAATGTATGCGCTGTGTTCAAGTGTGTGAAAAAATTCAAAAAGTCAATATTTGGGATTTGTCCAACACCGGATCGCGTACCACTGTAGATGTTACCTATAATCGAAAAATTGAAGAAAGTGACTGTGCGCTTTGTGGCCAATGTATCACTCACTGTCCAGTAGGCGCTCTTCGAGAACGAGATGATACCAAAAAGGCTTTTGATGTTATTGCCGACCCTGACAAGATTACTGTCGTGCAAATTGCACCTGCTGTACGTACCTCATGGGGAGAAAGCCTTGGATTAAACAGAGATTTTGCCACAGTGCATCGCATGGTAAGCGCTCTTAGAAAACTTGGATTTGACTACATTTTTGATACAGAGTTTTCTGCAGATCTGACAATTATGGAGGAAGCGACAGAATTTATCAAACGTTTTTCTTCCGGTGAACTTCAGACTATGCCAATGTTTACATCCTGCTGTCCTGGATGGGTACGGTATATCAAAAGTCATTATCCTAGCCTTACAAAATATCTTTCCTCAACCAAAAGCCCGCAACAGATTTTTGGTACAGTGGCTAAAACCTACTATGCAAAACTATTAGGCGTTGACCCAGAAAAGATATTCTGCGTCTCTATTATGCCATGTATCGCGAAAAAGTCAGAGGCAGAAATTCCTTCCATCAATGGTTCTAATGTAGGTCAGGACGTTGATTTAGTGCTCACTACACGTGAAATTACGCGTATGATCCGTGCAGATCATATTGTTGCACAGGATTTGGAAGAAGACAGCTTTGACGCCCCGCTTGGTATAGGAAGTGGCGCAGCAGCAATTTTTGGCGCTACCGGAGGCGTCATGGAAGCAGCATTAAGGTCCGCATATTATTTTCTCACTGGAAAAAATCCAGATCCTGACGCATTCAGTAATATCCGCGGATATCAAGGTTGGAGAGAAGCAGAGTTTAAAATTAATGATACAACCCTACGTGTAGCAGTAGCAAGCGGTCTAGGTAATACAAAAGATTTAATTGAAGCGTTGCTTAATGGCTCTGTCCACTATGATTTTGTAGAAATCATGGCCTGCCCTGGCGGATGCTCTGGCGGTGGCGGACAACCAATTGAGGAGGGCAAGGAATTGGCTCAGGAACGTGGTGCAACATTATATGGATTCGATAAAATAGCAAATTTGAGATTCAGCCACGAGAATCCTTCCATCATAAAAATATATGATGATTTTTTAGAACATCCAAACTCAGAAATCGCCCATGAATTGCTGCATACCTATCATGATGCATGGTCTATGCCAAAATCACCTTCAATTGAACGGTAATATACATAACAAAAAAAGGAAAGGCTCCATTGCCCTTTCCTTTTTTATTTTTATAGGTAAACTGTCAGCATTTTCTATGAAAAAACACCAAGTAAATATAGCCAAAGTACACTTACTGCTGCAAATATTGGTAAAAAACACAAAAACCGTAACTTTAATGGTCGTATATATTCTCGCCATTTCTTCTTTGTACAAGAAAAAGGTTCCTCATAAACAAACAATCCACCAAAGCAGCCTTTTCTTACATTTAACTCAAAAATACTTTCCCGCCGACTTTTAAAAAAAGTACCTCGATCCATTTGAAATCGATAAATAATACCATTATGAATCCCCGTCATACAAGGAGGCTCTCCAAATAAAATATCTCTCGGCCTTAGACAGCGGCACTGAATTAATACTAAATATGCTGGTTTAGAAAAATAACGCTCCACTAGCATCATAGAAATTCGATTCACTTTAAAGCTAAAAAGAGCTAAACCCACACTTTGCAATAATTGCATTACTAACAAAAGTTTACCACCCATCTGCCAAAAAGGCGGAAAAATTCCAAATTCACAGGCCTGAGTATAACTATAAAAAATTAACATAGTGGTGATAAAATAAGAAACTATCGAAAACCCACTTACTTTTGATTTTCTCCTAATACACCACATTTTTAGTCTCCAAAAAGAGAAAAAAAGCACACCCAACATATAAACAGCTATTACAGCCAATAAGGCATTGGGCGAATCTTTTTTTTCTGGTGCAAAACAGATTCCAGCTAAAATCAACCACCAATAGGCAGAGATTAAACACTGTCTTTTCCCTGTGGCAAAAGCATAAAACACAGATATATATAATAACAGCATAACAACTATGCCGCAAATCATCATAAGGAGCGCCCCCAAATACTATAAACCACGGAAATTCTCTGGCTTATAAGCATGCATACGTTCTGCCTGTTCTAATTGTTTCAAAAGAAGTTGCTTATCACGATTTAAAGTACCAGCCAAGGATATATAATTGGATGCATGGTTTGCACGAAATACCGTGCCTTCTGTATCCACATGGGTTAAGAAAAGTTTCATCTCTTCTACGACATCTTCTGGCTTCAATCGTTGAAATTTGTCATCTCGAACTTCATCATAAAGTGGTGTTCCTGGCTCAATCATCAGAGTTAGAAAGCCCACAAATTCCGGCTTGATTGCAGAAATTAATTCTGCCGAATGAATCGCATGTTCTCTCAAACGTTTACGACTTCCTAGCCCTGAAATCAGCGTCATTGAAACTTTAATTCCTGCCTTACGCAATTTTTGGCCTGCTTCCTGTATTTCTTCTGCAGTGGCTCCTTTTTTTACTCTGCGCAGTACTTCTTCATCTCCACTTTCCGCACCGATATATACCATTTCAAGACCGGCCTCGTGGAGCTGACGCAGCTCCATATCCGTTTTACTAAGAACATCTTTTGGGGCCCCATACATTGTAATTCTCTCACAGTTTGGGAAACAATCATAAACTTTTTGAAAGACTTTCAGGAGATCATCTGTTTTTACAATCAAAGCATCTCCATCTGCTAGAAAAACTCTCCGAACTGGAAAAGGATACCAATTGACAGCTCCTTCTATATCTTCAAAAACCTCTTCTAAGGGACGGATTCTAAAACTTTTATCTTTATACATGGAACAAAATGTGCATGTATTTCGAGCACATCCAATTGTCAACTGAATAATCAGACTTTGTGCCTCACTAGGCGGACGATAGACAGTACCTTCATATCTCATAGCGATCAAACCTCTTTTCTCAATAAACTTTATTATACCTGTTTCCCAGTATTAGAATCAACTATAATTTATATTTTTTCAAGAAATTTCTATTGTATTTATTTAATTACGTCTATTTCTAGAAATCAGAGGTAAATCTCTATCAAGTGGCTAAGATAGCTTTATAATTCCTTTCTCCAGCCTATCATCCTCTTTTCAATAAAAGTTACAATTTCTACAAGAATCATTGCTACGGCACTTAATAACACAATTGGAGCAAATACGCCTGCACCATCCAACTGTGTCATCATCCTTTTACTAAAATACCCCAATCCACTTTGACTTCCCAACCATTCCCCAATTGCCGCACCTATAATACTTAGAGGAATTGCCATTTTCATGGCTGAGAAGAAGTTAGGTAGTGCGGATGGCAGCTTCAACCGATAAAATATTTCCCATTTGCCTGCGCCATAAGTAATTAAAAGTTCCTCCATCTCCCGCTTTGCAGATTGAAATCCGTCAAATACTGTAATCGTAATAGGAAAAAATGTAATTAGTATTGTCACCAATATCTTACTCCAAATGCCGTACCCAAACCACAAAACAAAAAGTGGCGCTATAGCTGTTGTCGGTATTGTCTGAGAAGCAATAACAATAGGATAGATCGCATTTTTTACTGATGTGCTCATATCCATAGCCACTGCCAATCCCAATCCCAACACAACAGAAATTACCATCCCCATTACTGTTACAAATAATGTACTAGGTAAATGCACCAAAAATAATGGCTCACGCAGTTCCCACAACCGCAGAAGGATCTGTATTGGTGACGGTAAAATATATGCAGCATTAATTAGCATTGCAATCCCCTGCCATAAAATCACTATCCCTAAAGATAAACCGACTGCAGGCAAGTTACGTTTCCAATCCTTCATCTTCTTTCCTCCTTCTCAGCTTACCAATCAGTTCTTCCTTCAACGCTACAATCTCAGGATTTTTTAACATCTGACGGCTTCTTGGATATTGAAAAGGTACCATAATTTTTTCCATCTTCGTAATCGGTTTTTCCTGAATGACAAAAATGTATTTTGATAGTAAAATTGCTTCTTCAACATCATGGGTAATAAAAAGAATGGTCTTATGAAAATGTTCCCATTGTTGCAACAGCCATTCCTGCATATCCATTCTTGTCAAACTATCCAATGCGCTAAAAGGCTCATCTAGCAATAAAAGATCACTGCCTGTCAGCAATGTTCTGGCAAAAGAAATTCTCTGTTTCATGCCACCAGAAAGGTCTTTGGGATATTTATATCTATAATCTAATAATCCCACTTCTTTTAACATCTCTTCACAGCGCTTTTTACGTTCAGCTTTTGGCACCTTCTGAATCTCCATAGGAAGAGTTAAATTTTTTTCTATACTACGCCACGGAAATAAAAGATCCTTTTGAGGCATAAATGCACTGTAGTTTTTTTGACCGGAAACAGAACTGCCGTTAACAGATATTTCTCCGTTTTCCGGCGTTTCCAACCCGTTAATTAATCGAAAAATCGTGCTTTTCCCACAGCCGCTTGCGCCGATGATGCAAACAAATTCTCCGCGTTTCACTTGAAAAGAAAGATGGTCTAGCATATATGTTGTGTCTAATTGATATTTAAAAGAAACCTCATGAAACTCCAGCATTTGTCTCCTCCCCATTCCATGCCATATCCCAAAAAGCCTTTTCATATAAACTACAGTTGACAAAGATTTCATTCATCCGAATAAACTCTTCTTCACTGATCTCTTCCCCAATATTGTCCGTCATATCAATTAATTTTTTACAACTATCTACATACGCCTCCGACAGATACCCCTGTACCCATTCTCCAAATAAAGGATGATCTTTCGCTTGCGGATTACGACAATTTATTTTTTCAGCAATTTTCTGATAACTCCATGCACAACTTAGGATAGCTGCTAAAACCCCTAGTTCACCTTCTTGGTATCCTGCAAAAATCATATATTTCGTATAGGATGTATTGGGTAATGCAGGATGTACAGATTGTATCTCTTCTTTTGTCACACCCAAACGCGCCATATAATTTTTATGGATTTTCATTTCTCCGTCTAAGGTGCAATATACATTTTCTGCAAAAAAACGCATCATATCCTCATTACAGCTTTTGACGACACCCAGCGCAAATACTTTCACATAGTCCAGTAAATAGAGATAGTCCTGGACTAAATACCATCGAAATTTTTCTTGGTCCAATGTCCCGTTTTCGATACCGTACACAAATGGATGATCATTAAAACTTTCCCACAACCCCTCTACATTCTTGTATAATCGTTCTGTTAATCTCATTTCTTTTCTCCCTTCTCGCTGGAGAACATAAGAAAAAGCCGTTTTATGTAAAAACGGCTTTCAGCTACAAAAAAACCGCTTCCCTACGTTGGTCCTGACCAATTCAAGTTCAAAGGGACTCTCTCAGCCGTAAATAACGGCACCCCCAGCGTTTTACTTTAATTTTTTTCTATTATATTCCCATTGAATCAAAATTACAAGAGCTATTATATTTCTATTTGACAAAACAATATTTTTGTTTACAATGAAATCATAAAAATCGAAAGGGGAGGCTATATGAATGAGGAAAAACTTCTGGATTTAGCATTAAATGCTGGAGCGATTTTAATGGAAAGCAATGCAGAAACCTACCGAGTGGAAGATACCATTGATCATATTTTATCCGTTAACACTGTAGCAAAACCACAGGCTTTTGCCACTGCAACAGGTGTTTTGGTCAGTATGGAAAACGGAGCAGTAAAAAATAAGGCAAGGCTAAAGCGTGTAAAAAACCGCAGTGTTAATCTAGAAAAAATATCAAGAATCAATGACCTATCTCGTCGTTTCGTGGAAGGTCGTATTTCCCTGGATGACGCTTTGTTAGAGATAGAAGAAATCAGAAATCTACCTGGTAGGAAACCAGCCCTTCTCATTTTTTGTTATGGTATGACCAGTGCAGCCTTTACCTGTATTTTTGGAGGAACACCCCAAGATTGTATTTCTTCTTTTTTTGTTGGATGTCTTTTAGGTGCATTTTTAGGAATTCTAAACCAAAATCATGTATCTGGTTTTATGCAGAATTTATTGGGCGGAGGGCTCATCGGATTTTCAAGTGTAATTTTTCAGAGATTAGGCTTAGGAAATACTTATAGCTTAGTAATCATCGGCGCTTTAATGCCATTGGTGCCTGGTGTAGCTATAACCAACGCCATCAGAGATATTATGGACGGTGATTATCTATCTGGTACTTCTCGCTGTGTTGAAGCCGGTCTAACAGCCGCTGCTATTGCTTGTGGTGTTGGACTTGCATTACAGGCACTTTCTTTATTAATTGGAGGTGTCTGAACATGCAAACGGTCTTTATTCAAACGATTGCGGCATTCTGCGGTTGTTTTTTCTTTGCCATTGTTTTAGGGGCACCTTATAAAGAAGTTTTGTGGGGCGGACTTAGTGGAGTTTTAAGTCAATTTCTGTTAAGTGTAATTACATTAACTTTAGAGAATCCAGTCATTGCTACTTTTGTCGCTTCCTTTGCAGTAGCAATTGTGAGTCAAATTCTCTCCCGCCGGCGTAGACAGCCTTCTACTCTTTTTCTCATTCCAGGAATTCTACCGCAGGTGCCGGGGTCTGCAATCTATTATGCTATGTATGACGTATTTCAAGGGCAGATGGTTAACTTTTATTCTCAAGCAGTTCTTACCTGTAAATTGGCTGGAGTTATCGCTATGGGAATTATGATTGCCTACTCCCTTCCAAAACCGTTTTTTGATCGTTTAAGCGGTACCTATCACAAAACACAAAAAAGAAAAAAATAAACCGGAGACATAGTCTTCGGTTTTTATTCTTCGTAAAAAAGCGCTCCAACTACTTTTAAACTGTCCACAAAAGAACAAGCCCTACCATAACAGCAATACTAATTGGTATTGTAATCGATGTAGCAGTGCCATAAACATCCGCATCACAATCCAGTTTGCCGCAAAAAATAGTTGACATACTGGTAATTGGTGAATATATCAACAAAACAATAATCTGTCTTTGTTCCAATGAAAATGGCAGTAAAAAGTAGGCCACAAACGCTAAAATCGTCTCGAAAACCATACGAAATAAAACAATCTCAAAAATCTGTCTTTTTGCTTTTTTGGTCAACCTCACCTCAAATAAAATTCCAAGCATCAGCATAACAATAACAATATTTCCTCCTGCAATAGTCGTTGCAATAGAATAAACTGGTTCTGGAAATTTAATGTTCAATAGACTTAAAATAAATAAACTAATATACAGATCAAATGGGAAAGCACCCACAAGGTTTTTACCTAAAGCTTTAAAACTAAATTTCTCGTCAGGCTTTAAAAGCATCGCAGCAAAGGAAAATGTTACACCGCAACACATAATTGTATTGCCAATATCAAACATAACAACATTGAGTACCCGTTCAGGGAAAAAATTTTGAACAAAAGGCATAGAGAAACTGCCAATATTAAATCCTGCCATGCAAATCATATACATAGCACGGCTTCGTGCATCATCTTTCGGACCTACAAGCCATCCCACAAGAGTCATAAAAACGTTGACAAAAAATCCAACAAAAATTAAGCCAATTAAACTAATATCCAGTGTGAAGTCACGAAAAGCATTAATCAATAATGCAGGAAGCGTGACATACAGCATAATTTTTACTAACACCTTACTGTCTTCCTGATGAAAGAGCCCCACTCTTTTTAATACATAGCCTAAGATAATTAGAAATATAAATCCACATGATTTCACTAATACAGATTCCACTATTCTTCCCCCCTACCTGTAGTTCATAGAACAAATATAGCATAATCCGCAAAAAAAATCATTATTTTTCTAATTTTCTGTTAATTTATCGAAAATCATTCCAGATATTATCTGAAACAGCCAAATATTTATCAAAAGAATAATAGAAATCCAACATATTTTAAGTTCATTCTCCAAAAAAGGTGCGGTAACTTCTTCCGCACCTTTTTCTATTTTTATAGATATGCTTTAAAAATATCTGTTTTATCTGTTCTTTCCCAAGGTAAATCTAAATCTGGTCTTCCAAAATGGCCATAAGATGCAGTCTGCTGATAAATTGGCCGTCGTAAATCCAGATTCTTAATAATGGCAGCTGGTCTTAAATCAAAATTCTTTTTAATAATTTCTGTAATTTCCTCATCTGATACTTTACCTGTACCATAAGTGTTTACATAGATAGACACAGGGCTTGCCACTCCAATAGCATAGGCAACTTCTATCTCACATTTATCTGCAATACCAGAGGCTACAACATTCTTTGCCACATATCTAGCCGCATAAGATGCAGAGCGATCAACTTTTGTTGGATCTTTTCCTGAAAAAGCACCACCGCCATGGCATGCATATCCGCCATATGTATCAACAATAATCTTTCTTCCCGTTAAACCAGCATCCCCTTGTGGTCCGCCAATCACAAAACGTCCTGTCGGATTGATATAGTATTTTGTGTTTTCATCCAATAAATTTGCAGGAATCACTGCTTTAATTACATGTTCCATAATATCTTTTTCGATTGTATGATGGCTAACATCTGGACGATGCTGCGTAGAAACTACAATCGTATCAACTCTGACTGGTTTCTCATCCACATATTCTACAGTCACCTGTGCTTTCCCATCTGGACGTAAATAGGATAATGTTTTGTTCTTTCTTACTTCAGCTAACTGTTTTGTTATCTTATGAGCAAGACTAATTGGAAGCGGCATCAGTTCAGGAGTTTCATTACATGCAAAACCAAACATCATTCCCTGATCGCCAGCACCAATCTCCATTTCTATATCGCTATCGCCTTCCCTAGCTTCCAATGCCTTATTCACACCCATAGAAATATCAGGAGACTGCCCTTTTAAAGATGTAATGACAGAGCAGGAATCTGAATCAAAACCATACTTCGCGCGGTCATAACCGATTTTTCTTACAGTGTCTCTCACAATTTGCTCAATATCTACATAACAGTCTGTAGTAATCTCCCCCATAACAAATACTAACCCTGTTGTCGCTGTAGTTTCACAAGCAACTCGAGCCATAGGGTCCTTTGACAAAATTGCATCTAATACAGCATCTGAAATCTGATCACACATTTTATCTGGATGGCCTTCTGTTACCGATTCAGATGTAAATAATCTTTTTGCCATACTTTGTACCTCCTATATATGAATTATTTCCATTAAATATAATTGGATAGAAAAATAACCCTCTGTTTATACATTAAAAAAAGCCCTTTTCGGGCCCGAACAAACAGGAATCTTATCTTCCGCTTTAAAAAGCGGGGGAATTGGCACCGTACATGTTTGCCGGTTGCCGGGTATCATAGGGCCCTTCTCCCTCTACCACTCTTGATAAGTCCATATTTAATGTTGTACTAATTCTAGCAGAGTACCTCCTATTTGTCAATAAAAAATGGTTGAAGCTACAACACGTTTTATCTTTTATGCTTCAGCTTACCTTTTGTCATAAATTCAATATATTTACCAGTGCCTACTGCAACACAAGAAATAGATTCTTCCGCAATCATCGTATGTATTCCTGTCCGATGTTCAATCATCTTATCCAAACCATAAAGCAAACTGCCACCGCCTGTCATTACAATGCCACGATCAGCAATATCTGCTGCTAATTCTGGCGGTGTTTTCTCTAAAACCATACGCACTAGGTCATAAATCGCGTCTGACGGGTCTTTTAGTGCTCCATAGAGCTCTGTTGAAGTTACTACCAAATTTTTGGGTAAACCAGTAATTAAATTTCTGCCACGAATTTCCATTGTCGCTTCCATCGTACGTTCAAAAGCTGTACCTATATTAATTTTTAGCTGTTCCGCTGTTCTTTCCCCAATCAATAGATTGTGCTCCTTGCGCATGTAACGAATAATGGCGTCATCAAAATTATCACCGGCTACTTTCAAAGACGCATTAACGACAGTACCTCCTAAAGCGATTACTGCAATATCTGTTGTACCACCGCCAATATCAACTACCATACTTCCACACGCCTTTGCAATATCAATTCCTGCGCCAATTGCTGCAGCGACTGGCTCCTCAATTACAAAAACCTTTCTTGCTCCAGCCTGCCGTGTTGCATCCTCCACCGCACGTTTCTCGACTTCTGTTACCTTGCTAGGTACGCAAACAGCAATGGACGGCTTTACAAAGGATCGTTTTCCCATCGCTTTTTCAATAAAATATCGAAGCATACGCTCTGTCATTTCATAATCAGAAATAACTCCTTCCCGAAGAGGTCGAATTGCCACAATATTTTCTGGTGTTCTCCCTAACATTCTTCTAGCACTTTCCCCAACCGCTAACACAGTATTCGTTAGTTTATCTACAGCAACAACCGATGGTTCATTGATTACAATTCCTTTACCTTTTACATATACAAGGACAGTTGATGTGCCTAAGTCAATGCCGATATCCTCACCAAATTTAAATAAATCAAATATTCCCATGGAGTAAACTCCTCCTTTAAGTTTTCTTTCCTAATTCCCCATTATTATCTATTATAATAGTTCTTTCAAGAGAAAAAAAGAATAATTTTATGAAATTTGACAATTATATGAAAAGCCCGCACTTTCAACACTAAAAATGCGGGGCTTTTCTTATTTTATCTGCGCATTGATAACTTCTAAAGCTTTTTTCAGCTGTGTATCCGCTTCCTCAGGCACATTCAAATAGTATTGATATTCTTCTGGTAGTTCCACAATATAATCTGGTGTAATTCCTGTCCCTTGAATACATACACCTCGTGGTGTATAGTACTTTTGAATTGTAACTTTTAAACCAGAATTATCCGGCAAACGGAAAGTTGCTTGGACTAGGCCCTTTCCAAAGGTCTGTGTTCCAATCAGCTTGCCAACCCCCATATCTTGCACTGCGCCTGACAATATTTCAGAAGCACTTGCACTATTTCCATTTACTAACACTGCAAGAGGCACCTCTATATGCTCTGCATCAGAAACAGCGTCGACGCGGTTATTTGCTTTGTCTATCGTATAAACCATAGTACCTTCTGGAACTAAAACATCTGTGATCTCCTCAACAACTTGAAGAACTCCGCCTGGATTATTTCTAAGGTCAATAATAAGACCTTTCATATGCTGGCTTATCAAATCATTATATGCTGCCATAAACTGTTCATATGTTACATTGGTAAACTGGCTGATTTGTATATAACCAATTTGATTTTCCTTCATTTCATACTTCACAGTTTCAACCTTAACTTCAGTTCTTTTCAGCACACTTTCAAAACTTCTGCTTTCGCTTGGACGGTAAAAGGTAACCGTGACATTCGTGTCCTTTTCCCCCTTCATCATGTCCACCACTTCATCTAAGGATTTTCCAGTAACATCTTCACCGTTTACTTTAATAATTCTATCATCTGGTAATACGCCCGCTTTATCTGCTGGGGAACCTGATACAGGTGCAACGACAACAATAGAATTATCCTCCATCATAGAAACTGTAACACCAATACCGTAAAAAGAGCCTTCCGTACTTTGATTAAATTCCTGGAATTCTTCAGCACTCATATACATAGTATATGGATCTCCCAGCCCTGCAACCATGCCCGCATATACGCCTTCTTCCATTTGAGAGAAATCTAATTCATCTACATAATACTGATTTAAAAGATTTGTTATGTAATCCATCTTTTCATCCATCGTCAACTGCTTTGAAAAAATCCCATGAAGCATTGGTGTTTGGGCATAAACACCTGCACATAAAGCTGCTGAGACAAGACCAACTGCAATTCCACTAATAAATGATTTTTTATTCAATTGAATAGACATCTCCTTCCATTAACCATATCATCTTTCAGTATAGCAGAATCAAATAACTTATTCCACTTACCAACTTATGTTCTTATGTTAGAAAAGATAAACTTTATTTCAGTTTATTTTTATATGGCTAATTTATTACCAAAGAATGAAACGGCCTAAAAAAGCCGCCTCAAAAATCATGTTTATTAAACTTTTAAATATTTTCTCATGGAAGTGACGCTACCAATCACACCAATTCCAGTACCTGCAAAAAGACAAATCGGAATCAATACAGAAAATACATCAATTCCTAGACGGAATGTCACAATATTACGAATCATAGGAAAACTTGTATATAACATCCGCACTGCCTGACTATACACAGGCCATGACAGAATTAACGGCAGTAAAGCGCCTATAATTCCTATCAAAATACCTTCAATGATAAACGGCCACCTGATAAACCAGTCTGTTGCTCCTACATACTTCATAATGCTGATTTCTGTTCTTCTTGTAAAGACTGAAATTTTGATGGTATTCATAATAATAACAATGGAAATTGCGACCAAAGCCAGAATTACGATTCCTCCCACAATCTTTACACCACTATTTAGCTTTAACAAAATATCTGTCTCCGTCTGTGCATTTCGGATATTTCTAATACCATCCATTCCTTCCAACGTCTTTAGCACAGCATCTTGGTTTTCAATATCATCCAAGGATATCTCAAAGGCATTGGATAAAGGATTGTTTTCATGGTCAAACCCATCTAAAATTCCCTCTGCATTCCACTCCTCTTTTAGTTCTTCCAGTGCTTCATCAGGCGTTTTATAGTTAACTTCTGTTACATGCTCAATCTTTTCTATTTTGTTATTTAAATCTTTCAGATCATCTGCGGATATGTCGTCTTCTACAAAGACAACAATACCAATTTGATTTTCAATCTGCTCTAAAATATAATTAAGATTGGAAATCATACAATAAGAAAAAGTAATAATCAAAATACACGCTGCTACCGTCAGAATAGAAGCTACCGTCATCAGCCTGTTTCTGAGAAGGCTGGAAAACCCTTCTTTAAAATAATATCTGATTGAACTAGGCTTCATCGCTATAACCACCTTCATCTACATCTCGAACCACTCGTCCATGTTCTAGAGTGATTACCCTTTTGCGCATCTCATCTACAATATCTTTCGCATGAGTTGCGACAACCACTGTTGTTCCTCTTCTATTGATATCCTCCAATAAATCCATAATATCCCATGCTGTCGCTGGATCAAGATTTCCTGTCGGTTCGTCTGCGATTAAGATATCTGGATTATTGATAATCGCTCTTGCTAATGCCGTTCTTTGCTGTTCCCCGCCTGAAAGCTGATTGGGATATGCTTTTGCTTTATCTCTCAATCCTACCATAGAAAGGACTGTAGGAACATTTCTTCTAATTAACCTTGTCGGCGCTTCTATGACTTGCATAGCAAAAGCAACGTTTTCAAATACAGTTTTGTTGGGCAATAGTCTAAAGTCCTGAAAAACTACACCCAGCTTTCTCCGAAACATAGGGATTTGATTTTGTGTAAGCTGAGAAGTGTCATAATCCGCAACACGTACAACTCCTTGTGTAGGTGTAAGTTCTCTTAACAATAGCTTCATTAATGTGGATTTGCCTGAGCCGCTGGATCCGACAAAAAATACAAACTCTCCTTTTTCGATATTAATTGTCACATCATTAATACCGATTGACCCATTTGGATATTGTTTCGTAACATGGTCAATTGTTATCAATCTTCATTCTTCCTCTCTTGCTGGTCCACGAATCCGAAAAATAGATCAATATGAAATTTTATCCATATAAATCATATATTTACTAACCATCAGCGTAATTTTAAAAATAATCGCATCATCAAAATTTCTCAAATCAAGACCAGTCATTTTCTGTAACTTATCTAAACGATAGACAAGAGTGTTTCTGTGAATATACAACTGTCTTGAAGTCTCCGAAACATTGAGATTATTTTCAAAGAATTTATTTACAGTTGCTAAAGTTTCATCATCAAAATCATCCATTGTCAAACCATGCAGTACCTCTTTAATAAACATTCTGCAAAGAGGGAGTGGAAGCTGGTATATTAGGCGGCCAATTCCAAGTTTTTCATAGTTAACAATATATTTTTCCCCTTCAAAAATTTTTCCTACCTCAAGTGCCATTTTAGCTTCCTTGTATGAGCGGGAAACATCTTTTAAATCACTTACAACTGTACCAATGGAGATGTAAACTTTACAATTAATTTCTGCATTTAATGTATCAGAAATCATTTTTGCTACTCGTTCAATTTCCTCCATCGTCTCTTTTTCTTTCAATTCTTTGACAAGAATAATACTGTTTTCATCCACAGCTGTTACAAAATCCTTTGTCTTTGCAGGGAATATACTTCTAACAATCTCAACAATATTCATATCTTTATCAATATTTGTCTCAATCAAATATACAATCCGACGGATATTATTTTCAATATGCAACTTCTTCGCACGGCTATATATATCTACAAGAAGTAAATTATCTAACAGCAAATTCTTTACAAAATTATCTTTGTCATATCTTTCTTTATATGCTACAAGCAGACTCTGAATTTGGAAAGCTGCAATTTTTCCAATACGATAGCCTTCTTCATCTTCACCTTTTACCTGTATTACATACTCAGTAATTCCGTTATCATAGACCTTAAAATATTGGTACCCCATAATCTGCTGGCTTTCCGCCTGAGAGCCAACAAAATTTTCAATTGCGTCTATCTGCCTGCCAATCATATTCTCTTCGGTAGTCGCAATGATCTTGCCTTCTTTTTCTACCACACTGAGTTCTTTTCTAGTAATGTTTTTTAATCCATCAATTGTGTTTTGTAAAATTTGGTTAGAAATCATAAATTCACCCCAGTTAGTTATATTTTTAAACCCAGATTACCTGTCATTGCCAATATGACATGCTTTTTTGTATAAACTTAAAATGACCTGTTTTTATTTTATAGCATAATAACAAAAAAATAAAGAGAAATTGTCAATTTTAGAACTAAAATTTTTCTAACTTATTATTTTCATCAATTATTTTATTTTTTTTTGGTAGAAACTTCTATAGGAATACTGACAAATCAACGCTCTGCGCTTTTTGTTCAATTTTTATAAATATTGAACATAGTTTTTAAGGAAAAGGACATTTGTTAATTATCTTCTCCATCGAATCCTTCTCCAATTACTTCTCTCACATCATAAACGACCATAAATGCCTTTTTATCAATCGATTGAACAATTTGGCGAATCAAAGAAACTTCTTTTTGAGAAAATACACAAAGTAAAACATCCCGATCTTCACCAGTAAAGGTGCCATGGCCATGAAGGGCTGTCACGCCACGATCAGCCTCTTTTTGGATCGCTCTTGTAATCTCCCCACTCTGGCTGGAAATAATCATAGCTGCCTTTGAAAAATTCATACCTTCCAACAACAAACTGATACATTTGCTGGAAATAAAAACAGCAATCACTGCATACATCGTTTTCTCCATTCCAAATGTAAACAGACCAAGGGCAATAATAATACCATCTGCCGCAAACATTAACTTAGACACCGGAAATTTATGGTTGATTTTATGAATAATAGCAGATACTAATTCTGTTCCCCCAGTAGTTGCTGTGCCACGAAATAAAAGACCAGCCCCAAATCCCATAAGCACACCACCATAAATACACACTAGCAAAAGATCACCAGTAAATGTTGGCATATAATTTTCAAAAGATAGCATAAAAGAAAGAAGTAAAGTAGCAATTATTGTCCGAATCACTGCTTTTCTGCCCAATAGAATCCATGCTCCTACAAATAAAGGTAAATTCAATATCGTATTTAAAGTAGATAAAGACACTTCAAAACCCCAAAATTGCGTAGTATAGTTTTTGATAATCATTCCTAATCCTGTAAATCCGCCAATAACCATATGATTTGGATCGAAAAACATTCCTATTGACAAAGCAGTCATAAGCGTACCCAAAAAGATAAACAGAAAATTGCTAACCTCAGAATATGCACGCTTCACTTCTCTCTTCCTTTCTAAAGTTATTATCCGCGACTCATCCAAACCTTCAACACAAACCGAGGAAGCCGCAACATACGGCGCCAACGAGAAGGCTGGGAAACTAGCCTATAAAACCATTCAAGTCCAAAACGCCTGAAAAACTTTGGAGCACGTTTCACATTTCCTGCCATCACATCAAAACTTCCGCCTACACCAATACAGACTTTTGCCCCAGTAAAGCGCATATTATCATAAATCCATTTTTCTTGTTTCGGTGCCCCCAATCCAACTAAAAGTAAATCAGGTGCTTTTTTCTTTATATCACAAATAATCATTTTTTCTTCTTTTTCATTAAAATAACCATTATGTGTCCCAACAATCTGTAACCCTGGATACTTGTTCATCATTTTTTTTGCTGCTGCTTGTGCCACTTGAGGTGCTCCTCCAAATAAGTATACCTTTTTTCCATCATCTTTCATTTTTTGAAATAAACGCTGTGTCAAATCATACCCAGGTACACGTTCGGTCAGTTTTTTTTCACTGTATTTTGATGCCCATACAACGCCTATTCCATCTGGAATAACAAGATCAGCTGCTTTCAGTATTTCCATTAACTCTCTGTCTTCCTGAGCCTCCATAACAATCTCAGGATTTGGAGTACAGATAATATGCTGACCGATTTCATCAAAAAATCCATATGCCTTTTCTATCGCTTCGTCCATTGTAACTACATCAAATGGCACTTGCAGCACATGTGTAATTTTTCTCATTGATCCATTCTCCTTTTATTTTTCCAAAAGTTCCAATAAATACTTTTCATTCAATGGTGCTTTTTCTTCCAGTTCACGCACCGCTTTATCTAGTATACGGACATATTTATCCCTATTCTCTATCATATCTTTCGTACTGATTAAAGCACTATTTAAATCAAATTGCCCAATTTCTCCACCTGCGGGCATTCCCAGTTTTTCCAGATAAAACTTTACTTTCGGATCATAGACAAATCCGATCAGCGGCACACGCTCTTTTGCAGCAAAAATTAAGGTGTGCAGTCTCATACTAAAAATAAAATCCATACAAGATATCATTCCCATAATCTCATTTGGCGTAAAATTTCCTTCCAAAAGATATGATGGCTGTTTCATTTTCTGTTGTACCATCTGGCTTGCAACAGTATCATTTGGACGCTGCATCATAATAAACACAATCGTACGGTCAAAACTCTCTGACACCTCATCGCACAATTTAGCCAGAATAGGAGCAAAAGACTCCATATCCATCCAATTTCTTACAGATACCCCCACAATTGGTTTTTCCGTTGGTACACCAGCTTGGTTTAATAATCTTTCTGATTCCTCTTTCGGAATTGAATCCATTGAAAATACAGGGTCAGCTGTCACCTGTATATTTTTATTGTCTACCCCCATACTTCGAAGTTCTGTCAGAGAATTGTCTTCTCTTAAAGTAATAAAATCAGCCTTATTCACAACATTTTTTACTCGTTTACGATTCGCCGGTCGGCTCACTGGACCAATTCCATTGGCATACAACATAACCTTTTTGCCAAAAAGTTTTGCTAAGTCAATAATAGACAAATAATAAATCAAAGATCTAGTACTTGTTGTATCCTGAAGTAAACTGCCGCCTCCACTTAGAAGAACATCACACTTACGGATAGCCCTAATCACTTCCCAAATACTAAAACGGTAAACAACCTCTGTCCCATATTTTTTTCTTGTTTCCGCTGGATTATTCGACAAGATACATACATGAATATTGTCACTAAGCTTTCTCAAATTTTTATAGATAGAAATAAGGATTGCTTCATCGCCAGCATTTTGAAATCCATAATATCCACTCATCAGCACATGATACTGTTTTTCATGATTTAATCGGTAAGCGGCATCATAGGCCTCTATACAGTCATTTGCCATTTTGGCAACAGAATAATAATCAAAGATAACCTGTCGACCGTAATCACCTAATCTTTTTCGTTCTATTTCTTCTAAATCAAATGCTTTAACTAAATCCTGATACAAAAGCACAGGACTAGAAGGAACACAACCACGACAGCAAAAATTACTATCTTGTGCTAAAGAAAGCTTTGATTTATCAAAAAGTCCAATATACCCTTCATTTCCAGCTACAACAACAGGCTTTCCAGCACTCATTGCTTCCAACGCTGCCCGACTGACACCGACAAAAACATCTGCCACAGAAATAATTTCGTTGATATCTGTTCTTGCTCCTGTCAATTCAATACAATTCCTGCCAATCATACGGTTTGCTACATCACTTTTTGCTTCTAATTCGTCAAAGACATCCCCACTACCTGCAATTAGAATTTTTAAATCAGGAATCTTTTCGCAAAGCTTAGGAGCAACTTCAATTAATTGTCTTGCAACCAACGCCCTGCTTTCATCCAGACGACTTACATGACAGATCACAGGCTGTCCATGAAGATGAAACTCTTTCTGAACTCTGCGGGGATCTGTATGGGGCGAAAATTTATCTGTATCAATTCCGTTGATGGTTACATAGATATCCTCTGCTTTTCTATGATAATTTTCAATTAAATACGATTTAATATCATCACTGACCGCTACAATCTTTTGTCCCCAATTGGTCAGATACTTTAACCCCATTCCTGTATAAAAAACCCAATGTGCCGTAGTCACAAAGGTAAATTTCATTCTTTTAAATAAAAATCCACAGATAAATCCTGGAATTCTAGCATGGGAATGAACAATTTCTATTTTTTCTTCTTTAATTATTTTTTTCAGTAAAAAATAGGATTGTATCATCTTTCCAATGTTTCTTTTATTCATAGGTACACAAAAATGTCGGATTCCTGCTTCTGTTAGTTCTTTCTCATAAACACCTCCGTTAGATGCCACAAAAATCTCATGTCCCTGTTTATGAAGCTCCTTGGCTAGTTCTACAACATGCGTCTCCGCACCACCAATCTGAAGGCCCATTAGCGCCATCAAAATCCTATACTTTTTTTTCTCCATAATACCCCTCCGTCAATCTTAAATCTGGTTTCGTATAAGCACCCTTTTGATACCCATACGAAACCAGGCTTAATAAAGTGACTGCGCGGCAATATAACGCCGCGCTAGACATAAATTTATTGGAAATCTATAATTTTTCCTTCTCCTTCAAAATACTTTGTCATAAACTTTCTTGTGGAGCCTCTAACAAGCTCATATGTCCGGTTCACGTGATAACTATTATCACTAACTACTCCTTCCGCTTCCACAGATAAAGTGACATCAAATCTATTTTCAACTTCTGTGTTAATCATTGTCCCATCTAACCCCATCTGGACTTCCTCTGCTGGCTTACCTTCTATTTTTGTAATAGTTCCAATGCTATTCCCAGATGTCTTATCATATAACACATCGCCTTCTTGTACATTGTCAAAGATATATCCCCGCACTTTCTTAATTTCTACTGTATATGAAATCGGCTGCATCGCCGCAGATGTACTTGTCTTATCCAAAACACCAAATTTATAATAGGTTCCTCCGGCGATCAACACGATCAAAAGTATCACACAGAAATCTATAGCATTGATTAAACCAAATAATTTCCCTTTTTCATTAATCAGCTTCAATTATTCCGCCTCCCTATTCACAGTAAGTATATAACCGGTTCCAGCATAGCCTGGGCCTTTAATGTTTGCTTCCTTACCAGCCTTAACTACATACCCGCTTTCTACAGTCAAATTTGCTGCTGTATCAATTACACTTGTCTCAAGTGTTAATATAACAGTTTCTTTACCAGGAACAACTGCCTCAACTTTTCTTCCTGTTTCATAATCATCAACAATTCTTGTACTCTTCTGAGCATCAACCTCCACAACATTTCCCATATAATAATTCTTTACACTATCTGTTATTTTATCACCAGGCTTAATATTTTCGCTAAACCCAACAGGCACTTCTGTAATTTCTAAAGTATAACTAATTGTTTTCGTTTCCTGCACTACTTCCCTATGAGTAAACAAATAAAATCCTGCGCCTACAATTACAACAACAGCAAGTATGACAATATCAAAAATATTAATTCTAAACTTCTTTTTTGACTCCAAATCAAACGCCTCCTTTTTTATCTTAAAAGTCCTTCATAAACTTTCTCTATATTTCTAGCATATATATTTGCAGTAAATTTTTTTTGAAAAATTTCATGACATTTCTTCACCATTCTTTGGTAGCCATTATTATCATCCATCAACTGCTCCAAATATTTTGCCATATCCGCGCTATCTTGACTTTGAAATAAGTAACCATTTTCTCCGTGGGTAATAACGCCTGGATTGCCACCATAATTGCTGACTACTGCTGGAATTCCAAGGCTCATTCCTTCCAAAAGCGCTAAGCTTGTCGCCTCAGTTCCAAAAGAGGCATTAGCCTGAATATCTAAAAGGCTTAAAATTCTTCGCACATCCTGAACAAAACCAACAAATATAACTGTATCTTCCAATTGCTTTTCTTTTACCAAATGCTTTAGATCCTCTTCCATACTTCCTACGCCTGCAATTAGCACTTTAAAGTTTTTCCCATTTTCTTTTAATTTTTCAGCAGCCTCGATAAGGTATCGATGCCCTTTCACTTCTTCAATCCTCGCCAAAATTCCGATAACAGTCTGTCCAGCACAAATACCAAATTTTGTCTTTTCTACTTGTATTTCCTCTTCATTTAACGGCGTTACCTGCTCTACGCCATTTAAAATCACTTTTATCTTATTGGGGGATATCCCTGCATCTGTAAGATTTTTCTTTGCCGCTTCTGCAACAGCAATTATATCATCAGCCAAAAACTCATTGATTGTTTTATTAATAAATCTCCCAATTCCTTTTTTCATTTTAGGACTGACAGGAAACACAGAGTGTCTAGTATAGACTACTTTTTTTCCGCAAAGTCTTCCACAAATTCTCCCTGTCACTGTACCATGTGTGTGGACAATCTGAGGATTTACTTCCTTAATTACTCGATTTAATTTTCCTATCGCCTTCAAATCCAAAGACTTGTCAGCAATGCCGTCTATTTCAATTACTTTTGTATCTAGTTTCTCTATTTCTGGACCTAAAAGACTTCCTCTTGGCACCACAACATCAACTTCAAATTTTTCTCTGTCATAGTATTTTAAAAAGTTAAGAATACACCGACCAGCACCGCCAATATTACTATCACTAATCACATTCAAAACCTTGATCATCCTTCAACCTCCTGCTGGCTCTCTCCTTTTAAAGCCTCCATCTTGGTAAATAGTATACCAAAACCTAAAACGGCCCAAAACATAAGCACAACGCGATAATTATAAAATGTATAATCAAAAAGACTTTGAACTAAAAATCCAGTAATTGCAGATATTCCTGCAATATTAAAGATTCGGTATTCTCTATTTTTTTCATGAATGAAAGAGGCAAATGCCACTTTATAATATTGATATAATATCGCTATAAAAGCGATAATGCCACAAAATCCAGTATCGCAAACCGTCTGAAGAAAAAGGTTGTGGGCATGCGGAGCACTAATGCCATTGTATGCATAAGCTGGATAAACCAAATTAAACGCATTGGTACCAGGACCAATTCCACAAAACCAATAATCTTTTAGCATAGCTAATGTTCCCAGATAAATATACATTCTGTAAGAAGTAGAGCTGTCTGCCATATTTCCTATACTCATAAATCGATTAATAATTGTCTGAGGCAAAATCATCGGCAAAAGTAAAATACCAAAGATACCTAAAATAATAAACCGCTTGTCAAGTAACACCAAAAATAAAAATCCAGCCACTAAAATGCCAATATAGCAGCCACGAGAATAAGTGAGAATCAAACACAGCATCATAATAAAAAAAGATGCCAAAAAAATTAATTTTGTTCTCAGTGTTTTACCTGTTAAAAAGTATGCAAAAGCAAGAGGAATCACTAATAAAAAGTATTCGCCTAATACATTCGGATTTTCCAATGTTGCATAGACACGAAAACCAATATCTTCAAACATTTCTTTATCATGCCATACACCACTAAATTTCTCTGGAAATGCAAACTGATAAAAGCCATAAAGACTTACCAAAACCCCCATCAGAATAAACAAAATCAGAACAAAATCCATTTGTTTCCTAGTCTGCACAATGTTAACTACAACTAAAGAAAACAACATAAAGCATACCATTAGCAGGCCACCAAGCAAACTGCCGCCAATTGTGACAGAAGTAAAGATAGAGACACCATAGATAGCAGCAAAAATATAGATATATTTGTTAATTGCAAAATACTTTAGTTTTCTCTGTTTATTACAACATAAATCTAAAAACAATGTTCCAAAAGCCGCTACAACAAATAATAAAACTACCATTGTAGGAAAAACTACTGCTCCAACAATTGCAATTCCTCCCCATAAAAGTGGATTACGGAAAATACTACCTGTAGAAGCTCTGTCCACTCCCAATATAGAAAACAATGTTAAGCAAATAGAACGCATCCAATGAATCACTCGATAGAGGATACTATTTTCCACCGTAGCCTGACGATCATTCTGTGACAAAAAAACCGCAATACATTTACTATACCCAAACTGCCTGCCAAACCACTGACTGATAGACGCAAACATTCTACAAAAAAAACTATGTTCTATCACTTGTTCACACTCCTTTTCAACTTCCTTTTAATGGCATCGGAAACATACTTTGCTTCCCCAATTCCTAATTTCCAAGATAATAACATATATACCAAAATACCAACTGCTGTTGGCAAACAAACAATCAAGATTCGTGCAACTACAGAAGAAGGCAATATAGATGCAACTACCCATCGTACAATTAAAATACAGATAGCCATGACAATCGATGAAATTATCATATAAGTAAGATCTCTTCTGTCCTCTCCCCTTACTGACGTTCTTATTCTAGCACGCATCGGAAAATAAAGCACCAATGCAGCGGCAGTTGTAGAGATAGCAGAGGCAAAAGCAAGACCTGCCACATTATATTTATCTACAAGAAAAATACAGGCAATATAATTAATCACAATAGATACAATCCCAGAAATCAAAGGCATTTTTCCATCTTTAAATGCATAAAAGGCACGGCTTAAAATCGTCTGCATGCCAAAGCCTAACATTCCTACCGCAAAAAAGAATAAAGCTTTCGCTGTAATATTTGTAGAAAAGTCATCAAATTTTCCATATTGATAAATCATTCTAACAATATCTTCACTTAAAATCATTAAGCCAACAGTCATAGGAATCAAAATAAAAAACAGAATACGTAATGTCCGATGAATCATGATTGAAAACTCTTCGATTTTATTATCAGATATCAACCTTGATAGCTCTGGGAATATTACATTTGCCACTGACAAAACAAATACACCAGTAATAATTGTATATAGCGTATTTGCATAGTTAATCGCAGATACCCCTGAGCCTTGAAATAGTCTGGAAGCGTATTTTAAACTAATGGATAAATTGATTGGTTGAATCCAGGTGCTTACCATAACCGGCAGCATAAGTAATAAAATCTTTTTCAAACCTTCATCTTTCAAATCAATTCGTGGTCGATAAATATAACCTCGCTTTATCATTGGTGGAATTTGGATCAATGCCTGCATAGCCCATCCCAACAAAAAAGCAGCGGTAAGTCCAAAAATACCAAATTTATGATTAAAAAATAGAAAATAAATAATAACAATGCCATTAGAAGCAATACTCATTGCTGCCGGAATGCCAAATTCTCCCATAGATTGCAAAACACCAACAAATGAAAATGCAATTCCTGTAAAAACAATTGTTGGCAACAACCACCGAAGCAACTGTGTACACAGCATTGCCGTCTCTTCATCAAATCCGTCTGCAAATAAATTGGTCAGTTGCGGTGCAAAAATAATTGCTACTGAAGTCAACAATATTGTAAAAATTCCTACCAGCGTAATAAAATTGTTGGAAAGACGAAATGCCTCTTCTTTTCCTCTTTTTTGAAGATATTCATTAAATATAGGAATAAAACTTGCTGAAATAGCAGAAGCAAACACTGCGTCAAAAAATATCCGTGGTATCTGACTTGCTGTCATAAAAGCGCTAGATTCCATGCCAACTGCATAATTTCTTGCAAGCAGCTGCTCCCGAAATAGGCCAAGAATTTTGCCTATTAAAGTAATCATCATCATAGAACTAGCAGCTCTTACTGCCTTATTTTTTCCTGACATCCTCTATAACCTCATCCTTTATATTTTCATATCTTGTTTATCTTAACCTAAAACGCTATATTTTACAAGAATCTCCTACAGAAAAGGCAAGAAAAAGTCTCTCAACGGAAAAAATCCGATTTTTCTGCCTCTCGATAGAAAAATCGGATTTCTGATTTACTGAACGTCCTGAAGATAAAATGTCAACTGATCTCCTGTCAGTTTTAACCGAAGAATTTTGAAATTTGGATTCACTGCATTGTTTACCCATAAATCAGGCAAATTAATATAATGAATTCCTTCCTTCATAGTATTCCAACTGCTATTACCAGAAGAAGAAACAAGAAATACTTCTTTGCCTGCTTCCTTAATTTCACCTAATACTTTTGTAAACAATTCTCTCTCTAAACGATCAGTAAATGCCGATGCCGTACGGTCCATCATAATAATCAGATTTTTATTTCCTGAAGCAAGTACATCTTTTTTAAAGGTAGACCATTGCGCGCTATATGTATTCTTCAAACCACCATTAACTGCCGTCAACTGGAGAATATCTACACCATTTTTCGGATAAAAACCATATGTCGATGTCCACCGAATTTCATCTGTGCTGCCAGAAGATATATCGCTTTTACCAGCAAAAACTACAGTATCTGCGTCCTGTGACACCATCGAAGCGACTTTCTGCCTCTGTGACTCATAGAGCTCTTTGTTATCTACAGTACCACTAGATACTGTACCAACCATATTAATATAATAGCTACCTTCTTCTTTGCCACTAAATACCTCTTCATTTTTATCTTTTATCACGCTTCCTTGCGGAAGTTCTCCAGCATATTCTGAGACGAAATATCCAGTTAAATTATCAAAACAAACTTTCTGCTCTGCAGTATTGGTATTTGATAAAGAAGCTACATATAACGTTGTCACTTGAATTGGATAAGTTAAATCATCTGGCAACTCAGCAGTCGCCGTCTGCCAGCCTGTCCAATTCATATCTTTGGTAAAATCAATAACGATTTCTTTTCCAGAGGCATCTTTTACTTTTCCTCTTACCCAGTCGCCAGATCCATTCCCTAAGATAGAAAGGGAGAGCGAATTCACTTTATTAGAAATCTGAATTGGCTGTACAAAGTTTAAGTACGCAGCCTGTGTTGATGTACTTTCTGAAAAAGTATAATTCATCTCCAAAGCTTTTGCGCCTTCAGAAAACAAATTCGGTTGTACCGCAGCCCACCCTGTTATCGTTTTGGGATAACTTTCAAAAGATAAGGCTGCAGTGTTTTCAAAGGAGTCAATCGGTTTTTCTGTTCCTCCAATGCTGACAGGGATATAACATATAGCATTCTGAAAGGTACATTTTATGTAACCGCTTCCATTATTCCCTGCAACAAATGTATCTCCATTGATTGTACCTAACGCAGGATCAGAAAGCTCATAACTAACTCCACCAGTAATAGGAGCTGAATATCCCTCTGTCCCTGTCGCTTGGAAACTTAAACTAATAGACTTCCCTGGAGCCAAAGAAATACTGCTAACAGACGGAGTCAACACAGCTGGAGACATTGCATGTACTACTACTTTTCCATTCAAACCTTGATAACTTGCTTGCACTTCAATATCTCCTTCAGAAACAGTAGTCAACTGATTTCCCTGAAATGTTCCATTTTCAGAAGAAGATGTAAATGTAACCTGACTCATGTCAACATCTAAGAGATGGTAATACTCGTCATAGCCTTTTACTGTAAATGAGATTGGCTCTCCGACAAAAGCTCTTTCTACAGATGGTTCAACTTCAATTGATGCTAAGCCACCCTGTGGAGCTTCATTTTTTACAGCAAGAGCATTCATCACTTTTCTCTCACTACCATCAGAGACTTTATTTACAACGCTTGCAGCAGTCTCATCTTTTTCTTTTACTACCATTGTAGATGAGCCGCCTCCGTCTAAATGCATAGCTTCATATGCTCCATACTCTTTCATCAACGCAGCCATTTCCTCATGAGTTGCGCCAATGCTCGAGCCTCTTCCATCTACCTCCATCAGAATCACCGTATTTTTATCCTGAGAAATACCAATCGCAGTTCTAGGCTGTCTACCTGAAATAACAAGTCCTGGTTCTGTCGGAAGTTCTCCTTCTGTTAAAATTTTACCAGCGCCACTAATGGCTGTTTCAATAGCATTTAGATCTACAGAAGCAGTCATTTTTATTTCCGCAGTCTGCCCAACAGCAAACACATCTTTGCTTGCATCCGCATAAGCAGCACTCAAAATAATTAAATATCCGTTTTCGGGAACATCAACTGTTTCTCCTTTTTCTGAGATATAAGTAATAACCCCATCTTCTACAACAATTTTTACTAATTCTGGAAATCTTGCATCCAAATCCTTTGTTGAGTTAGCTGCATTTCGATCAAAATAAATCGGATATACCATTTCTGTAATTTTATTCACAGAGGCAAATTCTAAATGAGATTGGCCATTATTGAAAAATTCAATATTAAATTTAAAATAATCTATAAATGGATTTCCTTCTTTATCAATAAAGAAAGTGGCATACTCGTTGGAAGATAAGTTTCTGTCTGTTCCTGCAGAAATAAGGTTTCCATCTCTAATTACCGGCCCGAAGGAGGCTGAATAATTCCCACTCATTCCAAAAAAATCGCCATTGACACCAGCGATTGCACCTGAGTCATTTACCATTTTTAAAACGGTTTCTTTTTTGCCATATTCTGTTGTAGACTCTACTGGCACTAATGTAATATATGGATCGTTCATATTAATCTTTAATACATGAATATCCTGCCAACCATCCTCTGTCAGCCTATGATTAAACTCATACTCAACCCCCTTTGTTATCACAGAAGTCGTCACATCATCATAGAGCTTTTGTGCTGCCATAACATGATATCCACCAAATGAAAAAAGAGTGGCAGTCATAATGGCTGCCAAAGCAAATTGTTTTAGTTTTGCTCGTTTCATAAATTCACCTCAAATTTATTCAATATTTGTTTATTGTAACATAGATGAAACTATCTTTCCTAATCTTTTTTTAAATTGTAAGAAACTATAAAGAATTATCTAACATTCTAGTTTTTCTACCATATCATGAATTTCCTGCATTTTCATATCAGTAGATGCAATAATATCAGCACACTTCTTTAATTCTGCAGATACATGACACGAATCATCTACAACTTTTTTATAATATAACTTATGTTCTAAACTTGCCCAGAAATCCATTGCAATTGTACGAATTTGTACTTCCACATTGACATTTTCAACATGATCAGAAAAAAATACTGGTATCTCTAGCACTAAATGCAAACTTCTATATCCATTTGGCTTTGGATTTTTTATGTAATCTTTCTCTTCAATCAATTTAATATCCTGTTGCTGCTTTACCATATTTGCAATAGCATAAATATCATCAACAAATGAGCAGATCACACGAATACCAGCAATATCATGTAAATTCTCTCTTGCAGAAGAGATACTAATCTCTAATCCGCGTTTCTCCAATTTTTTAAAAATACTTTTTGGAGTTTTCACTCGAGATTTCATATACTCAATAGGATTTCTTTTCCACTTGCTTTGAAACTCGTCATTCAGTACCTCAAATTTTGTACTGACTTCCCTAATTGCAGATCGATAAATCATCATCATCTCTTGAAGTTCTGCAAACTTTTCTTCTACTGCTTCTATATCATTATCATCCATTTTATTCAATAGCATTTCCTCACTGAACACTTCTGACATACTTATCCTCCTCTTCAAATTCCATCTAGTAACTTTTCTATTATATCAAAAATAGCTAAGAAATGACATATTTTTTGGATTACAATTTCATTAAAAAAAAGACCAGATAACATCTGGTCTTTAACTAGGGTAGCAGGATTCGAACCTGCGTATGATGGAATCAGAATCCATTGCCTTACCGCTTGGCGATACCCCATTATTAAATTATAATAAAAACTGGGCTAGTTGGATTCGAACCAACGAATGCAGAAGTCAAAGTCCTGTGCCTTACCGCTTGGCGATAGCCCATTAACACTTACAAAGAAAGCGCGAAACGGGATTCGAACCCGCGGCCCTCGCCTTGGCAAGGCGATGCTCTACCACTGAGCCATTCGCGCGAATCATGCAGTCGAGGGGACTTGAACCCCTACCCAGTTATCCCGGACTAGATCCTTAGTCTAGCGCGTATGCCAATTCCGCCACGACTGCATATAAAAACTATTAATGTGCGGCAAGACAGCCACTACTCATAGAAACAAATGAGTCATCCGGGGCTCGAACCCGGGACACCTGGATTAAAAGTCCAGTGCTCTACCAACTGAGCTAATGACCCATATATGGGGTGGATAGTGGGACTCGAACCCACGGCCTCCAGAGCCACAATCTGGCGCTCTAACCAACTGGGCTATACCCACCATGTTCATTGTACATAATTAAGATAAAGTATCGGGGTGACAAGATTTGAACTTGCGACCTCCTGATCCCAAATCAGGCGCGCTAGCCAAGCTACGCTACACCCCGATATTGACTCCGGCAACCACTTACTTTCCCAGGTAGCTTCCCACCAAGTATCATCAGCCGCTTGTGTCTTTACCGTCGTGTTCGGCATGGGTACGGGTGT
>JAGZLR010000012.1 GCA_018364635.1 Clostridiales bacterium | reverse complement strand
AAAGCACCGAAGTCTGTAAGTCTGCTTACTTTGCCTGTCACTTTTGTACCTGCAACCATTTTGTCAAATAAAACAGCTTTCTTCTCTGCCATCTCTTTTTCGATCAGCGCTTTACGTCCGCCAATGATACGGCGTTTTGTCTTATCCAGCTCAATAATATTGAATGTAAGCTCCTGGCCTTTATAAATACTTAAATCTTCTACATACTTTTTGGAAATCTGAGAGGATGGAATAAATACACGAATTCCATTAACCATAACGATGACGCCGCCTTTTACTACGTCTGTCACTTTGCCTGTCACTGGTGCTTTCTCTTCAAAGGCTTTTTCGATTTCATCCATACCTTTCATAGATTCCAGACGTTTTTTAGAAAGAAGGACATTTCCGTCACCATCGTTGACACGTACAACAAAAACTTCAATTTTATCGTTTGGCTGAAGTACCTGACTTGGATTTACATTTGGGTCGCTGCTGAATTCTCCTCTTGGGATAATTCCATCAGATTTGTATCCCAGGTTCACAGATACTTCTTCGTTTGTAACCTGGATAACTGTTCCAGTTACAATATCACCTGTATGTAAAGTAACCAGAGACTGATCCAGCATTTCCTGGAATGAAAGTTCTCCGTTCTCCTCATTTTTAATTGCATTGCTCTGTGTTTCGCTCATCCTACTAATTACCTCCTTTATTATCGCCGGCGGTGTGGACGCACCAGCAGTTATACCAATTTTATCATTAGAATCGAAAATATTCAACACTAAATCATGAATTGTTTCAATATAGTAAGAATTCTGGCAATTTTTTTTACAAATTTCAAATAATTTCTGCGTATTTGAGCTACTTTTGTCGCCTATGATCAACATTTTATCTACTTTTTTAGACAGTTCTATCGCTTCTGTCTGTCTAACACTGGTAGCAGAACAGATTGTATTGTGAATTTCTGCACAGAGACCGCGATTTTTCAATATGTGAATTATTTCATCAAATTTCGATTGACGAAAGGTTGTCTGCACAACAACTGCATACGCCCCTTCTTCCAGAGACACTTCCTCTGCTTCCTCAGGGCTTCCGATGATCACCGCTTTGTGTTCACACCAACCATTAATTCCTTGTACTTCTGGATGCTCCCCGCTTCCAATAATGATAATACAGCGGCCGGCCTCGTAGTTTTGTCGTACAATCTCATGGATTTTTTTGACAAAAGGACAGGTTCCATCAATATACTCCAGCCCCCGCCGTTTCAGCTCATCATAGACTTCTTTTCCAACACCATGGGAACGAATTACCACTGTGCCATCTTTCGCCTCAGAAAGATCGTCAATACGAATGACGCCCTTTTGCTGTAAATCTGCATTGACTTCTTTATTATGGATTAAAGGGCCTAAAGTATACGTCTTTCCTTTCTGTATCTGTTGATAGCAGGCTTCAATGGCGCGGTTAACACCAAAACAAAATCCCGCTGATTTTGCAAGTAAAATTTCCATCAATCTTCCTCTTTTCTGTCTGTCATCATCGAAAGAATCATTTCCAGCGTCTTTTCTGGCGTGTTTCCTGTGGTATCTACTTCAATTGCGTCATCGGCTTTCTTTAGAGGATTCAAAGTCCTATGTATATCGTTATAATCCCGTTCTTTGATCTGATGAAAAACGTCTTCATAGACGTATGGCACCTTTGCGGCATCAAAATCGCGACATCTGCGTTTCGCCCGTTCTTCTACAGATGCATTTAAATAAAACTTATATTCCGCCTGTGGCAGCACATTAGTTCCAATATCCCGTCCATCCATAACTACAGAGGACTTTTTTGCTATCTCCCGCTGCATTTCCACTAACCGGCTGCGGACATTGCCATAAGCAGCTACTTGGGATGATGCCTTTCCCGCCTGAGGTGTACGAATTTTTTTGGATACATTTTCGCCGTTGAGATAAATCTGCTGCTTCCCATCCTCTTGACAAAGATTGAGCTGTATCTGACTTAATGCTGTGTTGACTGCCTCCTCATTTGCAGGATCAATACCGTGTTCCAGACAATATAACCCTACTGCACGGTACATTGCCCCTGTATCTACATAAAGGATTCCCAGTCGCTCACTTAGTAATTTTGCAATGGTGCTTTTCCCGCTGCCTGCCGGACCATCAATAGCAACTGCATACTTATCCATCCCTCTTCGCCTCCTACTGCTGATTTAAGTCTGGACGCAGTTTTTTCGCCTCACCTAAATATACATGAACTGCATCCTTTTGCGTCCGTGTAGACAGCACCCGCAAGCTAAGTCTAATGCAGTGATCCAAACTGCCTTCCACAAATAATTCCTGGACACACATCAAAGAGGCATGGACAATGCCCAAGTTTCTCGCCGCAACAGCAGGGTAGACTTGATCTAAATCTTTTGTTGCTGTAAACAAAATAGACTCAATATCTCTGATATCAATTTTATTTTTCTCTATGATTTCTTCCAGCAGCTGTTCTGTTTTTGACAAAATATCTTCTTTTGTATTCTGCGCGGTGACTGCACCGCGAATGCTGATTGTCTGCATAACATTACTCCCTTTCTTCTCCTGCATATTTACCTGCTGCATAACCTGTAGAAAACGCAATCTGCAAGTTATACCCTCCAGTATATGCATCCACATCAATAATTTCTCCGGCAAAATAAAGACCTTGCACCAATTTTGATTCCATTGTTCCTGGATCGATCTGATCGGTATCAATACCGCCAGATGTGACAACTGCTTGTGAAAAGCCTTCTGTACCAGTAATTGTCATTGTAAAATCTTTCATCCATCTAACCAGAGTCTTCCGCTCTTCTTTTGTGATGTCATGCACCTTTTTCAGCCCGTC
Organism: Clostridiales bacterium; assembly: GCA_018364635.1. Classification (GTDB taxonomy): domain Bacteria; phylum Bacillota; class Clostridia; order Lachnospirales; family Anaerotignaceae; genus JAGZLR01. Next base: position 41,478 of record JAGZLR010000012.1, on the reverse strand, counting down.
AATCCCACTTCTTCGGATGATAACAGGGATAATTTTCTGCGGCAAAAGGTCATCCAAAGCATTGCGAAAATCTTTGTTATGGAACTTTTCAAAATCACGGAGCACCCGCTGGTCCAATTCTTTTTCATTTAACTTTGGTTTTAAATCAATAGAGAGTGTGAGCGGTTGGTCTGTCTTGCCTAAAATATGTCTGCTTGCACTTAAAATCATAGGGCCGGACACGCCAAAATGAGTAAAAAGCATTTCACCGAAATCCTTGTAAAGGGCTTTTCCCTTGCTGTTTCGGATACAAATGGCCGTGTTTTTCAAGCTAAGCCCCATCAATTCTCCACAAAAATCCTCTGCACAGCGTAGTGGCACAAGGGATGGATATAGCTTTGTTACTTGATGCCCCAGCTCTTTTGCCATGCGGTAGCCGTCTCCTGTAGAACCGGTTCCTGGAAAGGCCATTCCACCAGTTGTAAGAATCACTTTATCTGCGTGGATTTCTTTCCCATCAGAAAGCAAAATCCCTGTCACTTTCCCATCAGAAACACAAATCCTTTGCACAGATGTTTTCAAATGGATGTTCACCTTATTTTTTCGCACAAAACGTTCCAATGCACTGACTACATCTTTCGCCTGCTGACTACACGGAAACACTCGATTTCCCCGTTCTACAACAGTCTCTACACCAAGCTTTTGAAAAAACTCCATCGTAGCCTGATTATCAAAGCTATAAAGAGCGCTGTAAAGAAAATAAGGATTCCCTGGAATATTGTCCATAAATTCTTCCATTGGCGCAGCATTCGTTAAATTACAACGTCCCTTGCCTGTAATATAAATTTTTTTGCCTAGCTGATCGTTTTTTTCAAAAATATGTACTTCATTTCCAGCCTCAGCCGCTGTGCCTGCCGCCATCAGTCCTGCAGCGCCACCGCCAACTACGATTATTTTCTTCATAGAATCCCCTCGAATTTTGCCTGATCTATATGTGCTTTGTCATTTAATGTGACAAGGAAATTTCCTTTTTCCCTAATTTCCACTGTGGAAATGGAAGTGTTATCCAGCCAAGTCCGACGATATAATTCCAAATCTAGTCCCATCAAGCTTAAAATTATGACACGAATCAAACCGCCATGGGAGACGATCACCAATGTTTTTCCGTCATTTTCCTTTACTATCCGCTCTACACCTTTCATGACACGCTTTGCCACATTGGCCAAAGAACCCTCTCCAGGAAAAGTTGCTGTTGCCGGCGCATTCCAAAAAGCAGTATATTCCTCTTTATGGGTTTCCATCAGCTCCCCAACGGTTTTCCCCTCCCAATAGCCAAAACAAATTTCCGTAAAAGCATCGTCCTCAATCACCGGAACATTGGCCGCAGAAGCAATGGCCTGCGCTGTCACCAAAGCCCGCTTTAACGGTGAAGTATAAACTTTATCTATAGGAATTGAGGCAAACCTTTGGCCAACAATTTGGGCTTGTTTCATGCCTACACAATCTAATGGAATATCTGTTACGCCCTGATAGCGCTTTTGTGTATTCCACTCCGTTTGGCCATGTCTCACCAAATGAATTCTTACCATGATAACCATCCTTAAACTACAAAATTATTTTTATTATAGAACACAACCTCTATATTTTGCAATAGAGAAAAGGGTTACATTTGAATTGACGAGCAATCCCTTCGTTCACTTCACTTGTCGTTTTTTATCCTGAATCGATCGAATATAAGGCAAAAGCTCCACCTATTCAAAAGTGGAGCAATGCGGTAAAGGAATGATTGCGCCGGCCGAAAGAAGCACTTTAAAAATATTATCTAAGCCTACCATGGGTCTTTTTCCAGAAAAAAAGATAGGAGATTCCGCCTGGAATTCCAATCCACAAAAACACCACAAAAAGAGTCACTTGTTCAAAATAGTCTGTCGTCAAAGAGCAGGCCATATACAGCAAAGCCAGTGGAAAAGAAAGATACCCCAAAATTCTATGAGCAAGATTCCATGTATCTTGATCTCGCACTGTCCAAGGCAGCCTGAGCCCAGTGTGCCTTGTAAAGGGCAGTCTTGGAGATACCACACCAACAAAAATCATAATTCCTACAACCAACAACATTGCCCCCATTTTTTCTGTCTGTTGTGAAAATTGAATTCCATCTGTCCCCGTATAGAAGGATAAACCCATCCCCAAAATCAGCACTAAAATATTGACGACTGTTGTTACTCTCAGTGTTTTCAAATTCATATCTTCTGTTGTGATAACGGTCAATAACGCTAAATTTCGATATAAAACCAAAACAGCAACAAGAAGACAAATTCCAGACAAAATCAAAGACACAGCGGCATTTTTCACTTGAAGGGAAAGTAACATAGAAACGAAAGATAAGAATAAAATCAGCCCTCTTTTTTCATTTGCTCTTTTTACTTGGTCTTCTCTCTGATTTTTGTCTGCAAGCTGTTGGTTCAAGCGGGATAGTTCTTCCGTCAGATCTTTTTCATTGTTTTCTTCCATCTCCACACCAAGTAAGTTACCAACAGAAACATCAAGTAAATCTGCTATTTTTATTAACACTTCCGCATCCGGCACAGATTTTCCATTTTCCCACTTTGATACAGTTTGGCGAACAACATGGAGTCTCACTGCCATTTCCTCTTGACTGAGACCTTTTTCTTTCCGATAATGCCGTATGTTATCGCTCATCATATCCATACCACCTTTTGTATAAAAAATTTTGCTCAAAAGCCGTTTCTATCATACGCCGGAAGCCTTCTTATTGACAAGCAACAATAATTAACATCAAAGAATGATTGTAAATTTTGCTTTGTTTTATGGCAAATTTGGATTTCTTTCCCTGCTTTCTTCCTGTCGACTCTTCAAAAATTGCATAATACGCAATAAATTTACATGATTTTACAAAATATTGCATAATAAGAAATTTATAAAAGTGCAGTCTTCTTATGGGTTACCACAGAACAACTGCACTTTTTTTGGCAAACAAAAAATTTATGACAAGCTCTTTAAATAGTTAATTTCCTTTTCCGTCAAAGCACGATATCTTCCTTTTGGCAGATCGCCCAAAGTCAGGTCTCCTGTACTGATTCGTTTTAAGGAATACACTGGATGCTTAATCGCCTCACACATACGGCGTACCTGACGGTTTCTTCCCTCATGAATGGTAATCCGCACATTACACATTCTGCCCTGCTCAGAAAGGATTTCGATTTCTGCTGGCTCAGTCCTCTGCCCGTCAAGCATCAAGCCACGGCGAAACTGACGAATCTGATTTTCATCAGGTTTGCCAAACAGCTTCGCCTCATAAGTTTTCTTCACTTCATGTTTTGGGTGCGTCAGTTTATAAGTTAAGTCTCCATCATTGGTTAAAATCAAAAAGCCTGACGTGTCATAGTCCAGACGTCCTACTGGAAAAACGCGTTCTCGCACACCTTTTAATAAGTCTATGACTGTCGGCCGGTGAAACTGATCGTGGACTGTTGTTACATAGCCTTCTGGTTTATGGAGCAGGTAATACACCAGCTTTTCTTTTCCGCCGATAACCTGTCCAAGGTAACACACCTCGTCCTTTCCAGGCACAACTTTTATGCCAAGTTCAGTCACAAGTTTACCATTGACTGTCACCTTTCCATCTAAGATTAATTCTTCTGCTTTCCGTCGGCTCGCGATTCCTGCATCTGCCAAGTATTTTTGCAGTCTTATTTCCATCGGTCTTCTCCCCTTACAACTTTATTTACTCAAGTATACTATCAAACGGCAATTTACACCAGTGATTTATTATTTTTTTCATAGAACGAAACAAATCCTTCCGCTCTGCACTTTGCTGGTAAGAAAGCTCCACTACTCCAACCCGTTCCCCATCAGGAAGTTCTGCCCAAAGTTCTCCTGCTTTATCCCCCTCTTTTACAGGGGCTTCCACCATTGACGGGCAGGAATAAAACAGACGAAGGCCGCTGTATTCTTCTGCCGAAAGAACCGCCGCAATGGAGTCTTTCGCCATAACTGTCACAGTCTCCCTATCACTATGGCCCAAAGGGATCTCTTTCTCCCATCCCTCTGGCGTAAACACCGTCTGTTTTTTAAAATTAGAAAAACCATAGTCCAAAATTGCTTTTGTATCCCGCCATTTCTGTTCTTTTCCTTTCGTTCCCCATCCGCTGGCTAATACGACGGAAATGAGTGTGCGGCCATCTCTTTGGGCAGCGCCTACAAAGCACTGTCCAGCCTTTCCCGTAAACCCTGTTTTAACCCCAATTGCCCCCTCGTATTCCCGCAGCAATCTGTCTTTGTTGGTCACAGTATACGTTTTGGAGACCGGTGCTTCTGAGGTAAAAGTTTTCTGTGGTGTCTGAATAATTTCACAAAACGTTGGATTTTTTAACGCTTCTGCGGTAATTCTTGCCATATCTTCCGCTGTAGAGTGATGATTGGGTCCATCTAGTCCGTTTGGTGTTTCAAATACCGTATCCTTTGCACCCAATTCTTTTGCTCGTTGTGTCATTTCCTGACAAAAATTTTCTACACTGCCGCCTACATGCTCCGCAACTGCCACCGCCGCATCATTGGAACTCTCCAGCATCATGGCATAGAGTAAATCTCCTAGTCGCACCTTTTCCCCTTTTTTCAGTCCTAAATGAACTTTTGGTGCAGAAGCTGCCCGAAGACTTACCTCCACCACATCATCTAAGTTACCCTGCTCCAAAACTAACAAAGCTGTCATAATTTTTGTGGTACTTGCCATAGGCATAGGCTGATCCTCATTTTTACCCCAAAGAATTCGGCCTGTCTCCATATCCATCAATACTGCTCCTTGTGCTACAGCCTTTGGTTCTTCAGCTGCTGCCACACTTGTCGCAGGCAAACAAGAAAAAACGATGATTAATAAGACACATATCCATTTACGCATTGTAATCCTCCCGGAAATTTTTTAGTTATTTTCCCAACTTTCCGGTAAAATATACAAAAACCGTCTCCATCAGGAAACGGTTTTCCAACTTTTGGATTTACTTTGCAGAGCAAACCTTTATTTTAATTCCTTTACAAATTCTTCCAGACGATCCATACCTTTTTTAATCGTCTCCATACTTGTGGCATAGGAAAGACGGATATAATCTGGCATTCCAAAATCAGCACATGGCACAACTGCCACAAGTTTCTTTTCAATCATCAACCGTGCAAGATCGGCAGCACTGCAGATTTCTTCTCCTTCATAAGTTTTGCCATAAAGCCCTGTCACATCAATAAAAAGATAGAAAGCACCCTCTGGTTTCAGTGCGGAAATATATGGGATCGCTTCCTCACGCTCAAAAATATAGTCTCTGCGTTTTGCAAATTCTTGGCGCATTTCCTCTACACAGGACTGGTCTCCTACTACCGCTGCAAGGGCTGCTTTTTGCGCGATAGAATTTGGATTAGATGTCATATGTGACTGAATACTAATCATCAGCTTTGCAATCTCCTTTGGCGCTGCTGCAAATCCAATTCTCCATCCTGTCATGCTATAACTTTTTGATACACCGTTAATCACAATGGTACGGCTAAAAATATCATTGTTTAAAGAAGCGATGCTGACATGTTTTTTGTTTTCCTCATAGATCAGTTTTTCGTAAATCTCGTCAGAAATCACATATAAATCCTTCTCCACTGCAAAGTCAGCAATTGGCTGAAGATCTTCTTTTGTGTAAACCATTCCTGTTGGATTGGACGGACTGATAATGACAATGGCTTTTGTTTTTGGTGTCCAGACGCTTTCCAGCTCCTCTTTTGTCACCATAAAATTATTTTCCTTCCTTGTTGGAAGAATGACAGGGGTTCCTCCTGCAATACTTACCATCTCAGAATAGCTGAGCCAATATGGCGCCGGAATAATCACTTCATCGCCATCGTTTAAGATACACATAAACGCGTTAATCAAAGAATGCTTTGCGCCGTTAGAAACTACAATCTGGGTATAGTCGTAGTCCAGGCCGTTGTCCTTTTTTAACTTCTCTGCCACAGCTTTTCTCAATTCTACAATCCCTGCACTTGGGGTATATCTGGTAAATCCCGCCTGTATTGCCTCAATTGCCGCATCACAAATGTGCTTAGGTGTAGGAAAATCAGGTTCACCTGCACCAAACCCTACAACATCCAGACCGCTTGCTTTCAATTCATTCGCCTTTGCCGTAATCGCCAATGTGGAAGATGGTTTCACATTTCCAGCCTTTTTTGATAATTCCATCATTTTTATCACCTCTAAAATTATGTTGTTCAAACCAATCATATAAATTTTATATCAAAAACCATACTTTGGCAACAAGAATGAGGAAAGATATCCAATTCTTTTATGGCGTCAAAATTTCACGGAACACACGGCGATAATTTCCCCCACTAAACTTTTCCGCAATCCTACTGCCATATTTTTTCTCCACTTTGTCAATCAGACGACCTGTCTTTGACACATCCTCCAAACCGTTGGGCGCAGAAGAAATGCCGTCAAAATCGCTGCCTAAAGCCAACACATCTTCCCCACCAGCAGAAAGAATATGGTCGATATGCAGCAAAACATCATCAACAGTACCTTGGACCCCTAAAAATTCTGTAAAGAAATTGACACCTACGACACCGCCTGTCTCTGCTATTGCACGGATTTGTTCATCTGTCAAATTTCTTGGCACAGAATATACCCCGCGGGCGTTAGAATGGCTGGCCACCACAGGTCTTTTTGCCATGCTGACAGTGTCCCAAAATCCTGTATCTGATAAATGGGATACATCTACAATCATGGAAAGCTGCTCCATTTCTTCTACTACCAATCGACCAAATGTTGTCAGGCCGCCTTTTGAAATACCCTCTCCCACACCGTCGGCTAACGCATTTCTGTGATTCCATGTAAGAGTCATCATCCGCACGCCCAACTGATGAAGGATATGAAGGGAAGAAATTTCTCCTTCCAACGCCTCACCGCCCTCCACAGAAAGTAGTGCACTCATCTTTTTTTCCCTGCGATTTTTTTCATAATCGGCATAGGTATAAACTGGTCGAATCCATTTTTCGCAGATTTTCATTTGCTCTTGAAAAAAATCAATCATTTTTAATGTCTGCCGCAGCGCAGTGCTATAGTATTTTTCATCTAGCCAAAGAGCAAACACCTGACAAGGCGACTCGTATCCCTTCAAACGCTTCAAGTCTACTTGTCCATCATTGGAATAAAGATTTCCTCCTACTTCCATGAAACGGCTGATGGTGTCACAATGGCCGTCAATCAAAGCATATGCCATATCATCCCCCCTATGATTTTATAGATATTCACTTTTTTTCTTTCCATGACAGGAAACAATCACTCTACCGCTGCCGTCATAACCGCTGCCGTCAGCCACCAGCACAAAAATAGACACAAGACTTTCTAATTTTTTCTCAAAAGCTTGTATTTTTTCCTCCTGAGAGGCAAAATTTTGGTTTAAAAAGGCGTTGATTTGCTGCGCTTTTTCTTTTGAACCAACACAAGCGGCCCCTGGTCCGCCTGGAAATGCCACAACAAAAATATCGTCGTTCACCCATTCAATTTCGCCGTCACAGGATTCTGCTGGCGCATGAGGATTTCCAACAATTCCTCCTGTCCGCTCTGTTACCTGGGGAATATGTACTGTAGCCCCTACTACCAAAGCCTCCTTTGGGCTGGCCTTGGCTACAGATTCAGATAAAATATAGTCTACTGCATAGATATCACGAGACAGTGACAAATAATTGTTTTTTACAGCTTCAAAAGCTTGACAGCAGACTGTCTCACTCCCAACTTCACAAATTCCACCGATGATTACTGGAATCTGGTCTGCCGATTGATATTTGGATACAAAAACATCATATTGTTTCAACGAAATTCTCTCCATTTCACTGCAAAAGTTTCTTCATGAGAAAAAGGCTGATTCCAACATAGAAATCAGCCTAACATTTCATTTAAAGTGCACGATCGCCGTACTGTGCGCGAACCGCAGCGGACATCGCCTGATTGATGGCGCTAAAATCAGTTTCATGCTCTGGATAGATATCACAAAATGCGCTAATTGCCGCCTCTGCTTCCCTATATGGTCCAGGTACGTTTAAAACGACAGTCTTTTGAATGGTGCCAACAAGAAGTTTACTCCACAAGTGGCCATTTTTACCATAAAGCTCCGTTGCATGTTTGTTCTCTAAAAGAAGTTCCAGGGATGAATGGGTAAAATCTTTCCCTAAAGTACTGCTAAACCGGTGACCGCCGCCGCTTCCACCAATCAGCACAATAAAATCATATCCCTTTTCTACACTTTCCTTGATTGTGTTTACAATGTTGTCCTCTTTATCTTCTACAGGAGATCGTCTTGTAACAGAACACAGCGGATTTAACTTCAAAATATTCTGCATAATCATAGGGCTATCTGTATCCAGCACAATGCCTGCCTTCATTTCATCCCCTGTAGGAATAATCAGCGCTTTTTGGATCAAAACTTAACCCACCTTTCCCCTAAACAGTTACCTTCCACATATTCCGGCACCTGGTCAAAAGGTACTTCTTTGATTTTTTTCACAGAGGAAATCTGCGCAACATCACTTAATTTAATACCATCAGCAACAGCAATGGCTTTGATAATGCCATTTTCTTCTCTGAGGATATCCTCCTCCTCAATGCCATAAACATCCATCTCAATGTAATCGCCGGTAACACCGATAATTCTTGTCATACTTTTCAACTTATCCTGCAAAATTTTTTCTACCTGCTGAATATTTAATCCTTTAATATCCAAACCAGTAATTTTTACAACCGTTTTATCCACATTGACGTATATTTTGGTCTCTTCCTTATTTGTTTCTTCCATAACTTATTCCTCCTGATGTAAGCAAAAATTCATATAAATCTCACAAAAAAAACATCTCGTTAGATTTCTTTTTTCTGAGATTTATTAATGAGAAGAATGAGAAGCCTAAGCTTCCCATTCTTTTATATCTGTATGTATCGATTAAAATTTAGCTACTTTTGTCTCGATAATATCATTTACATTGTAGCATTTTGGATGATCTACACCAGGGATAATCTCATGTGCTCTTGCAATGATTTCTTCATCAGAGAGCAGTTCAACTTTCTCTTTGCACCATTCTGGAGTAACGCCTACAGATTTTAATTCATCCCAAAGTGCTGGCTCGATGTTATCGAAATCAGGCATAATTCCTTTGTGTCTTGCGATAGAAAGTGTCTGTGGAGAAGAACCGATGTGACGGCCTGGGATCATACCAGCGTTTAATGCGTCGATTGTCAGTTTTGCAAGAACAGACTTATCTGCTACGATACATGGAATATGGCTCTTCAGAAGCTTTGCATATTCGCCGCAGTGATGTGCTGTCATACCGCACATAAACTGATAGTGAGGCACAATACGTCCCTGATCTTCGCCAACAACAGCGCCGATACCTACAGAGATTACATAGCCTGTACCACCGATTTCAACTTTTCCGCCCTTCATAATTTCCATCTGGCCAATGATTGGCATCAGAAGTTCTTCCATGTTGATGTAGTGCATCATTTCAGTTGCAGAGTTATTGTTTCCGCAGCGACCTGTTAAAACACAAGCATGAATTGGAAGAGGTTTTTTCTCAGGAACAGGTCCCATAATCAGAGGTCTTCCTGGGAAGTTTTTCTGCCACTGTGCAAGGTGTGGCTCTTTTTCAATCAATTCATCAGAATATGGGATTTCAGGCATTTCGCAGAAACCAAATTCCTTATTGATTACACCGTAGTCTCCGGCAGCCATACATCTTAAAGAACCATCCAGCATAATACCGTCAGAGTTTGTTGTACAAGCTTCCAGGTCTACAACGTTGATAGCAACAGGACCTTCAAACTGTGCAGCAATAATTTCGCATGCTTTTCTCAGATCTTTGTCCAGTCCAAGTGCTTTTACGTCAGCATAATCTACTAACGCAACAGATACAGGTACATAAATTCCATTCCAATTTCCTTCTGGAACCAGTTTATATTTTAATTCAGCCATTTTTTATTCCTCCTGTGATAAACGTTTTTTACAGATTAGTGTCTACCGATTGCTGGTCTCATATCATTAATTTTACCAAAGAAGTCATGCGTAAGAATTTCTTCTGTTGGATGAAGGATATTGATTGTCTGCATTACGCATTCTACAGGATTGCCATCTTTGTCCCAAGAACGGATGACACAGCTATGCATAGATTCTGGTCTACGAGGAATAATATCCAGCTGTACATTATAGATTTCAGGGTGGCTAGCAACCATTTCACGGATTGCCTCTTCAATTTTACCAGTTCTTGCAGACTGCATTTTTGCTGTTTTCAGGTTCTCCAGTCCAACTACCTTACAGTCAACAAATCTGCCTGCTGTACAACTAGCTGCTTTCATTTTTCTGATGAACTCAGGTAATTTTGTGTGCATTAATTTCATATTAAACACTCCTCCTGCGCCGATACTCGGCAATAATAAATATACTCTTTACTGCTCCAAAGCCCTAAACCACATTTCCGCCTGATGCTAAACGCAAACTTCATCTCAGGCCGCAAGACAGGCGTAAATAGCCCCCATGTCTTTTAAAAACGACCGCGGCCGGTTCAGGCTCAATGACATAAGGCTAAAAGGCCCTATGTCATTTTTTTCATTATAACATTAGGTTATGTTCTTTTCAATAGAAAAAAAAGCATACAGTATTTTGCAATTATGCAAACCACACAATTCGTCTATCGCCAAAAACCCGTTAAAAATCATATAAAACGCTGTAATTCTCCAAAAAAAATCCGAATCCAATTATGTATTATTTCAGAATCATTTCTTTTTTTCCATGCAGTTTGGAAATTTTTATTGTATTACCACCGATAAGAGATCATATCTTTTCAGCGTTTCTGCCGCTTCATTTTTGCTATTAATCTATATTAAAAAATCAATGGAATCTGACGGCCTGACGCAGTCAATTCATCCTCCGTTACAAAACAGTCGTATACCAAAATGTGAACCCCTTCTTTCCATGCTTGTTTTAAAGTTTCTGCAAACGCTGGATCTGTCACTGTATTGGGAGAAAAATACTGCATCTGCTCCATTTGAATCAAAAAAAGCACCGACGCCTCATACCCCTCTTGTTTCGCCTGAATCAATTCTTTCAGATGTTTTCTTCCCCGCTGTGTCGGCGCGTCAGGGAAAAAAGCATGTCCGTCTTCCTCCAGTGTCACCCCTTTCACCTCCACAAATCCCTGACGTCCATTTTTTTTGTAAAAAATATCAAATCTTGAGTCATGGAAACAGACTTCCCGCCGAATCTCCTCCACAAAACCAATTTCTTTATATAAACCTTTTCTCAGTCCTTCTTCCGCCACCGCGTTCGGCGCTTGGGAATCCATATTGATTAGTCTATCTTTCTTATAGACAGCAATAAGAGAGTATTTTGTTTTCCGCCCTGGATTTGTCCCTTCCTCCAAAATTACACGGGCATGATCTGTCAATAGTTCTCGACATCGTCCCGTATTTTTTACATGAACCGACTCCTCCTTCCCGTCAACCAAAACCTGCGCTATAAACCGGTTGGGGCGGGAGAGAAAAATCCCCTCTTTGATCTTCTTATATTTCATAGCTCCTCCTTGTTTCTTACAAAAAGGACCGGTTTTTCCGGCCCTTTTTTATTTTGAAATTTAGTAGTTTTCTTTTTTACGCTCAAAATACCCACGGCTGTGGCCACATAGCGGGCAAAATTCTGGTGCCTCATTGCCTTCATAAATATAGCCGCAGTTTCTGCACTGCCAATAGATGGACTCACTGGAAGAAAATACTTCATCGTTTTGTATTCTATCTAACAGTGTTTGAAATCTCTTTTCATGCTCTTTTTCCACGGAGCCTAAAAGTTCAAAAAATTTTGCAATATTTGTAAAGCCTTCTTGGGTTGCAACTTCTGCGGACTCTTGATAAATTTTACTCCATTCTTCGTGTTCGCCGTCCACGCCTGCTTTTAAATTTGCCTTTGTATCGCCTAAGCCTTCCAAAAGATGAAGCATGCGCTCTGCATGTTCTTTTTCATTGTCCGCAGTCATCTGAAAAACATCTGCAATCTGCTCATAGCCTTCTTTTTTTGCCTTAGACGCATAAATATTGTACCTGGTACGCGCCATGGATTCCCCTGCGAAAGCTGCCAATAAATTTTTTTCCGTCTTACTTCCTTTCAATTCCATCATCCAGTCCTCCTAGTAATTTTATTCAAAGGAAGTATCCCTCTTTTGGGAAAAAATTATACCTTAATATTCCATTCCACGTTTTGCCGCCACGCCTTTTTCAAAACAGTGCTTAATATTTTTTATTTCGCTGACAGTATCAGAAAGCGCAATAATTTCCGGTAGAGCCTTCCGTCCTGTTAAAATCACATCCTGCCCTGCCGGCCTCTGTCTCAGTGCTTCTATGAAAGATTCCTTTGTAAGCACAGAACTAAAATCAATTGCCGTCTGAGATAAGACGATATTAATTTCATCCAATATCAATAGGTCACAGGAGGGTTCCTTTAATTTTTCTTCTGCTTTCTGCCATGCTTTTTTTAGCATTTTGATATGCTCTGACTCGTCTTTTGTCCAAGAAAAACCAGCCCCCAGCGTATAAACTTCTGCGCCCAAGGTGCGCAGCATTTCCCGCTCACCGCTTTCATAAGCCTCTGATTTATAAAATTGGATCATACATACCTTTTTTCCCCAACCTAGACTGCGAAGGGCTGTGCCTACTGCCGACGTTGTTTTTCCTTTGCCGTCTCCTGTAATTGTAAGAATAATCCCTTTTTCCATACCCATTCCTCCCTGTGATTGGTACTATACTATATTTTTTGTATTTTTTCCAGTTTCAATTGTGCAATCTATAAAAAACGTTTATAATAGGTTTAAATTTAATCAATGGGAAGGGGATTCTTATCTTTGGCTAAGCATATTGAACTGGAAAAAAAGATTCAAGCTATGTCCAGCGACTATATTTATAATGAAGCAGTAGGCAATTTTCTGCTTCTTTTGATGGACCGGGTGGAGGAACTGAAACGGGAAATTGATTATATTCCCTACGAACTTCCAAAAGAAATTTCCGATATTCGCAATAAAATCAACGACTTCATTATCAATCTAGAAGACATTTTGGATGCCGACGGCATAGAGCGCACCAACGCTTTAGAGCAGTGTCTGTCTTTAAAAAAAGAGCTGGTGACAATCTACGGCAGTGTCTATCGGTATTTTGCCAGCTGGAATGTAGCAAGCGCCCTTATTAACGATGAAGTGGCAAAACGCAGATACAAAGAAAGCTACACCGACAAAAAAGCCATTGAGTTTGGGCTTTTTTATCAGGACTGTGCGCAGTTTATCCATAGTGCCAATGATCCTATGGAACAAAAAAGATACCTAGGACAGCTGCTCAAATGTATACCACTGAAAATGACACGGGAGAAATTTTTTGATGTTGTAAAGCATTCCCTCTTCCTTGCGTTTGCCGGCCAGTCGGAAGCAAGCATTGACCATTCTCTTGCAGCTTTTGAGAGCACCTGCGCACCAGAAAACACAGACAGCTACGGACAGTTCTTTCCTGAAATCGCCCAATGGCTGAAAGAAAACAAAGCCATCACACCGGCAATTTTAAGCGACAGTGAACTGGATGAGGTTTATGAAGAGTTTAATGACGTCTTTGATACTTTAGATCATATTGAATCTTACTTTAAGGACCTCTTTCATGATATCAATTCGCTGATGATCCTTTTTTATCTGAGATTTTCCTTTGATGACATTACAGAACGGGATGTAGCTTATGCCGACTATTATTATACAGTCAGGGATATTTTGACCGGCGAGGAAGACACAACGGTGCTGGAAACCCTTTCCGCCCAGCTGGAACGTGCCTTTGAGCCGATTATCGATAAGGCAAACAGCATTAACAAGAAAGAAACACGGCTTTTGGAGCAGTTGGACTTTGATAATTTAGAGGAAGATACTGCGAAAGTTCTCTCCGCAGAAGGGTTTATCCGCAGTTGCTATTATGCAGAATTAGACAGCGAATTATTTGATTTCCAGCCTGATTCTGACGCACCTGAAGCTTCTCTGGAATTTAAAAACCAAAAATTTGATATGTTCCTTAGTCATATGCGTCAATACTACGATAACTTGCCAAATAATATCAGAAAATCAGCCATGCAGATCCTTTTAAGCTCTCTGCCTCCGGCGTTAAGCGTGGAGGAAGTGATGGACATGCTCAAGGACGCAGTAGAAAACTGTCCTACCTTTGAGGGCAAAGTGTTGATTGTGGACAAAGTCGGCGTCGTTTTCAGTGATAACGGCTTTGGCACTATGGCAGAGGAAGAAGAGAAGGAGGAGTATTCTTACGAAACGGAGGAGCCTCTCAGTGTAGAAGACGAAATCGCAAAAGAATTTGACTTCTTAAAGGATGATATTTTTGTGGATGATGATTTTTAGTATGAAGTCAAGGGAGAACTTTTATGATTGAAGTAGTATTCGGCGAGAGCGAGGCAGCTCTCATCAGACAATCACAGCTAGATCATTTTTTGGTTAGGCATAAAACAGAAGCCGAAGATGTCATTTGTCTTGGATGGATGATGGAAATCGGTGATATTCAACAGGAGGCGACAAGCCCTTACCGTCAAAATCTTATTTTCTCTATGTGTCCTCAAAATCAGTGGAAGCACCGCCCCGAAATAATCGAAGAATTCAGGAATTTAGGGAAAAAATATAACGACGAATTTCAAAAGCTGGTACATCTGCTATCTCTCGATCATCCCATCCGCATTTGGTACAGCAGTGCGCCTTATGCCTTATGCGGATTCTATCATCTATGTTTTCTGCTCAAAGAGACAGATGTCCCCATTTCTGCTGTGAATCTGCCGCCTTATGTCATAAAAGATAACGTCGTTTTAGAATATGCCAATTGGGGAGAAGTCGCCCCTGAAGAACTCTGTTATTTTCTTTCCTATGAAAGACCAGTCACGAAGCAGGAGCTTTCTATGTTTTCTCACAAATGGAAATTTCTAAAAAAAGAAAACAGCCCTCTTCGGGCTGTCTTAAACGGTCAACTGACCAGTGTGAAGGAGGATTTTTATGATTTCCTCCTCAAAGAAGCTTTATTAAAAGGACCGATGAAGGAAGCAGAGTGTATTGGTACACTCCTAGGCGTTATGCCAACAGGAATGCGGGATTATTGGTGGCATAACCGCATTGAAAAATTAATCCACCAGGGGGATCTCTGTTTGTTAGAGACGTCTGATCGACCATATGCCCGCACCATTAGCCTCCCCTAAATTTTTACTCCAGAGTACGTACCAACTGGTAAAACGCGCTCTGGAGTTTTTTTTGTGCCTGACA
The DNA here is from genome assembly GCA_018364635.1 of Clostridiales bacterium. Taxonomy (GTDB): domain Bacteria; phylum Bacillota; class Clostridia; order Lachnospirales; family Anaerotignaceae; genus JAGZLR01. The sequence continues at coordinate 26,139 of JAGZLR010000012.1, read as the reverse complement.
AAATAACGATTCATCAAAAGACGTAATCTCTTCTTCGCCAAAAAATCTATTTTGGAGATAGGCATGGTAACGAAGTTCTACCTGTACCGCCTCTATCCTCTGCTTGGCACCATAATACTTTGTCATATGCCCTCCGGTAAATGTGCGGTTTTTTGCAACCGAAAAGCTCTGTTTTTGGAAAGCAGTGCAGCTCAGATCAAAAAACTCCTTGCTGCTTGCTTGACCGCAGCAATTTGACACAATCAAATCCTCTGTCACATCTTTTGCCACAGCAAAGCTGTGAAGATCTATGAGATAACAATGGCCAAAGCATCTGATTTTCTCCTCCAGCAATGCTTTTAATTTCCTGTGGTAGACATCATAAAATGCCTTCCGCCGATAGTGAAGATCCTTTGCCTTTAGAGGAAAGCGGTAAATTGGATGGCCAAATGTATTGTGTTGATACACCATTTCTTTTTGATATCCGCCAACAGCATCTGCGCAAGGCGCTCTGTTCATATCGATGACATACCGATTTAAATGATTGATGAGACTGGTGACACCCATAGGCTCTAAAAAGGCATAGAGATTTGGCAAAAACCAGTCTGTATTAGATAACACGGCGTCAGGACGCATCTGCGCCCGTATGGGGTCCGGCACAATGATTCCGCTGTGAGGGAAATCAACGACAATCGGATACAGATGGTGTCTTTCGTTCCAGACAGAATAAAAATGCAACGTTTCTTTCCTCCTAGGCAACAGAAAATACAAGGGTTTGCCGCCTGTCTTTTTTAGACAGACAGCGAAACCTCTACTTTATTTTTTCAATTGGCTCAGGCGTTCCTCTACCTGCGACAAAATCGTCTGGTATTTTTCGCCCTTTGCCTTCTCTTCCTCAATTACCTGCTGTGGCGCTTTGGAAACAAACCCTGGATTTTGCAGTTTCTTTTCCACACGCTCAACCTCTTTTTTCATTTTATCCCGCTCTTTTTCCAAGCGCTGGATTTCTTTTTCAATATCCACCAGCTCTGCAAATGGCATATAAATGACAGCGTTATGGATTACCACTGACACAGCATCCTCTCCAATGCCTGTCTTATCTGCCTGCACCTGCACTTCACTTGCAAAGGAAAGAGTCTGGAAGAATACCTTTGATTTCTCAAAAACACTTCTGACATACTCATCCCCTGAGACAACAAACACTTTCGCTTTCTTACTTGGTACCACATTCATTTCGGAACGGATGTTTCGTATGCCGCGGACAGCTTCCTTCATCAAATCGATTTCCGCCTCATTTTCTTTAAAGTTCCATTCCTCTTTAAATTTGGGCCATGGAGAAAGCATGATGGTCTCTTCCTCTGTCTGTAAATGAGTAAAGAGCTCTTCTGTAATAAACGGCATATATGGGTGAAGAAGTTTCAGCGCGTCAATCAGCACAGTCTTTAAGGTCCAAAGAGCAGCCTGACGGGTGCTGTCCTCTTTCTGATACAGACGAGGCTTCACCATCTCAATATACCAGTCGCAGTACTCATCCCACAGGAAGTCACGGATTTTCTGTACTGCCAGCCCCAGCTCATAATGCTCCATGTTTTCTTCCACTTCTTTTGCAAGGGTATTGACTTTAGAAAGAATCCACTTGTCTGCAGAAGTAAGTGAAATAAATTTTGCCTCTTCTTTTTCGTCTTCCAGGTTCATTAAAACAAAACGAGATGCATTCCAAAGTTTATTGGAGAAGTTTCTTGCATCATCCAACCGCTCCCAATAAAAACGCATATCGTTTCCAGGAGCGTTGCCTGTAATGAGCATCAGACGAAGGGCATCAGCGCCATATTTATCGATAACTTCCAGCGGATCAATGCCATTGCCCAAAGATTTGGAGAATTTTCTTCCCTGATCATCACGAATCAGACCATGGATAAACACGTCCTTAAACGGAATTTCACCCATCTGTTCCAGACCAGAAAATACCATTCTGACAACCCAGAAGAAAATAATATCGTAAGCAGTGACCAAGACGCTGGTTGGATAAAACTGTTCCAGTTCCTCTGTATTTTTCGGCCAGCCTAACGTTGAAAATGGCCACAACGCTGAACTAAACCATGTATCCAATGTATCTTCATCCTGTACTAATGTTGTTGCGCCGCACTTAGAGCAGCAGGTTGGCTGAGATTTTGCCACCTCAATATGGCCGCATTGCTGACAATAGTAGGCCGGAATTCTATGACCCCACCAAAGCTGACGGGAAATACACCAGTCATGAATATTTTCCAGCCAATGGAGATAAACTTTTCCAAATCTGTCTGGAATAAATCTCAAATCATTTTTCTGATATGCCTCGATGGCTGGTTTTGCCAATTCCTCCATCTTAACAAACCACTGTTTTTTAATCAGAGGCTCGATAACTGTGCCGCAGCGTTCGTGAACACCAACTGCGTGGGTAATATTTTCTACCTTTACCAACAGCCCTTCTTTTTCCAGCTCTTCCACCATCTGCTTTCTCGCTTCATAGCGGTCCAAACCGGCATACTGTCCACCGTTTTCATTGATCGTGCCGTCATCGTTCATTACATTGATTCTCGGCAGCTGATGGCGTTCCCCTACTGCAAAGTCGTTCGGGTCATGGGCCGGCGTAATTTTAACAACGCCTGTTCCAAACTCCATATCTACATAGTGATCTGCAATAATTGGGATCTCACGGCCGACCAAAGGAAGTATCACATGTTTCCCTACTAAATCACGGTATCTATCATCCTCAGGATTGACTGCAACAGCCGTATCGCCAAGCATTGTCTCCGGTCTGGTTGTCGCAAGCTGAATAAACCGGCCTGGTTCTCCAGCTACTGGATACTTAATATGCCAAAAATGACCTGCGTGATCCTCATGGTTTACTTCTGCATCGGAAATTGTGGTCTGACATTTTGGGCACCAGTTAATCAGCTTTTCTCCACGATAAATCAAGCCTTTCTGATACAGTCTGGTAAATACTTCCAGCACCGCATCGCTGCATCCTTCATCCATAGTAAAGCGAACTCTGTCCCAATCGCAGGAACTGCCCATTTTTCTCAGCTGATTCAGAATAATATTGCCGTATTCCTCTTTCCAAGCCCAAGCGCGCTTTAAAAAGCCTTCTCTGCCGACGTCTTCTTTTTTCAGACCTTCCTCCGCCATCTTAGCAACTACCTTCACTTCTGTGGAAATACTTGCATGATCGATGCCTGGAATCCAAAGAGCATTATAGCCCGCCATACGTTTCCAACGAATTAAAATATCCTGAATGGTGTTATCCAAGGCATGTCCCATATGCAGCTGACCGGTAATATTGGGCGGCGGCATAACAATGGTATAAGGTTTTTTCTTTTTATCCACTTCTGTGTGAAAATATTTTTTTTCCAGCCAATGGCTGTACAGCCTCTCTTCCACAACAGATGGATCATAATTTTTTTCCAATTCCTTCATTCTTGCTTTCCTCCTAAAAAGATAACGCTAAAACCTATGATTTTCTATCGTTGATATAAAAAAAGAGCTTTCATCCAAAAAAGGACGAAAACTCGCGGTACCACCTTTATTTCCATAAAAGATTATGGACTCTTTTTTTGGCTGATAACGGCTCCCACCGGTTCCGGCTACTTTTTCTTTCGCCGGAAAAGCTCACGGACTACCTTCTCCAGCGCCTGCCTAAAGACACTTCCAGCCATCTGTGTCTCTCTCTGATAGGTGATACTGAATACTCTTTCCGGTCACAGCTTCTCTGCTGATAATAGTTAGATTCTATCCAATCTTAACCCATTTGTCAATTGTTTATTTCGAGGAACTTTTCTGATATCTGGAAATATTCAACAGTATTCCCACAGCAGCCATAGTAAACACCAAAGAAGAACCGCCATAACTGATAAACGGAAGAGGCATTCCTGTATTTGGTATTGTGTTGGTGACAACAGATATATTGATAATTGCCTGACCGCCAATCATTGCGATGATACCGCTTGCCACAAGGGTACCAAACAGATCTAAGGCATTCATTGCAGTTTTTATGCCCCGCCAAACCAAAATCAGAAACAGAAGAATAACAAAGCATGCCCCGACCAGCCCTAGTTCCTCACAGATGATTGCGAAAATAATGTCATTATACGCCTCTGGAATAAAAGTTTTCTGTCGACTCTGTCCTAGGCCAAGACCAAATAACCCGCCGCTTGCCACAGCAAATAAACTTTGGACAGTCTGAAAACCTTTGTCCAAAGGGTCAGAAAAGGGATCACGCCATATTTTAATTCGATTAAAGCGGTACGCATACTGGGGAAGCTTGACTGCTACAAACCCTACAATGCCTAAAATAGCTGTAAGAATCGATCCTCCAATTACAATCGTTTTCATTTTCAGTTTTGGCATAGCAATAAACATAATTACTGCACAGATACCAAACACAACAATCGCCGTACTCATATTATTGATTAGTATTAGAAAGACCGGCAGGCCAATAATCGCCATACATTTTAGAAAGCCCTGTCCTGTCTCCATTTCCTTGCGGTGGTTGGAGATATACATGGATAGAAACAAAATAACAGCTAATTTCGATACCTCTGACGGCTGGAAAGACAGTGGACCAATACCAAGCCACCGGCTTTGACCGTTAAAGTTATGGCCGATAAAGTTAACCAAAATTAGGCATACAACAGAAAACACATACCCAATACCTGCAAGTCTTTTCCAAATCCGATAATCAATATTCATCAATATCACCATCATTGTCGTGCCGGCGCAAGCCCATATCAACTGGCGTTTTAGAAAATGATACATATCCCCAATTTTTGGATTTGTCAAAGCGTAATAATAGCTGGAACTGAAAATCATAATGGTGCCAAAAAGCACCAGCAGAAACACAACAAAGAAGATGACAAAGTCAATTGAATCCTGTTTTTCTGGTGTTTTTTTGCGCCTATCCTTTCTCACTCCCGCCATTTGCGCACCTTCTTTCCTCTTAGTTACCAATTAGTCCTCTTTTTCCGGCAAAGCACGGACAAGTTCTTTAAAAAGGTCTCCCCGCTTTTCATAGCTCTCAAACATATCCCAGCTGGCACATGCCGGAGAAAGAAGCACACAATCCCCTGCCTCTGCGAAACGATAGCTTTCTTCAACAGCTTTGGAAAAGTCATTTCCACACATCGTAATGTTGGTAAATCCCATCTTCACAGCAGTGTCGCGGATCTTCTCCGCCGTCACACCAATGAGCACCAATTTTTTTACTCTGCCTGGAAATGTTTTAATCCATTCCTCATAAGAACTCCCTTTATCATATCCACCGCCGATAAGGACAATAGGCTGTTTCATCGCATAGACTGCCCGAATGGCTGCATCAGGGTTTGTTCCCTTGCTGTCGTTATAAAAAGATACGCCGCTTTTTGTCGTCACATACTCAATTCTATGGGCGACACCAGCAAATTCCCGAAGAGTCTGGCGAATCTCTTCCGCTGGTACTCCCGCAGCAAAAGCCATTGCAGCGGCAGCCATGGCATTTTCATAATTATGAGAGCCTAAAATCTTCATTTCCTCCACATGGACAAGGGTTTCGTTCCATGGGCCCCATTTCATAACTATATTGCCATTTTGTAAAAATATTCCTTCTTCCAATTGTCTTTGACTGGAAAAAAAGAGCACTTGCGCTTTTGTCTTGCCCGCCATTTTTCGGCAAACTTCATCCTCGTAATTTAAGACACAAAAATCCTGCTCCGTCTGGTTTTGAAAAATACGCTCTTTCATAGCGATATAAACATCCATCGTCTTATGACGGTTTAAATGATCTGGCGTAATATTTAAAACTGCGCTGATTTCAGGATGAAAGGAAACGGCTTTTTCCATCTGAAAGCTGCTGATTTCTGCCACGGCCCAATTTTCTTCTTGAAGTCTTTCCACTTCTTGACTAAAAGCGACACCAATATTTCCCACTGCTGCCGCTTGGGGATCGATCTTTTTTATCATCTCCCATAACAGCGTTGTGGTGGTTGTCTTTCCATTGGTACCAGTCACAGCAGCCAAATGACAGACTGACAGCCGATAAGAAAGCTCTACCTCACTAATGACCTCAATACCGGCTTTTTCCGCCGCCGTAATAAAAGGCAGGTCACATGGAATGCCCGGACTTAGCACAATCAAATCCTGCTGCAAAACAATATCATCTGGATTTTTGCCGCAGTAAATTTGGATGCCCTCTCTCTCCAGTTCCTCCAAACCAGTCAGCGCTTCCCGCGGCTTTTTATCCTGCAGCGTTACCACAGCGCCATGACGGTTTAATAAACGAGCCGCGCATACGCCGCTTCTTGCCATACCACAGACAAGAGCTTTCTTTTGCTTTAGTTCCATTATCAATACTTCCTTTCAACAATCAGAATAAATTGCGGCAGCCCAAATAACCAATCAGACACATCATTGCCGTCACAATATAAAATACAGTCACAACCTTTGTCTCACTCCATCCGCACAGTTCAAAGTGATGATGAATCGGCGCCATCTTAAACACACGCTTGCCTGTTTTTTTGAAGTACGCCACTTGAATGATGACAGACAGAGATTCCGCTAAATAAATAAAACCTACAATGACAATAAAAATCGGCATTTTTAAAAGGACAGCGCTTGCCGCCACAAAACCACCTAAAGCCAAAGAACCTGTATCGCCCATAAATACTTTTGCCGGATAAGCATTAAAGATTAAAAAGGCAAAAAGGCTTCCGATTACCGCACCGGAAACAGGGGTAATCCCGCTTTGCGCCGCCCATGCCACAAGAGCAAAAAACATGGCCACAATCAAAGTAACACCACTGGCTAATCCGTCTAACCCATCAGTCAAATTGACGCCATTGACAGTCCCCAACATGACAATCACAAGAAACGGCCAATACATCATTCCTAAATCAATGCTTTTATCTGGAAGAAATGGAATCAACAGATCTGTTCCCAATCCTTTTTGGGACAGATAAAAAGCAAACAAGGCTGTGATAAGTAACTGTCCAATAATTTTTTGATACGCTCTCAGCCCTAAAGAACGCTTTTTCACCACTTTGATGTAATCGTCCACAAAGCCAATAATACCATAACCAAGAGTCACAAGCACAACCGCCACGCCGTCCATGTTTCCCCGCAGATAAAACAGGCTGGCTAATGCGAAACTAATTAAAATTGCAATCCCGCCCATTGTCGGCGTACCGCTTTTTTTCAAGTGACTTTCCGGTCCGCACTCCCGTTCTGTCTGACCAAACTTCAGCCGATGAAGCATTGGAATCAGTACAGGACAAAGCACAAGGCCAATGACAAAAGAGATCATAATTGCATATACTGCATCTGTAAGAGGATACCTCATTTTTTATCTCACTCCCCCTATTTTTTCTGCTGTTTTTTCCAGACCCATGCCTCGTGAAGCTTTCACCAACACTGTATCTCCTGGTTGAATCAGGACAGGCAGCCCCTCTTCCAGCCATTGTGTCTGAGTCTTATAATATTTCACCTGAGGACAGCCGTTTTCTTTGGCGCCCTCCGCCATAGCTTCCGAAAGCTCGCCAAGACAGATCAACAGGTCCACGCCATTTTGGGCTGCATATTTGCCCACATCCCAATGCATTTTCTTTCCGTCTTCTCCCAATTCATACATATCGCCAAGGACCGCAACCTTTCGGCTTTTGGCCTCTTTCAACACATCGATGGATGCTTTCATAGAAACTGGATTTGCATTATAACAGTCGTTGATGAGATTGATGCCGGAAGCTGTCTTTGTCACCATCATACGCATTGCCGTAGGTACAAACGACGCAATTCCTCTTTCTATCTCCGAAAGGCTCATTCCTAACTTTAGCCCTACCGCAGCAGCAGCCATAGCGTTTGACACCATATGGACGCCCGGCACCGGAATCGTCACAGAAAACGATCCTTTTGGCGTATGAATTCTGCATTTCATTCCTTCAAGGCCTAACGGCACAATCTCATCTGCCCAAAAATCCTTTTTTTCCTCTACACCAAACCACACTGCAGTTACCTTTCCTGCAAGGGTTTTTAGCATATCGTCATCTGCGTTTAACACCGCCTGCGCATCTTCCTGGAAATAATCAAAGATTTCCGATTTTGCCTTTAAAATGCCTTCTCTGCTTCCTAAATTCTCTATATGGGAGACGCCAACATTGGTAATAACCGCCATATCCGGCCGAGCAACTTTAGCCAAACGGTGAATTTCTCCAAAATGGTTCATCCCCATTTCCAGCACTGCCACTTGGGTGTCTTCTTTCAGCTGAAATACCATAGAAGGAAGGCCAATCTCATTATTTAAGTTGCCTTTTGTGGCAAGGACTTGAAACTTCTCCTTCAATACAGAGGCAATGAGATCTTTTGTCGTCGTTTTTCCCACACTGCCTGTCACGCCCACGACAAATACCCGATGAATGGAGAGATAATACTCCGCCAAATCACGGTAAGCACTTCTGGTGTCTTCCACATAGATGATTGTTTTCCCTTCCGGCGGCTGGACCTCTCTTTCACTAAGGGCACAAACTGCACCTTTTTCAAAAGCCTGCATCAAAAAGTCATGACCGTCAAAACGTTCTCCTTTGATGGGCACATATAAATCTCCTTGCTGAATCGATCTTGTATCTGTAGACACGCCTTGTACAGCATCTCTTGTATTTCCCAAAATCCTTCCCTTCACTGCGGAAGCGATTTCTTCTATCGTCATTGCCGTTATCATGCCAAATCCTCCCCGAAGGCTTCCTTTACAACCTCCATATCATCAAAATGTATGGTTTGATCCCGAAAGATCTGATAGTTCTCATGGCCCTTGCCGGCTACGACAACCAGATCATTCTGCCGTGCCCGACCAATGGCCTCAAAAATCGCCTGTTTTCTGTCTGACTGTCTGTGGTAAGAGCAACCTGACTGCAAAACTGCCGGTTCAATATCATCAATGATTTTTTCTGGATCTTCTGTCCGCGGATTATCAGAGGTAATGACACAATAATCCGAGAGCGTACCGGCAATTTTTCCCATGACAGGGCGTTTTGAGCGGTCTCGGTCGCCGCCGCAGCCAAAGACAGTGATAATCTTTCCTTTAGCAAACTCCCGCGCTGTATTTAATATATTTTCCAGTCCGTCTGGCGTATGGGCATAATCAATAATGGCAGTAACACCAGAAGCGGACTGCACTGTCTGGAATCTTCCAGGCACACCAGTATTTTCCGCCAACCCCAAAAGAATTTCCTCCATCGGAATATCCATTAATAAGCAGGCGCCAATAGCGCCTAAAGCGTTATAAATGCTAAATTTCCCAGGCGTTTGAAGGGATGCTTCATAGGACTTTCCGTCATATTTCAACGTAAACTTTACACCTGTGGAAGAAACTTGCGTATGCTCTGCCCTAAGGTCTGCCGGTCGGTCAATCCCATAGGTCAGCTGCGGTTTTCCCTTGGCTTTTTCCAGCATATCTTGCCCTGCTGGATCGTCTAAATTGATGACAACAGCCTTTGCCATCTCAAACAGCTTCCCTTTGGCTTTTTTATAATTTTCCATTGTTTTATGGTAGTCTAAATGATCCTGTGTCAGGTTTGTAAAAACTCCAATATCAAAATCACAGTCATCAACTCTGTGAAGATCTAAGGAATGGCTGGACACCTCCATAACACAGTCTGTGACATTTTCTTGGTACATGTCGTCAAACAGTTTTTGAAGCTCCATACTTTCTGGCGTGGTACGCTCCGTTGGAAGGCGTTTTTCGCCGATTCTATTTTCTATCGTGCCAATCAGACCAACTTTTTTTCCAACACGTTGAAGGACAGAACGAATGAGATAAGTTGTTGTTGTCTTTCCGTTGGTGCCTGTCACACCTACTAACCTCATTTTTGCTGACGGATGGCCATAAAAATTTGCCGACAAAAGGGCAAGCCCTTTCCTGGTATCTTCCATTTGGTAATAGGAGATTCCATCCTGAAATGATGCAGGCGCTTTTTGCAAAATAATGGCGGCGGCGCCTTGGGCGATAGCTTTTTCTATATACCGATGTCCATCTGTCTGAAAACCGACAACACAGACAAAAACATCACCTTTGGTCACTTTTCTTGAATCGTACTGTATTTGATGAATTGTAACGGATTCTGGCCCCGAAAGCAAGCGAGCGTCTGTATGCTCCATCATTTTTTTAAGCTCCATTTCCATATCCTTCCTTTCCTACTATGTACCTTTTAACTGCCCTCAAGGGTTATAATTACCTTAGAGGCGGGATTGATGATCTCTCCAGCGGGAGGAAACTGTTGTGTCACTGTTCCTTCTTCGCCGGAAAATACCCCTGTCAGTCCAGCATCTGAAAGAAGTTTCTTTGCCTCCTGCGCTGTACATCCTGTAAGATCTGGCACCACGATCTTTTGGACTTCTTCCAGTTTTGACTCTTCTTCTGAATATTGTGGCTCTACGCCCAAATAGGGCAATATATTACTTAAAAATTCCTGCATGACCGGCCCTGCGATTGCACCGCCATAATAGGCGCCCTGAGGCTCGTCAATCAGCACCAGAGCCATCACTGTCGGCTGTTCTGCTGGTGCAAAAGCCATAAAGGAAGCGATATATTTCCCGCTTCTTCTAGGCAGTTTTTCACTGGTTGCAGTCTTTCCACCGATGCGATAACCTGGAATATATGCCTTTTTTCCTGAACCAACAGATACGACACTTTCTAAAATGGACTTCATCGTCTCTGATGTCTCTTTGCTGATCACCTGACGGCCTTTTGGATATTGAAATGTCTCTACAATTCCACCATCTTCGTCTGCAATGGCTTTTCCTATATGAGGAGTAATCAAATGACCGCCATTAACGATAGAAGAAGCCGCCCGCAATAGCTGTATCGGCGTAATTTGGAAAGATTGGCCAAAACTCATGGTGGCAAGTTCCACTGGACCAATGTTTTCCTTTTTATGGATAATTCCTACCGCTTCTCCTGGAAGATCTATCCCTGTCTTTTCTTTGAAACCAAATTTTACCATATAATCATAAAACTTATCTGCGCCCAAACGTTCCGCTACTGCCATAAAAACTGGGTTACAGGAGTTTTGCACCCCTTGTACAAAGTTCTCTGCCCCATGGGTCCTTGGATACCGCCAGCATTTAATCATTCTATCTCCAGCTACATAGTACCCATTACAGCAAAAACTGTCCTCCGGCTTTACAACACCTTCCTCCAAACCAGCGGAGGATGTGACAGTTTTAAAGGTACTGCCTGGTTCATAGGTATCATTGATGGATTTATTCCGCCACATTTGGTTCAGGGCGTCATTTTTCTCTTTTTCCGTCAGTGTGTCCCATTGTGCGGCAAGAGTTTCATCATTAATCGTAAATGGATCGTTCAAATCAAACCCTGGATAATTTGCCATTGCATAAATTTCACCGTTTTGCGGATTCAGCACAATAATCATGCCGCTTTTTGCCTCTTTGGCTTCCACTGCCTTTTGTATTGTCTGTTCCGCATACTGCTGTACAACGGCATCCAATGTTGTCACCAGATGATTACCATTTTGTGGACTTACTCTGATTTGTGCCGGATTGGTCAAACGGCCGGCGGAGTCTGTCTCTGTCAGTATTTTACCGCTTTCACCGGCAAGATAACTGTCATATTTTGATTCCAATCCCAAAATTCCTTGATTATCCTTACCCGCAAATCCAATGACTTGGCTGGCAAGCGAACCATAGGGATAAACCCGTTTGACATCTTCATCCACAACAACCCCTGGAAGGTTTAAATCTCTAATCTTTTGTGCGGTCTCTCTGTCCACTTTTGATTTAATTCGGACTAACGCCACACGCTTTTGTACCTTTTCTAGTACAGAATCATACTCCAAATCAAGCATTTTGGAAAGAGCTTCCGCTGTTCTCTGTTCATCTTTTACCTGTGCATGAATGACGCTCACGGCACAGACAGATTCTGTCACCGCAAGACCTACACCGTTTCTGTCTAAAATGTTTCCGCGCACAGGGCGAATCAAACGGTCTCTTGTCTGTTGTTCATAGGCTTTTTCCTGAAGCGAAGGTGCTTCCACAATTTGGATATAAGCGATTCTTCCGCATAAAATAGGGAAATACCCAACAAAAAGCATCAAAATCCAAAACAGCTTTCTTTTCATCCTAATTGTCGGTTTATCCATTCCATTTTCCTTCCGAAAGTATTTTTCAGAATAGTTTATGAATAAATCACTCTTTTATGTAAAAAAAGCAGGAAATAGGATCATCTCCTGCTTTGTAAGCCTACTGTTTTCGCTACTCCTCTTTCTTTTTTTCTTCCGGCGCTTCTCCCATTGTAAGGGTAACCGCATCATCTCCAGAGACAAAAGTGCCCGCCACTGGTTCTTGACTGATTACAACGCCTTCAGTTTTTTCCAATTCCGGAGGACTTAACCCTGCTTCCTGCAACATTTTCGCAGCCTCGTCAAAGGTCAGTCCCGTGACAAGCGGCATCTGAATATCTCCTGTGTCATTTTCTCCTCGCTCCACATACAATAAAACCGTAGAGCCTTCAGTCATTTCTGTACCCGCCTCCGGCACTTGTCCGGTAACGACGTTGCCCTGACCGCCTAGTTCATATTTCAAACCAGACATTCCAATGCTTCGCAGAGCGTCAGAAAGAGAACTGCCCACATAATTATCTGCCTTCACTTTTGTATTTTTTGCAGCTTCTTCCTCGGAAAGGTTCACAATCTCATAACTTGACTCAATAGATTTATAGTTGATAATTTTCTCCATCAAATGTTTAATCATCGGCGAAGGTGTTGTTACACCGTCGATATATGGTTTTGGCAAATGGATCACCACCATACAAATATATTGTGGGTCCTCCACTGGAAAATATGAAATATAAGACAGAGTATAATCTTTTTTATTACGTACCCCCTGCTCCGCAGTACCTGTTTTACCGCCGATGGCATAGCCTTCAATCTTTGCATTTTTTCCTGTACCATGATCCACTGTAGCTTCCAAATATGTTCTGATAATATCAGAAGTATTTTGGCTGACAACTTTACGAACAACTTCCGGCTTATTTTCTTTCACAATATTGCCTTCCATATCCATCACTTGACTTACTACATATGGCCGCATCAGATCTCCGCCATTTATGACGGAAGCAAAGGCAGTCAAAATCTGAATAGAAGTACAGTTGAAGGACTGGCCGAAGCTCATGGTAGCAAGCTCAACAGGACCAATTTGATCCAAGTCATACATCAAATCTGCCGCTGATTCCTCTCCTGGAAGATCAATCCCTGTCTTTTCACCAAAACCAAAATCTTTCTGGTATTCATAAAACTTTGTAGCGCCTAACTTTTCTACAATCTCCATCATACCAACATTACAGGAGTTGGCAAGGACGTCTTCCACCGTTTCTACACCGTGACCTGCATGGTACCAACAACTAATTTGGCGGTCATACACTTGCTTTTTTCCTTCACAGACAAAGGTAGTTTCTGGTGTAATCACACCTTCTTCTAGAGCAGCTGCCACAACTAACGGTTTAAAAATAGATCCAGGCTCAAAGGTACTGGTAATATTGAAATTTTTCCATACGGTATTTAAATATTCAATCTTTTCCTCATCAGATTTCTGTTCCCATTCTTTCTGGAATTCAGCGTTGTCTTTGCCGGCCACAGGATTTGTAGGGTCATTCGGGTCATAGGTTGGCGAGGAGGCCATTGCCACAATCTCTGCGGTATTTGGATCCATCACCAAAGCTGCTGCATACATTGGATTATACTGCATGGCTTCCTCCACCGCTTCCTGGGCATACTGTTGAATGGTATAATCGATTGTCGTAACAACTGTGTCTCCATCTTCTGCCGGAATCTCCTGTGTCGCAGCATTTGTGCCTCCGTCATAGGTAACAAAACTTCTTCCAGGCACACCGGTCATTTCCTCATCATAGCTATACTCTAGTCCCCATTTGGCATCACCACGAATAAACCCAATCACATGAGCCGCGAGAGTACCCAATGGATATTTTCGTTTTGTTGCCTTTTCAAAGAACACCCCTTTGACATCTTGTGCCTCCAACTGTTCCTTTATTTCTCTGTCTACTGATTTTTTCAAATAAACCCAATGGTTATTTCGATTTAACTTTCCTGTGGCCGGATCTACTGTAATATACCATTTAAGATCACTGTAATTTAATTCCAGCGCCTCACTCAAAGCATTCAGTGTTCTCTCCTGATCCTCCACTTCAAACTCGCTCAATAAAATCGGGTCCAACACCACATTATAAACTGTGAGACTTAGGGCTAAAGGCTGTTTGTTTCGGTCTACAATCTGGCCGCGTGCCGGCGGAATGATGCTGTCATATCGTTCTACCTGCTGACTTTTTGCCTGGGTCTCGAATTCCTCTCCATAACAATATTTCCAATAAAAGACACGGCCGCCCAAACCACAAAGGATAAAACTCAGCAGAAAAAAGACGATTGTGAGCCGACCTCTTATTCTTTTTTCAACTTTATTTTTCCTCAACTTTATCAAATCCTTTTCTGAAGAACGAAAAAATTTCCTGTAAATCAAACCTTTTTTGTTCTTCCTCTATCTCTATAGATGACTGCACTGTATAACTTTGCTTTGGAACATCGATATAGCAAATTTGATAGGGCTGAGGCTCGCTCATGCCCAAACGCCCTGTCGCCTGTTCTTTGATATAATCCAAGCTTAGCTGATCGCTTAACTCAGCTTCTGTTGACTCATTTTCATTTTGCAGTACGATCAGCTGGTCTTTCATCTTGTTGATTTTTACTCGTTCTTCTGTAATCGAAGCATTGATTGACATTGTAAGAATACATCCTGCAAAAACAACAGCAGTTGCCACAAACAATTTCAAACCATGCAAAATGCCGTCTTTTTTTTCCAGGCGCAACAGTCTACGCGCCTTTGCCCGCTGAAGAAGCTGCCTTTCCTTCTCTTCCTTGTCTTGCTGGACTGGAAGGGCATCATAGTCGTAGGCAATACTGGAAGAATTGTACCGGCTCGTCTGTCTTTTTACATTTCCAGTATTCATATGTCGTCTCTTTGTTCTCGCCACGACTCCACCCTTCTCTCATTTAGAATTCTTTTTTTCTTTCAAACACTCTTAATTTCGCACTTCTGGATCTTGGATTGTCTTCCAGTTCTTTTTCAGAAGGAAGAATAGGTTTTCTTGTCACTACTTTGCCCAAAGGCTTCTTTCCACAGACACAGACAGGAAATTCTTTTGGACAGGTACATGGGTTTTCCAGCATACGAAATTGCTGTTTTACAATTCGATCTTCCAAAGAATGAAACGTAATGATACAAAATCTTCCGCCATCGGCAAGATAATCAACACCGTCGTCGATGACTTTTTTTAATACTTCTAGTTCCTGATTTACTTCAATACGGATGGCCTGAAAGGTACGTTTTGCCGGATGAGGTCCATCTTTTCGCGCTCCTTTTGGCACTGCTTTTTTTATGACTTCAACCAGCGCCCCTGTTGTATCAATGGGACCATTTTCTCTCTCTTTAACAATAAACTCGCTGATTCGTTTGGCCCAACGTTCTTCGCCATAGGAAAAAATCACCTGATCCAGTTGTTCAGCAGAGTATGTATTCACCACATCCCATGCAGAAAACTTACGGCTATGATCCATGCGCATATCTAACGGCGCATCCTGCATATAACTAAACCCACGTTCAGATTCATCCAACTGATGGCTGCTGACACCAATGTCCAGCAAAATGCCGTTGACTTGCCTTACTCCAAGCTCGTCCAAAACATCTGCAATATGAGAAAAATTACTGTGGACAAGAGTTACTTTATCCTTGTAGGGTTCTAGTCTTTTTTTTGCCGCTTCCAGCGCTTCTTCGTCCTGGTCTATCCCGATCAAACGGCCGTTTTTCAGCCGCTTTACAATCTCTGAGGAATGCCCTGCACCGCCTAAAGTGCCATCCACATAAATTCCATCTGGATCAATATGTAAATTTTCCAAACATTCATTAAGTAAAACTGAGACATGATGAAATTCCATGGGATACTCCTTTATAATCCTAATTCATTCATAATATCGGACATATCTTCGTCCTCAAAAATATTTTGGTTATATTCGTTCCACCGGTCACGGTTCCAAATCTCCACTTTGTTGACAACACCAATGGAGACAATCTCTTTTTCCAAGCCCGCGTAGGCACGCAATGTCGGCGGAATCATAATTCTGCCCTGTCCGTCCAGTTCACATTCTGTAGCACCTGAGGTGAAAAAACGGACAATCTTCATAGCTTTACTGGGAAGGGCTTCCAGTTTTTTTTCAAACTTTTCCCACTCCTCCATAGGATAGACTTGAAGGCATTGATCCAATCCCTTGGTGACAACAAATTTTTCGCCTAATCCTTCCCGATACTTTGCCGGTACAATCAGACGGCCCTTGGCGTCGATGGTATGTTGCTGCTCGCCCATGAACATTGCTGTCAACCTCCTTTCTGGAACAAAGAACAATATTCCTCCACTTTCATCCTTATTCATCCACTTTCCACCACTTTGAAACAATTGTAATATAAATTTAATATAATTACAAGTCCTTACAGACGTTTTATTCCAGGTTTCCAGAGTTTTTTTCTCTATTAAAACGATCTTTTATCCCATCATTTGACAAAAAAGATAGGGCCTGCCTCTAAAAAAGCATAAAAAAGGGACTCATCTTTGTAGGATGAATCCCTGTGTTTTCTGTTCCAATCAGGAGCAGCGTTTTTGTTTTTTATTTAAATATAGAAACACAACCACAGCAACGAAAATCAAAACAGCACTTAATAGCTGGCTGACAGCAATCCCTGTGGAGCCTATCATCAACTGATCGGTCCGAAGGCCCTCAATCCAAACCCTTCCCGCTGCATAACCAAAAAGATAGCCACAGCAAACCTCTCCATCAAACTTTTTCTTTCGCAAAAGAATCATCAAAATGATGAAAACTCCTAAATTCCACATAGACTCGTAAAGAAATGTGGGATGGACCTGAATATACTCTACACCGCCGACTGTGACCGTCTTTTCCAAAACAGAAGGTGCAATGTTGGATACCTGATCTTTTAAATACCGCATGGCAAACAGCCCATCTGTATATCCGCCAAAGGCTTCCCGATTGAAAAAATTTCCCCAACGGCCAAACACTTGTCCTAAAATCAAACTAGGTGCCGCTGTATCAGCCATCAGCCAAAAATTAAGCTTTCTTCTGCGGCAGAAGAGATAGACGTACACAATCCCTGCCAATACCGCGCCATAAATCGCTAGTCCGCCATTACGTATGGCAAAAATTTCCGATAAATGGTCTTTATAGTATCCCCAAGAAAAAATAACATAATACAGTCTTGCACCTAGGACACAGACAATGATCGCGCCCAAAGCACAATCCATATAGTCTTCCTGTCTCTGTCCAGTCCGCTTTGCCTCATGGAGAGCTAACGCGATACCGGCAAGTACCCCCATGCCGATAATAATTCCGTACCAATAAATGTTCATGCCAAACAGTTGAAAGGCCACTCTGCTCAAATGGTCTATTTTAATTCCAATATGCGGAAACCAAATTTCCGGCATTGTCTGTTCCATACTACTGCTTCCTCCTTTGGTTATCTTAATGCAGCTTGCCCGCAGAGGAAAACGCCCGCGCCTCAGCGCAGAAGTCCTCACGCAGAATTTTCTCAAGCATGGTCTCGTTCATTTCTCTAACCACATCAAACGCGTCAAACAGTGTCAGACCAAAAACCCCCAAGTCAATCTGATCCATACACACAGCATCTATCGACTGGGTACGGCGATACAGCCGACCCATAAATTTTTTTCGAATCCGATCTAAATCACGGGCCTTGATCTCTTTTGACTTCGCTTCATACAAGGCATCCCAAAGAAGCTGCGCTGTCCGTTTAGGCTGACTTGTCTTTGCACTGACCACTGTAAAACGAAACGATCGGCCAAAACTTACCTGCACAGCAGGCGGCTCAGTCAAAAGGCCATCTTCGTACATTCTTTGGAACAAACGGCTGCCCTCTCCCCACAGCAGTTCCAAGAGCATTTTTGTTCCATAGACTCTTTTCAAAAGCTCACTGTCCTCCACAGGATTTTGCCGAAATCCCATAGTAAAAAACGGAATTCTCAAAGGCATGGAAACTTCCTTGCACTCCGTGTCCACATCACTGTCCTCCACTTTGTCGATTCTTCCAGGAAGGGGGCCTTCCTTCGGCTTTAATTCCTCTTCAGCAATGGAAATCACCTGCTGCGGATGAACGTTTCCTGTCACAACAAGAGTCATAAATTCTGGGCGATAAAAGGCTTGATAAAACTCAGCCAATGTTTTTCTGTCAATCAAACGCACGCTTTCTTCTGATCCGGCCACATTATCCCGCACAGGATGAGACTCATACATAGATTGTACCACATGAAAATACGTCTTCCAGGAAGGATCGTCCTCATACATTTTGATCTCCTGTTTGATAATCTCCTTTTCCCGCTCCACGCTCTCCTCCTTGAAGATAGGATTTTGAAGAAACTGTAGTAGAAGCCGAAAGTTTTTTTCAAAGTTTTCTCCTGTTGAGAAGTAATACGCCGTTTTATTGAAATCTGTAAAAGCGTTGCAATAGGCGCCGTTTTCAATCAGCTTGCCATAGGCATCGCCCCACGACTGTTCAAAGGCCTTATGTTCGATAAAATGAGCTGTACCTGCTGGACTATCGATTATCTTGCCAGTTCTGCGGTCTGTAAAAGAACGGTCCACAGAACCATAATGAAAGACTGCAGCGGCCTGTGCTTGATGGCTGTCGCTTTTAGGAATTATATAACATTTCACGCCGGATGACAACAACTGAATATACATCCGCTCTTGGAGAAAACGATTCTCACTGATTTCCTGCATGCTGATTTCCTCCTTTTCGGCTAGAAAGATAATAGATTAACTGCTCTTTCATGGACACAGCGATTTGTTTCAAATCTTCTGTGGTCATCTTTTCAAAACAGCTGATATAATCTTCCGGCTCCCAACACATTTTTAAAAGGGATTGGTGGATATAAAATTGCTGTTTCATCCATGTGGAATCCTGTATCTCCAAGTATCGGCGGATTAAAGATAGCCTGGCAAACTCCAACTCTTCTTCCTCAACGCCATTGTTCTGGATGGCTTCAATTTCTTTTTGGATCAAGCCTGATGTTTTTTCCAGTGCATTAGCCTCAACCCCTGCCTCAACCAGAATAACAGAAAGGAAGGGATAGAAACTACTAGAAACACTATAGCAAAGATTTTCTTCCTCCCGCACTTTCTGGAACAGGCGGCTGGCACCATTTCCTCCTAAAATTTCGTTCAGCATCATTGCGGCACAAATTTGGTGCAGATCATTTTTACAATCCACAGAATAAGCGGCAATCAACTTTGCCTGTGCCGCCTCATAGTACTCTGTCACTAACCGATGACGATTCTGCCAATGGGTTGTGTATTTTCCCTGTAGCTCCCTTTCCCTTGTAAGCTCAGGGAAAAAAGTCAGCGCCGTCTCTTCCACTTTGCGGTATGTTCTTCCACCAATGTAGAAAAAATCCCAAACCCCATCCCGCATCAAAGTTTTATAATAAACTTCTATCTCTTCTGCTGTCAGAAGGGCAACGGTCTCTGTCTTACCTTTTTCCGGCACGCCGAATCCCTCCTCCAAAAAAAGCTCTTCCAGACACCGCTGTTGAGCATACAGGTCTTTTTGGTCTCTGAGCCCTCTGATGTCCTCCAGCAAATTTCTCTGTTCCCGCGCAAAAGCCTCTGGGCGCACAAACAATCTTTCCGGTAAAAGCTCTCTTAAAAAACAAACAGCCTGTTCCAAATAATCCCCACAGCAGGCAGGATACTCAAAAGAAAGTTTTAATATATGCTCTCTGCCGCGTTTGATTGCCGACACATCAAAAATACTGCCGTACATAGCTTCCGCGCGGCACACTTTCGTCCGTCGCTCCTCTTCTCCCATGCCTTTGAGTAAACGGGCCAACAAACTATTTTTGGCTGCGGACTCTTCCGTCAACGGTACTCTTAACAGTACAGCAAGGCAGTCTGTCTTAAAGCAATGGCCTGATACCTGACGGGCATGGATATGTTTTGTTTTTGTTACTGTCGCTTCCATCGGGTTCACCTCAATTTTCTTTTTTGCTAGTTTGGACAGAAAAAGGAAAAAATATGTGGTGAGATTCCCTTTTGAAAAAATATTGCCTTCCCAACGGTTTCTAACGACTTTCTTGTCTGATTGGAATAATCAAATGCTGACCAGCATAAATCGAATCATTTTTCAGGTGGTTGAATTCCTTAATTTCCTCCACAAAATCAGCAGTTTGTTGTTCTTTTCCCCGAAACGCGCCGGCGATATCCCACAACGTATCCCCATATTTAATTTTTATGTTTTCATAACGAACCGAAGGTTCACAAAAAGTGTCCGGCATAGGAAACCCAGAATTTCCCAAGGCCAAACAACCGAACGCTAAAATCAGCACAATCGTAATAAAACTAAATAAAATTTTTCTCATGTTCCTATGCCTCCTTGTTTTTATCGAATATTAGTTCGTTTTTTGTTCTATTATATCAAACTTACATTCTTCGTCAATAGATTTTTTGATTTTTTTCGAACGATTGTTTGATTTTTAATTTTTCTCATGGTATAATGAAAAAAAGTTGAAAGGGTGATCACATGAAAGACATATCTAAAAAACAATTGGAGATTCTTGAATATATAAAAAGCTGTGTCAATGAAAAAGGCTATCCACCTTCTGTACGAGAAATTTGTTTGGCAGTCAATCTCCACTCTACTTCCACGGTCCACGGACATTTGGAACGATTGGAAAAAAAGGGATACATTCGAAGAGACCCAACCAAACCACGGGCAATTGAGATTTTAGATCCTGCCAACATTTTACTTCCAAAAAAAGAACTGGTAAGTGTTCCAATTGTTGGCTGTGTCACTGCCGGCGCACCGATTTTAGCTGTTGAAAATATTGAAGACACCTTTCCTCTTCCTATAGAGTATGTCCATAATGAGGAAGTATTCATGCTGCGGGTAAAAGGCGAAAGTATGATTGAAGCCGGAATTTTTGATAAAGACTTGATTTTGGTTCGTCAGCAGCAGACGGCAGAAAATGGGGATATTGTTGTTGCATTGATTGAGGACTATGCCACAGTAAAACGCTTTTTTCGGGAAGACGGACATATTCGATTACAACCGGAAAATCCTGCCATGTCGCCGATTATTGTCAATGATGTCACTATTGTAGGCAAGGTGATTGGCCTATTCAGAAAGTTTTAAATAGGAATTCCTGCCAAAAGAGCAGGAATTTTTTTCTTTTCTATGGGAAGAATTTATGCTATGATAAACTAACCAGAAATTAGGAAAATAATTTACAGGAGATGAAAGTCATATGTATCATTTTTTTCGCGTCGGAACAGCCTCACCGAAATGCCGTGTAGCAGACTGTTTCTTTAATGTGGAAGAAATCAAAAAATGTATTGATGAAGCGAACAAAAACAATGTAAAGCTTTTAGTATTTCCAGAGCTATGTCTGACAAGTTATACTTGTGGAGATTTATTTTTCCAGTCCTCTCTCATCGACGCTTCCTACCGCGCTCTGGAGGATTTGGTCAACTATTCCAAATCGGTGGATCTGGTATTTTTTATAGGAATGCCAATTCGCTGCGATCATCAGACATTTAACAGTGCTGTCGCTATCTGCAACGGAAAAATTTTAGGCGTCACAGTCAAAACCTTTGTGCCAAACTACAATGAGTTTTATGAAAAACGTTGGTTTTCCTCTCCTGATACCCTTCTTAGTCGTGAAATTACCCTTTGCGGCCAAACAGTGCCCATTGGCTGCGATCTTCTTTTTGTGTCAGAAAATATTCCTTATTTAACCATTGGCGCTGAAATTTGTGAAGACTTATGGAGCCCTATTCCGCCTAGCAGCTATCAGGCAATGGCAGGCGCAACTGTTCTTGTGAATCTGTCCGCCAGCAATGAACTTGCCGCCAAACAGGAGTACCGCAAACACTTAATCCATCAGCAGTCCGCACGACTTATGGCCTGCTATGCCTATGCCTGTGCCGGTTTGGGAGAATCTACTCAAGATTTGGTATTTAGCGGACATTGTCTCATCAGCGAAAATGGCGTGCTGCTAAATGAGAATCAAAGATATTCTATGGAAAATCAACTAATTTTTTCCGATGTTGATTTAGAGCTACTTTCCAATGACCGCAATAAAAATACGACCTTTACGTACCAAAACAATGCTGGTAAATCTTATCGCCGCATCTCATTTTCTATTGGCGACACACCAAATGAAACATTGGAGCGGACCATCAGCCCTATGCCTTTTGTGCCGAAAGAAGAACAAAAATGCTTCGATCGATGTGAGGATATCTTCTCCATCCAGTGTACAGGACTTGCTAGAAGATTTTCCCACACACAGGCAAAATCCCTTATTTTAGGAATTTCCGGCGGGCTAGACTCTACTCTTGCCCTTTTGGTGGCAGTCAAGGCCTGTGATTTTTTGAATATCAGCAGGAAAACTGTGCTAGGCATCACCATGCCTGGCTTTGGCACCACAGACAGGACTTATCAAAATGCTCTGCACTTAATGGATGCTTTGGGTGTGAGAAAACGCGAAATTTCAATCCGTGCTGCCTGTCAACAGCATTTTCTGGATATCGGCCATGATCCAGAGGTTCACAATGTGACCTATGAAAACACACAGGCAAGAGAGCGGACACAAATTCTTATGGATATTGCCAATCAGGAGAATGGCCTTGTAGTAGGAACAGGAGACTTATCAGAGCTAGCCTTGGGCTGGGCCACCTATAACGGGGATCATATGTCCATGTATGGGGTAAACGCCGGCGTTCCAAAAACATTGGTACGTTCCCTCGTGGCGTGGGTTTCATCAAACAGCACTTTGGATGAGGAATCCCGCAAGGTATTGGAGGATATTTTAGATACCCCTGTCAGTCCTGAGCTGCTGCCGCCGGATAAAGACGGAAATATTCATCAAAAAACCGAAGAAATTGTAGGACCATATGAGCTTCATGACTTTTTCTTGTATTATGTGGTGCGCTGTGGATTTTCACCGAAAAAAATCTATTATTTGGCACAGCATGCCTTTGACAAAGGATATGACAATCAGACATTGTTGAAATGGCTGCGGAATTTTTATCAGCGGTTCTTTTCTCAGCAGTTCAAACGTTCCTGTCTGCCTGACGGACCGAAAGTAGGTACAGTCAGCCTTTCCCCTCGTGGAGACTGGAGGATGCCTTCTGACGCAAATAATGCGGTTTGGATTGAAGAACTGGATCATTTAGAGCCATAAAAAAGGAGAGCGTAAAAAACGCTCTCCTTTTTTATACTCTCAACAAATTTGAATCGTATCTTTCAGGGCGAAGGAATAAATGTATCCGCCTTCCACAGGAAAACCAGCCATGCGTTGTACCGCTTGGCAGTATATCCCCATCTGCACCTGATAAGTCTGCAAAAAATAGGCTTCTGAAATTCCAGGGAAATAGTCTGTCTTGTAATCCAGCACTTTTATCTTGCCCTTACTCAAATAAAAACAGTCAATGATCCCATGAACCATAATCCCTTCTTCTGTGCCTGTATAGTTTGGATAAATGTCTTTTGCCGAAAGTTCCATTGCAAAAGGCTGCTCTTTCCAAAAACGGTCAGCCCTACGAATTTCCCCATAAATCTTTGATTGGAAAAACTCCGCAATCTGTTTGATATATACTGACTTTGCTTCTTCTACGGTCAATACTCCGCTTTTTTGAAGAGATTCTACAAAGGCACGGATTTCTTCTTGGGTGTACTGCTTGGTAAAGTCCAACCGTTCCATCACCATATGAAGGATCGTTCCTTTTTCCGCTCCTGTTAGGCCATGTCTTTGTTGGGTAAATGCTGGGAAAGATAGTTTTCCTCTTGATTCCTGCAAATTTTCATCCTGTGAGAATCGTTCCCGTTGGTAGATTCTGCGAATCTCAGAAATAGAAATATTTGCTGGAAGTAGCGCCTCCTGTTCAAAAGGATACTGCATCCGTAATTTACGGAAAATTTCCTCTCTCTTCCCACTGTAATCTTTCTGGTCCTCCCAATGTTCCAATTCTTCTACATGAGCTATCTGCGCCTGCTCCTGTCTGTCACTTTGTTCCCTTATCTCACTGCGCCGGATAATCTCCACCTTCCACCTGGATGGGTCTGTATAAATTCCATTGTTCTGATCCAAAAGAAGGGTCTGGCTAAGGTCGCACAAAACTTCCCCATCTCGATGACCGGCCACCGCCGGCACCACCCAGTCCAAATAACAATTGGCACTGCCCACTGCCATTAACGGTAGCCCAACCTCTTTTCTTGCGACATAACTTGTCCACTGTCTGAGGGCATTGGACAAATGATTGACTCCACCGCACAAAATAAGTTTTTCCTTTGCTCTTGTCATTGCCACGTACAAAACACGCATTTCTTCGCTGAGAAGTTCTCGTTTCAACACCTCTGCCACTGCCGTATGGGTCAATGTAGGATACCGAAGACGCTTTTCGTAATCAAAATATTTGGCGCCAAAGCCCATTTCCTGGTGCAGCAAAATATTTTTTTCCAGATCCTTTTTATGAAACCGCTTTCCCATTCCTGCGACAATGACAATCGGAAACTCCAGCCCTTTACTTTTATGAATACTCATAATCCGTACCATACTGCCGTTTTCTCCCAACAGTTTGGCAGAACCTGTGTCTGTTTGGTTCTCTTCAATTTTTCCGATATACTTGACAAAATAAAATAGCCCCTGATAGCTGGTAGATTCATACTGCACTGCCAACTCTGCCAAAATTCTCAAATTCGCCTGACGAATTTTGCCGCCGGCCATTGCTCCTACATAATCGAAATATCCTGTCTGCTGATACAGCGTTTCAATCAGCTCTTCCAGCGGCAAATGAATCACATATTCCCTCCAGCGAGTCAGATCAGAAAAAAACTTCTCTAATTTTTTAGCACACCCGTCTTCGGGACAGTCTCTGAAAAAATTGACCAGACACTGATAAATTTCTTCCTTCTCCGAATGCAGCCGAATCTTTAATAACTCATCGCTGGTAAAGCCATAAATCGGACTGCGCAAAACAGCAAGCAGCGGGATATCTTCTCTAGGATTATCCAAAACCCGCAGTAAATTTACCATAGTCATAATCTCAATGGTGCGAAAAAAACCGGTCCTAGTCTCTGCATATGCCGGAATCCCTGCGTTTGTCATCTGTTCCAACAGTTCCTTGCTCCATCCAGAAGGAGAACGCATAAGAATGACAATATCCTCGTATCTTGCAAGACGGTATTGTTTGGTTTCCTTGTCCTGGATATAAAAACTTTCCGTCAGCTCTTTTACCTTTTGGATGATGCAGGCGATTTCCATCTGGATGTTGGTAACGTCCTCCTCATCCTCTTCCACCTCAAACTCAGCTTCTTCCTCTTTTTTGTAATCCAGAAGCATCAGTTCGACGGGACCGCCATAGGTTACCTGCGCCTCAGGCGGGTCAAATGTTTGACCACAGTGAAGGGAGGCTGCCTCGTCATAGACAATCTCTCCTACTGCTTCTGACATCACCTGACGAAAAACAAAATTAATACCGTCTAACACTTCTTTCCGACTGCGGAAATTTTGAAACAAATCAATCCGAATATCCTGTTGACTTTTGTCTGTGCTGTAGGAATGGTATTTCTCAATAAAAATTCCAGGATTTGCCAGACGGAAACGGTAAATACTTTGTTTTACATCTCCTACCATAAATCGATTTTTGGCGCCGCAGCCTTTTCCTGATACAAGAGAAAGAATCATCTCCTGCACCAAATTGCTGTCCTGATACTCGTCTGTCAACACTTCCTCAAACTCTTCCTGTAGGCTCAGCGCTTCTTTCGTTGGACCTGCGGCATCTTTGTCATAAAGAATCTCCAGGCAGCGATGCTCCAAATCGTTGAAATCCGCAATTTGTTTTTCCCGCTTCTCTTCTTTATATTTCTGTAAAAAGTCAATGGTCAAATCTCCCAAATGGGCGATCACTTTAGAAAGCTTGCAGATATCTGCCATGGCGGATTCGGAAGACTGCAAAAAATAGCGGTCAGCCATATCCTTGAGATTTTTTTTCAATACAT
>JAGZLR010000084.1 GCA_018364635.1 Clostridiales bacterium | reverse complement strand
GACCAGCTCCAACAATGATAAGATCAACTGTTTTTTCCATTTTGTGCCCTCCTCTTGTGCGTTTTATAGAAAAAGCGCCGTTTGCGGCGCTTTTTCATTTATTTAATGCTTTTTAGCTTCTTCTCCAATACTTGTTGCGGCTGAAAACCAACCATCGAGTCCATAACTTTTCCTTCTTTTACAATAAACAGAGAAGGAACGCTGACAACCCCCCATTCCTGGGCTAACTTTTCATTCTCGTCAATATCAACTTTAACAATTTTATAGTCCTGTGTTGCTTTATCCATGTCCTCTAACACTTTACCAAGCATTTTGCATGGGCCGCACCATGTAGCAAAAAAATCTAATAAAACCGGACGATCTGATTTTAACACCTCTTCACTGAAATTTGTTTTATCTACATGTAAAATAGCCATTTGAATTTCCTCCTTCATCTATGTTCTCTTCTTAAATTTTTCCTTGATTGTGATTTCAGTATATTACATTTTCTATCTGATGTCTGTGATAAAATCACAAATACTTCTTTTTTTCTATCTTAAACTATATTTTTAATTTTATGCAAAAGAAAAAAATATATTTATAACTTAACGCAAACTATCTCCTGCAATTTCTGTCAACTTCAACGAATCCTTAATTCTTATGGAACCTCTGGACAATTCTACCAAATGTTCTTTTTCAAAGTACTTCATCATTCGGCTAATTACTTCTCTTGCTGTTCCTAAATGCCGGCTAATTTCGTCATGCGTCATCTGTAAAGGGTTATGGCCGCGTGAACTTTCTTCAATCAAAAACGCCGCTAACCTACTGTCTATTTTTTTATACATCACTTGATTCATCAACCACATAACATCGGACATCACTGCTGCAATCAGTTCATTTGTATAATTGGATACTGCAATATTTTTCTTTTGAATCTGGGCATAAATCTCCGGAGGGATCAAAATGGCCTCTGTCTCCTCTTCTGCATCAACCATAATCTCAAACATAATATTTTTAAAAATACAGGAAGCCGATAATAAACAAATATCATATGTATCTAATCGGTAGAGGGTAATTTCCCTTCCCTCCTCTGATGTTGTATAGACACGAAGTAACCCTGAAGTAACAATCAATAGACCTGTACACTTCTGTCCTCCATGATGTACCAATTCTCCTTTTTGATACCGCTGTTTGCTGGCAGTTGATGATATCATCTTCTTTTCTTCCTCTGTCAGCTGTTTCCAAAATGGAATTGCCTCACTTAATTGCATGAAACATCCCTGCCTTTTTCTTTCAATTTCTTATTTTTTTCTATTGTACCAACAAAATCAATCGAAATCAACCCACCAAGCCAAACTATGTACTGCAAATAAAAAAGCCGAAGGATGTCCTTCGGCCTAAGACTTTATGCATCTAATTTCTTCAGCATCATTGTTGCGTCTCCGTTTACTCCCATTGTAACTGACAAACCTTCTGGCACTGTTGCTGAAAGTATAGCAAGATCAATGACACTTCCTGCTGTCAAGTGCACGATTGCTTGGCTTACATAATTCGCACTATAATTTGTTGATCCTGTTGTTTGTAGTCCTAAAGCTTGTGTTGAGGAAGTTGACGGAATGACTATACCATTATTTCGTATACTGACTGTCATTGTCACACTGCGATTACCTGTCGCAGACACGCTGTAACTGATTTCATAATCTCCTTCTTGTGTCACTGTGATTCCATTTGCCCCAGTGGTCATGTTTGAAAGAGGCATAGAAGAGTCCAAAGAGATTTGTTCATATTGATTTGCAGCTGTGATATTCAGCGTCTGTGTCGATCCATTGTATAAACCTCCATATGCCGCAAGCCCAGCCGGCATATTGCTTCCCGCCGTCCCCCGAGGAATCGTAAAATTTAATACTGCATTTTGTGCTGTTCCTGTATTTGTCACTATTGCATTTGTTCCAGCTTCACCGGTTGTCGTTGTACCTACTGTGATGGTTGCAGCTTGTCCCGGAGTTCCTGGCTGTCCCTGAGGAATCGTAAAATTTAATACTGCGTTACAGCTTGTACCAGAATTTGTCACCATTGCCTGAGATCCAGCCATACCAGTTGTCGTTGTACCGATAGTAATGCTAGGGTTATCACAGGTTGGAGGACATGGTGGATGTGGCTGACAACAATGACATCCCCCTTGGTTTTTACAAGAATTATCTGTGTTATAAGAATGATAAGAATTACATGACATAGAATATACTCCCTTTCTCAATTTTTACTGTATTCTATGTCTGTCATGTCCAAAAGGTTACAATTCTTTCATCTTGTTTTACAAAATCGGGAAATTTATGCTATAATAAAAATTATTATATGAAATGGAGGAAGCATTATGATAAAACCCATACCATTTCTATATTGGAATGATTCCTCAAAAACAGCGCATGAAAAGTGGAAAAAAATCATGAGGCGCAATCTGAAAGCAAGCAAGACCTTTGAAATCCATTGTTGGAAAGACGAAATAGAAGAAATTCAATTGGCCCTTGCATTTGGCAGCATCAAAAACACTTCTTGGACCTTTGGAACAGTCATTGAAGGAGATGTTACACCGAACTTTACTGATTTTCTACTTTCTCTTCCAAAACCAATAGATACTGAAATTGTTGACAAAATGACTCCTTTTTTCTCTATCTTTTTAGATAATGGTTTTTCCTCGGAACACTATGGAACAGAATTATATAAATTATAAACAACTATCCCAGAAAGGTGGAAAGATATGATGTATGTATTCAAAATCATATGTTCCGTTTTGACTGTTGTTTTTGGCGTCATCGGTATGATTAATGTATTGCCTTATGATATCGCTTTGCCTGTCATGTTTCTTTTTTTAGGGCTCAGTCTTTTGGCCAATGCGAAAGAATGCTATGATAAAGGCGCCAAACAAGACGCGATCATTTTCAGTGTTGTCGCTATTTTTGTCTATGCCATTACAGCATACAATATAATTTCCAGAATACTATAGATCCGCCCAAACATGGCAAAAAAGCAAAAACAAGGAAGTTTTTGCTTTTTTGCCATGTTTTTATGGAGTATATTTTTTTCTTTGAAGCTTAATATAGAGATCCTTGTCTTCTATTACCTGGGCATTCACCTGATATACTTCATGGATCATAGATTCTGTCAATGTTTGTCTTGGTGTGCCATAGGCAAAAATCTCAGAATCCTTCAAAATCAGTACTTTATCTGTAAACATAGAAGTTAAATTTAGATCATGTACTGATAAAAGCACGCTGATATGTTTTTGTCTTGATAGCTCATAGATTTGTTCCAATGTCATCAATTGATTTTTTAGGTCGAGACTGCTGGTAGGCTCATCCAATACCAATAGTCTCGGTTCTTGCGCCAAAGCTCTTGCAATCAATACCCTCTGTCGTTGTCCGCCGCTCAACTCATTGGTATCCTTCATAGCAAATTTTTCCAGGTCTAAACGATGCAGTACATCAAAAGCAATATCTTTATCTGTACTTGTAATTTTTCCAGATACAGCAGTTCTCCCCATTAAAATCGTATCAATAACACGCAGAGGAAAAATTTGATTCCCATATTGAGGCACATACCCAATCAAAGAGGCTCTTTTTCTAGGTGACAGTGACCCAATATCGGTACCATCAACATAGGTTTTCCCCTCCTGCGGTGTTAAAAGATGGCTGACACATTTTAGTAATGTTGTTTTTCCTGTACCATTGGGACCCAAAAGACTAAGAATTTCACCGTCCATAATCTCAAAGTTAATATGGTCTAAAACGTTTTTTTCCTTCTTATAAGCATATGTCATATTTTCTACACGTACCGCCATCATTCCCGCCTCCTTTTATCCCTTAAAATCAGATGAATAAAAAGAGGAACGCCGACAAACGATACTACAATCCCTACAGGAATATTGACAGGAGATAAAATTACCTTGCCTAAACAGTCAGATATCATCAGCAAAATGGCACCACAAAGCGCAGAATATGGCAATAAAAATTTATGGTCTCCACCGACGATCAATCTTGCAATATGAGGCGCAACTAGACCAACAAATCCTATCACACCAGTAAAACTGATGATAGCCGATGTCATCAGTACAGAAACAACACTTACAGTCAATCGAACCTTCTCAGGGTGAACGCCTAGACTTTTTGCTGTCTCATCGTCTCCTGATATCATAATATCAAGTTTCTGACAGTGAAGCGAAATTATTCCAATACAAATGAAGACAAAAAACATGGCAACCAACACCTCAGACCAAGTAATACCGTTAAATGTACCAAAGGTCCATTGTACCACAGCTGCCAGCTTATGCTCCTGGGCAAAAAATTCTACTGTAGCCGTCAGAGCATTAAAAAAATAATTCAGCGCTATTCCAGCTAAAACAACTGTTTCCGCACTCATACCTGCCTTTGCACTAACCGCATATACAACTGTAATACAGAGCAAGGCTGATAGAAATGCACATGAAACAATCCCTGCTTCACTTTTAAAAAAGGCATTTTCTGCAAAAACAATACACATGGAAGCACCAAAAGCAGCTGCGGATGAAACTCCAACCGTAAACGGGCTGACCAGAGGATTTCTGGTCACTGCCTGCATACTGGTCCCTGCAATTGCCATTCCTGCTCCCGCAACTGCGGCCATCACAATTCTCGGAAGTCTCATGAGAACGATGATTTTATAGTCCGCACTGTCAGGCGAAGCAGAAATAGTGCCGCTGATCCATGCTACAATTGCTTTCACTACCTGCCACATACTGGTCTGCGCTACCCCAATTGTCATAAAATATAGTCCCAATAAAACACTTGCCAAAAAAACGCAGAAGAAAAGGACCCACTTCTTCCGAATAGAAGCTTCATAAATTTCCCTAACACTATTTTTTTCCATAAAATCAGTCCTCAAATCCATAGGCAGGATAGGTATGGCCTTCTATGTACTCTAACTTTTGATACTTCTCCAGCCAATCGCGGAATACTTGTTCAGGATGTAGGTCTGGAAGCTTTTCTGGATACAAAAATTTCGCAAGATACATTGTTCCCACTAGTTTTGAAGCTCCTCCA
Source organism: Clostridiales bacterium (assembly GCA_018364635.1). Taxonomy (GTDB): domain Bacteria; phylum Bacillota; class Clostridia; order Lachnospirales; family Anaerotignaceae; genus JAGZLR01. The sequence continues at coordinate 1,832 of JAGZLR010000084.1, read as the reverse complement.
TGAACATAGTGGGACAGAAGCAGAATATTGTCATTCTTTACAGCATCGATTTCATCCCATCCAGGTCTATGAACTAACTCATCTTTGATCGCTATCATATCTTCCTCTGTTGGAGGATAATAGGAAGAATATACATCTGGTGCAGAAACCTTTACAATATATTCTGGATTTCTTTCCACAACTGCTTCTGAGTCAATCTGTACATTTTCTGCATCTTTAAAAATATTGTCTGCCCCTGAAAATTCTACCATGTTATAGAAGAAATTTCCTGGTATTGTTGTGTTTCCTTCTGTTCGATATTCAAAATATAGTGTTTTTTTCTCAACACCTTCTAACTGCTGACGAATATAGTCTAACTTATCAGTAAAATAGTGCGCTAATTCATCAGCTTCCTTTTCCCGTCCAAAAACCTTTCCTAAAAGTTCACAATTTTCAGCAAACTGGTCTGTATAATAGGCATCACAGACAATAACCTGAATGCCAAATTGAGACAATTCTTTTTCTGCTTCCTCATAAGTTCCGTTACCTGTCAAAATTAAAACTTCTGGTTCCAAAGCAATAATCTTTTCATAATTTAAATCCTTTTGACTTTTCCCAATGACCATATCCTCTGTAAATTGATTTTTCCAAGATTCTTTATCCTGATAGATATTGTAATCTACACCAACAACACAGTCCAAGGCGTCAATCGCATTGATAATTTCTGTATTATATGCATTCGCTACTACCGACTTTGTAACCGGATCTGGAATCTCTACTTGCCGGCCAATACTATCTGTAACAATTTGTGTTTTTTCACTGCTTTCTACATCTTCTTTTTCTGTTTGACTACTAATTGCCACAGTGTCACTGCTCGTTTGTTTAGAATTTGTACAACCTCCAACAAAACCTACACACAAAACGGCTGCCAAAAAAACTGCTGATAATTTCTTTAATTTCATTTTTATGCCTCCCTTTCTTCAACTCCACCTAACATTAAACTACAAAAGTGTTTCATTCCCCCTTATCGGAAAATAGGCATAAAAAAAATACCCATCTTCATCCCCAAGATTGATTTGTTTTTGATCCATTAAGGCAGGTCTCCTGGCTCTTCTTCTTCCTACTCTCTTTTCCTTCCCAACAAATTTTCTGTCAGTGGTTCATATCTACTTATGAAAAAAGATTTCGTCCAAATTACAGTAGTGGGTGCTGCTTCGGATTTCCACCGAATTCCCTATTCTCTTTTCTATTTAGAAAAGCACCTTAAGATCTTATTTACAGGAAAATTATAGCACCGAAATCCAAGAAGGTCAAATAAATTCCTCAGCATTATTCCTCTTCCTTCCTTAATAAATTCGATCTATTGACAGAATTTGCTTTACAGTTTAAAGTAAAAATGAAGATTCACTTCAAAGTAATGTTAGGAGGTCTGGACAATGATAATTGATGGAAATGAGAAAGAAAAAATGGCTATGGCTGAATTTCATAAGGGAAACCGCGCAAAAGGGCTGGAAATTCAAGAAGAGTTCGTCGCCGAATTTCGGGAAGAATACCAATCAAAAGATCATTGCAGTTGTAAAAAACCTTGTAGATATCATGGAAAATGTAAAGAATGTGTTGCAATACATAGAGCGCATCAAGAGCACTTGCCTAATTGTTTCCAACCTATGGTTAACGCTAAAATCAAACTCCTTTCCAGTATTACAGAACATTCTGTAAAAAATGACCTATAACAATAAAAAAGATACCAAGTTTGGTAGCTACTCATAAAACAGTATCAACCAATAAATTGAAATAGGGTAGCTGCCATACAGGGTGCAGAAAAGAGCGAGTAAGAAATGAAGCGTTTCTTG
>JAGZLR010000083.1 GCA_018364635.1 Clostridiales bacterium | reverse complement strand
GGATATTAAAATGGAAGAAATTCCGACGGATGTGCGTTTGAAACAGGTACAAAATGGAATGACAGATATGGGGTTGTTGGAATTATATTTTCAATATGGCCGGTATCTTTTGATTTCATCCAGCAGGGAGGGAAGCCTTCCGGCTAATTTACAGGGAATATGGAATGACAGTCTTACACCGCCGTGGGAAAGTAAATATACGGTAAATATTAATACAGAAATGAATTATTGGATGGCAGAAACTGCAAATCTTTCGGAGTGTCACTTGCCATTGTTTGAACATTTACAGCGTATCTGTGAGAATGGAAAAGAAACTGCAAGAAGGATGTATGGCTGCAATGGAAGTGTTTGTCACCACAATACAGATATTTATGCAGATACAGCCCCACAGGATCATTGTATCACATCAGCATTTTGGGTGATGGGTGAAGCGTGGTTGGCAACTCATATATGGGAACATTATCTTTTTACAAAAGATAAGAAATTCTTAAGTGAAAATTTTTATGTATTGGAACAGAGTGTATTGTTCTTTTATGACTTTTTGATTGAGGGAAAGAATGGAACGCTTGTAACGTCTCCATCTCTTTCGCCAGAAAATACTTACCAAATGGAAGATGGAACTTTGGGCGTTTTGTGTGAAAGTCCAACTATGGATACAGAAATTTTATTAGAATTATTCCACTCATATATTGGAGCGTGCCAGGTTCTTGGAAAGAGTAAAGAAGAGATTTCTAAGGCTGAAGCTGTAAAGAAGAGATTTCCACCATTGAAGATTGGTAAATATGGACAACTTTTAGAGTGGATGGAAGATTACGAAGAACCTGAACCAGGGCATAGACATATTTCACATTTATACGGGCTTTATCCAGGTAATTCTATTTCAAAAGAGTGTACGCCAGAGTTATTTAACGCAGCATATCGAACATTGGAGCGAAGATTGGAAAATGGCGGCGGTCATACTGGCTGGTCAAGAGCGTGGATTATAGGGTTATGGGCAGCGTTTGGCAATGGGGAAAAAGCATATGAGAACCTGAATGCTATTCTTTGTATGGGAACTTTTCCAAACTTAATGGATAATCATCCTATGTTAGACGGTTATGTATTTCAGATTGATGGTAATTTTGGAGCTGCTGCGGCTATGATTGAAATGCTGGTGAAGAGCAAAGAAAACAGAATAGAACTTCTTCCTGCGATTACAGAGAAAACGAAAAGTGGCTGTCTCAGTGGTGTACGTTTGAGATGTGGAGCGGAATTAGCGATGAATTGGGAAGATGGTAAGGTTATTGCGTTAGAGATTTATCCAGATAAGATTTTGGAAGAAAAATGGCCAGTTATATTATGTGTAAATGGTACAGAACATCATATTTTGCTAGAACGAAATGTGAAATTTATAGACAATTATTAGGAGAAGGGTGGAATGAAAAGAAAGATGAAAAACAAAAAGTTAAGAAATAGCGAGAGATCTTTGCTGCGTTATTATTTAATTGGTTATATTGTTGTCCTTTTCATTCCACTGTTGATATGCTCTCTCTTTTACCGAGACATGATTAAAACAATTAGTGAAGATGAGGTGCAGAAAAAAAAGAACGAACTAAGTCATAGTGTGAAGTTGGTAGATACTATGTTTAATGAGTTGAATTATCTTGGAGATTCATTATCAACAAATTCTGCAGTTAATCAGTTTAAAAGGGTAGAAGAACCCTTTGATTATCCTAAGGCATACCAAATTAATAAACTGCAGATGCAGCTGCCGGAATTATATCAAATTAATTCATCTATTTTTGACTATTTTATATTTTTTAATAAAAGTGAAATGGTGATTAATAAATCAATCGCTTATGAATATCATGACTTTTATGATCTTTATATGCATCCAGTGGATAATAAAACTTATGAAGAATGGTTGCTGTTTATCCAAAATATGTCCTCAGGATATGGTTTCCAACCAGTACAAACTTATGACTATAAAAAAGAAGACGGTACAAAGAAAGATTTCTTAGTGTATAATCGTCCGTTATTATTAAATGGTGGTAGCGGGGAAAATATTGGTTCTATTTGTTTTTTTGTAGAGAGTTCCTATATTGATGTATTAATGCCTGCCATTACGGATGATGTGGGGGGAGCATTCTTAATAACTAATAGCAAACAAGAGCCAATGTATTTAAAAATTTTTGATGAAGTTGTTTCAGAAGAACAGCTTTTACAAGCATCTGGTACGGAGAACCTTTTTTTGGAGTTTGAAGGAAAAAAATATCTTTTGATGTCTCAGATGTCTGCAGAGTCGGGATTAAATTATTATATGCTGTACCCAGAGAAAAGTATTAGTGTACAAAAAACTTCAGCAATGCTGGCAGCAGTGTTTAGTATTGCAACAGCCTTGTTTGTGGGGTTAATGATAAGTTTCTATTTATCAAGGAAATCAGCAGGGTCTGTAAATGAGATATTAAAAGAAATTTCTAAAGAGACAGAATATTATGACAGTCACTTGACTGTTTTTTCGCATTTAAAGTTGGCTTACAGTAAATTAGTTCGGGAGAAATCTGTATTATCTGATGCAATTGAGAAACAGAAACCATTTATTCGAAGTGCTCTTATTAATCGTTTGATTTATGGAGATTATAGTTCGCCGGAGGAATTAAAAAAGTGGATGATATCATTGGGGGTGCCTTGGGAAAATCGAGAACTTTGTGTTCTTATTTTGCAATTTTCTGGTGGTTCTTCAGAAATGATAAATCAAAATACGTCATGGCTGGATTCCTGTGTGATTTCTCTTTTGGAGATTTTAGAACAAAAAATACCAGATAGTCTCTATATTAATTCTGGAGAGAGTCAGGTGATTTTAATCCTTAACGAAGATGACATGGAGGAAAGCGTATTTAGGGAAAAAGCGGAGCAGTATATTGGGGAAGTTAAGGAGGAACTTCCGGCTAACATTGCTGAGCACATGTTTGTGTATGGGGGATCTTGCGTCAAACACTTTTCGGATATTCATAAATCATATAATCAGGCAATACATACGTTTCGAAAAGAAAAAGAACAGTTTGAAAATACTATTATATGGGATAGCGATAACTCTGATATTATGCCGCTTTATCCACCAGCAGATATGGAAATGCGTTTGAATCATTTGGTTTTGCTTGGCGATGAAAAGGGGCTGCATGATGAGTTAAGAGAACTGTTGAATACCTATATCATTCAGAATACTATGCCAATTTATTTGCAGCAATTATTTTTAACGGAACTTCAGATTATCATGTTTAGAATACTTCCGGTTGTTAATATGGAAAAAGATGAGTGTAGAGAATATTATCAACAATTAGAAAAACATCATGGAAGTTCTCTTTTGGAGCAGATTACAAAGACGATAAAAATTTATGAATCTGTATGTAGTCATGTCAGAAAGAAGAAGGAGGGAGTGGATTCCAGTCAGATTGTCCCTGCTATTGTAGCATATATAGAACGGAATTACGGAGATTGTAATCTTTCGCTAAGTAATGTTGCAGCAGCTTTTGAACTTAGTGAGTCGCACTTATCTACGATTTTTAAGCAAGAAATGGGTATGAAGTTTTCCTCTTATCTAGAAGGAATACGGATTGATAAAGCAAAAGAACTGCTAGGAATGACAAAGATGAAAGTGAGCGAGATTTCTGAACAGGTTGGGTATTTTTCTGTGAATTCATTTTGCCGGGCCTTTAAACGAGTGACAGGAATTAATACTTCAGAATATAGAAACGGTGTGAAAAAGTGAATATAAGGGCTGAAAAATGGAATAAATACCATTTTTCAGCCCTTATTTTGTGCAAAAAAACAGTATATTGAAAAAAAGAATTGAAAATTTACTTTTTAATATAGATATTATATAGTGACATTAACAACTAAAGCGGGGTACAAGAAATTGTGTTGTACAGTTAGAAAGGGAAGGTGATAGTACATATGCTTAAGAAAAAAAGAAAGGAAGAGGGGACTGGAAAAAAGGTATCGGCTGTATCCGCTGGTGGACTTAAAAAATATTTTCAAGCACACTGGCAATTATACTTAATGATGCTTCCGCCATTGATTGTATTGTTAATTTTTGCATATGGTCCCATGTATGGTTTGATTCTTGCATTTAAGGACTATAAAGTGAGTCTTGGTATTGGGGGAAGCCCCTGGGCAAGCGACTTTGGTTTTGGAAACTTTATTCGTTTCTTCGATAATTACAATTTTTGGGAGTGTTTAAAGAATACACTAGTTCTCTCAGTATATACTATGCTAGTGGAGATACCAACAGCAATCGTGCTGGCTCTTAGTTTAAATTATGTAAAGAATAAAGTGTTTAAGAAGGCAGCGCAGATGATTACATATTGTCCGTATTTTATTTCTACCATTGTATTTGTTGGTATTATTAATATGTTAATGGACAATCGTATCGGCGTTATTGGAAGATTTTTATACAATAATTTTGGTATCAATATTCTTGGAAGTCCAGAGCTATTTCCATCACTTTACGTCTGGAGTGGAGTATGGCAGACAGTAGGCTATGGCTCGATTATTTATGTTGCAGCTCTTGCCAGTGTGGATATGCAGATTCATGAGGCAGCGATTATTGATGGTGCCACTTTGTTGCAGAGAATCCGTTACGTAGATATTCCAGCTATTCTGCCAACAGCAGTTATTATGATGATTTTAAATATGGGAAGAATATTAAATACGGGATATGAAAAAATTCTTGCAATGCAGAATCAAATGAATCTTAGTACGTCAGAGGTGATTTCAACATATTCCTATAAAGTATCTCTGGTTTCCACGTTTCCAGATTTTCCTCTTGCGACAGCAATTGGTATGTTTCAGTCTGTAATCGGTCTTATTCTGATTTTGATTGTAAACAAGATTGCAAAAAAAATTTCTGGAAATGGGCTTATGTAGAAAGGAGGAAGACTGAAGTGAGAAAGAAAAGGATTACTCAGGATAGAATTGTTTATTTTATAAATTATATATTACTGGGGCTATTACTGATTACGATTCTGTATCCTTTGGTTTATGTTGTCAGTGCATCTTTTAGTTCAGGTGAAGCATTGGCATCTGGAAAAGTAAGATTATTTTCGGTAGAACCAACACTTCTGAGTTATAAAACAGTATTTGAGTATGATGCAATTTGGGTAGGATTTGTAAATTCGATTATATATACTGTGGTTGGGACAGTGGTCAGTATGGTACTTACTCTTTTGGCAGCATATCCGTTGTCTAGAGATGATTTTCGGGGGAAGAAAGTACTTTCAAGTATATTTCTTTTTACCATGATGTTTTCAGGGGGGTTGATACCAACCTATATGTTGGTTAAGAATTTAGGCTTAATGAATACAATGTGGTCTATTATCCTTCCAACTGCAGTTAGTGCGTATAACGTTATTGTGGCAAGAACGTTTTTTAACCAGACGATTCCTAAGGAATTGCTGGAGGCGTCACAAATGGATGGCTGTTCAGATTTTAGATTCTTTTCACAAATTGTTATTCCATTATCAAAGCCAATTGTTGCAGTACTTTGTTTGTGGATTGCGATTTCGTTATGGAATGGATATTTCAATCCGCTTATTTATATTAATGAAGAAAGCAAATATCCACTTCAGCTTGTATTGCGTAGAATCTTGTTGATGTCACAAGTGAATTTTGCAAATGCAAATATTGATCCGGCGCGTGTTGCAGCCAATCGTTACCTTAGCCAAATGCTACAGTATTCAACGATTATTATCAGTAGTTTGCCATTAATGATTTTATATCCATTCATTCAGAAATATTTTGTAAAAGGTGTGATGATTGGATCAGTGAAAGGATAAAGAAATAGATGAAAAGAATATAAACAGTGGTTTATATAAAAACATTAAGGAGGTCAGTGATGAAGAAAAAAATGTTAATCAAAAAAGCAACAACATGGACAATGGTAGCAGCCATGACGATGTCAGTGGCAATGACTGCTGCATGTTCCGGGAATGGAGAAAAAGAAAAGGAAGGAGATGATTCCTCTGAACATAAATCTGTAAGTGATGTTACATTTCCGTTGGAGGAAAAACTAGAACTTGATGTATTTGTATATGGAACTGGCGGAGGCGGTGGATTTTATTCTAATAACTATGTAACCGATTGGATAGAAGAGGAGACAAATGTTAAGCTGAATTTTGTTTATGACTTAGATGGAGATGATGCAAAAACAAAGTTAAATTTGATTATGACAGATCCGGAATCCATACCAGATATTTTCCTGGCAACACATTGGACAAAATCCGAATTGATGTCTTATGGATTTCAGGGATTATTACTTCCACTTGATGATTACTTGGAAGAAGCACCGAATTGGAATGCATTAAATGAAAAATGTCCGACCAGGAAAGCGGATATTACAATGTCAGATGGACATATTTATACATATGGTGATTCTAATGAATGTTTTCATTGTATGTACCAGAATCGTATGTGGATTTATAAACCATGGGTAGATAAACTTAATGGTGGTAAAATGCCAGAAACTACGGAAGAGTTATATGAGTTTATGAAAAAGGTTAAAACAGAAGATCCAAATGGAAATGGAAAAGCAGATGAAATTCCGATGACTGGTTTTGTTGGAGGTTGGTCAACAGATCCAACTGTATGGCTTACAAATGCATTCATTCAGTGTAACAAACCGCTTAGCAATACGAATCCGACTCCAGGTGCGGGACTTGTAGTAAGTGAAGATGGGAAAATTGAGTATCAGGTGATGAAGGAAGAGTATAGAGATGCACTGGCATACATGAATAAATTATATTCAGAAGGTCTTCTGGATAGCCAGACATTTACTCAAGATGAGACACAGTTCACTGCATCTTTAGATAGCGAAGAAAATATTGTAGCACTTTATGCTGGTGGTGGCGTAAACGTAGATGGTAAAAACTTCTGGGCGAATAAACCAGGTAAGTGGCAGGATTGGACTATTTTAGAGCCAGTAGAAGGACCGGATGGTGTGAGA
>JAGZLR010000082.1 GCA_018364635.1 Clostridiales bacterium | reverse complement strand
AACCACCCCATTATGATTCCAGCTTGAATCCATGTTGCATCCTTTCCAATTGCTTTAGCAGCAACTTTCATCGGGATATTACCTTCGGCAAATGTCGGTATTTTTGCTGATTCAATTGCTCTACAGATACGTTCAATCAGTTCTTCGTCTCTTTTTAACTTTTCGACAGTTTCACTCACGCTTATCACCCCCTATCCTGCTCTCTTGATACTACTCCAACAAATACTCACTGTTTACGCCAAAGCAATCTGTCCATATACCTTTTTCTTGCTCTATTTTTTCTAATTTGATATAATTCTCTTAGTAAATAGTAAAAGGAGATTATTGACTATGAACCATGATATAACCATAACTGGCTGTACAGGATTTACTTTTGTCGAAAAAGCCTATGTTCCAAATGTTTCAAACATATTAATTATCACTGAAGAAATACAACGTCTAATCGAATCTTATTTTCATGCTCAAGTTCCACATTTTACTCTTGTAAACAATTTGCGCTTCGATTATCCTCAAACCTTGGCTTCCTATGACACTATACATATCTGTTGCATGGATACATCTTGGTCTCAGATTGCATTTCAATTGTCCCATGAGTTTTGTCATCTTATGATAGGAAAATCTGTCACACAAAATATGCGATGGTTCGAAGAAAGTATCGCCGAAGTTTCTTCTCTATTTTTCATGGAAAAACTCGCAAAAATATGGCAAGAAAAAGGGCTTCTTTCCTGTCCTGAATATTCTTCTAGTATTTCAAAATATGTAAAGAATAGGATTAACTCAACCCACCATACTATAGAACTTTCTGCCATCTCCGCTCCTGAATCTTGGAGATATTTAACTTCTAATTGTTATGACCGAGACTTTAATACACACATCGCCAAACAACTTTTGCCCATCTTCCGAGAATATCCTTGTCTATGGGAAGTAATTCCACTACTCGGAAATCTTCCTGATAACTTAACTCTTTCAGAATATTTTGACAGTTGGATTTCTTTATCTGCATCTGCTGAAAAGTTTCGTAAACCTTTGCAAAAGCTTGCAGAGCTTTTTACTGTTCATTGTAAGACCAGTTAATCCATTGCTTATTCCGGAATACAAAAAACTCTGCGCCACCGCCATTGTAATAGATATATACATCGTATCCTGTTACATTTGGCGGCAATTCTCTATATCCAAGTAAAATTCTTTCTTTTGTTACTCCGAAAGTCCTCTCTGCAAATTCAAAAGCACTTTCCAAGTGTCCATATGGCATTCCTTGTGTCCCTGGCGCCCCCTTCGGACAACCTAATCTTTCTTTTCTTCTCATCTTCTCACCTCCTATCCTGCTTTCTTGCTATTTGTTTTCGTTTCTCCTATACTGTGCTTACAGAACACTAATGTTCGAGTATCAAAGAAAGGAGTAAATGTCATGTTAAAAACTTATACCGGTGTCTGTCCTGTGCAAAATAAAGAGTATTCCATTCAAATAGATTACATCGACACTTCCGATTTAGAATCGACTTCTTATGCCAAAGGACTAGCTTCTTGCGATTACAATAAATTTGGGGATAAATGCAACGCAAGTAAATGTCCGATTATAAATTCTGCACCTGACATCATCTAATTAATTCGAGTCATCTTCGGATGGCTCTTTTAATGCGTAAAAAGGTTTAAATACTTCTGGTAATTCCGGAATTAGCTCTCCATCTATTTCCATATCTATTGCTTTTAAATCAACGCAAACAACTGGAACTTCTCCCGCTTTTTTCTCAAAAGTTATTTTTCTCACTCCATCGACTTTCTTCCCGTCAATGAATAATTCTGTCCTTATCCCTGATGTCTTAATTAAAATGTGTGCCATTAATATCACCTCGCTTCCTTTTGTTCGTGTTCACTTTCATTTTTAGAAGTTTTGCCACTTCTTTTACCGTGTAAAGTGGCTCGAACATCATTACAGGCACGCTTACCACCTACTACTCTAAGAAATACTCGATGCTTACTCCGAAGTAATGAACTCAGATTCTTCCATTGGAGAATTTCTCTTCACAATTTCATCTGCAACTTTCTTATGTACAGATTCGCTAACCTCATTAAATTCAATTTTTCCACTCATTAAAGCAATTCCTATCATTCTGTTCAGTAAAGTTAGTTCTTTGTAAGTAAAATTCATCCTTCTCACCTCGCTCTCTTATTCCTTAGTAGAGACTAAGGACAAGGAACTTCGTACTATCTCCTATTCATTTCAGGAAATGCTCCAAAAAATCTTTAATCCATCGATTTAATAGTACTGCACTCGCCCATTACATCTTTCACACTATCTAAAATTATTCTTGCCTCATCGCAGGACAAATTTTCTTCAGAGAACTTATTGATAATAAACGCAGTAAGTTCTCCTATTTTTTTGCCATTAAATACTCTACCGCTGTTTAACTGAATACTCGCAAACTCTTGTCTGCCCATTTCTCCGCCTCCTATCCCACTTTCTTCTTTCCCGCCATGCCGTAAGCCATGCGTACTCCTGCAATAGCTCCGGCAGTAAACTTTTTGTATTCTTTTCTAAAATTAACAATTATTTCTTGTTTTTTCTTCTTTCCGTTCTTATAATTCAAGTATAGATTTTGCCCGAATCTATACATATTCTTTAAAACGAAAGGAGCCTTACTATGTATAATTCATCAACTCTTTATTTTGACACATGTCAAAACCTTTTATCTCTTTATCAAAATTCCTTCGGTATAAGTTTTTCAGGATATGAGATAAAAAACGACTTATCTAATCCACACGCCCCTATCACCCTGCATTCTGACAAAACAGTTGTTCTAAGGTGTAACATCAATTGTCAAAGCCAGATTGTATTTCAACTTTCTCATGAACTCTGTCATGCTGCAGTTTCAAAAAATGTAAAAAATTCTTTGCGCTGGTTCGAAGAAGTCCTCGCTGTTTTATCCTCTTTCATTTTCCGTTAGAACTTTCTACTATTGACAAGAAAAAATACATTGGTTATTTCAAAAGTTCAATTTCTGATTGCCTTTGCGAATGCTTCAAAGATTCTTCTATGGACTTAAATGAAAAAATCTTAAAAGAGTTAGAGGCAGGTTCTGGTACAAACAATTACAACGATTACGGAAGTTATTGGAATGTTGCCCAAAAACTTCTCCCAGTAATAGATTGCTCATCTGATATATGGAAGTGCGTGCCTTATCTCGCAGCCGTTCCTTGTGAATTGTCCTTTGCAGACTCCCTTGATAAATGGCAAGAAATATCTCCGCTAAAAGTACGCAATTCCATATCTATAATCAAAAGTGCCCTCTTGTTCAGGTGAGCCTTTTATATGATGCATATAGCTTTCGCATATCCATCGACCCTCTGGTTTGAGTTCTTTTCTAAAGAAAGTGCAGCAATCGCTACCTATAATATTTAGATAAACAAGACAAGCTGGGTCGGTTGGTGGGATTTTACTTCTCCCCAAGAAAATGCTCTCTCTATCTACATCAAACTTTCGGCTGTACTCGTCCATTAGTTCATCAAGCCCTTCAATTCCTTTGACATATCTCGGTCCCGGTATGTCGAATGGCGAAGTTTTCCATAGAGGTTTATTATTCTCTAACCATTTTTTTGTTTTTTTCGGAAGATTTTCAGGTATCGTATCTCCGCTAAATATTGGTCCTGACATTTTATTTCTCACCTCGCTTCCTTTGGTTCAATATTTTGAACTTTCTTTTTAAAAAAATATTCTGGTACATCGCCTTCTTCTATTTTTAGCAAGTCGCACGCTTTAGTAATCTCTGGTTGTTTAAAAAAGACCTTTCCATTTAATTTAAGCGATACACTCCTCTCTGACAATCCCATTGCCCTTGCAAACTCGGCTTGAGTGCCAAACTTCTCTTTGATTTTTCCATTTAATTTGCTGTAATCAAAAGCCATATTTCTCACCTCGCTTCCTTTGGTTCAATATTTTGAACTCGCTTTAATACTACCACTAATCTACCTTCTTGTCAATGCAAAGTTCAATTATTTTAACTTTTATTTCTTTTCTATTGAACTTTTATTCATTATGTGCTACATTATGTGTAAAGGTAGGTGAGTTTTTTGAAAAAGTATAATACATCTGACCGCTTGCGACAAATAATGAATGAGCGCAACTTAAGGCAGATAGATATATTGAACTTAACAGTTCCCTATTGCAAAAAATATGATGTTAAAATGAATAAATCTGACATAAGTCAGTATGTATCAGGGAAAGTTGAACCAAATCAAGATAAGTTAGCTGTTCTCGGCATGGCTCTTGGCGTTAACGAGGCATGGCTTATGGGATATGATATTCCTAGAGAACGAAAAAGTTTTTCGTCAGATGAAGCAGAGAAAGATTTTACTCTTATCGATAAATTCTCTATGTTGTCTCCTAACGATCAAAACATAGTAATGAATCTTATTGACTCTTTATTAGAAAAGGCAGGGTCTAACTAACCCCACCGCTTTAAAATAAGTCGTATGTATGTAAGAAGATATTCAATTTTATCACTTTCTTCGATTGACTCAATAATCTCAATGAGTTCTTTCCTAGATTTTGTTTTTTCTTCTTTCATATGTACCCCTCCCGTCCGTTATGTATTGAACGCACGTCGAAATTCCTTAATTTGATATTACTACATTTCATTATGTATTTCAATAAGTTTTTCGAACATTTGTTCTGAAAAGGACTGTTTTATTTGCCCTTTACTATATATACACGCAACTAACGGAAATCTAACGCGGTTTTGAGGATTTGTCCCAGATGTGGGACACTTATTTATATGGAGATTCCAAAAGGTCTGAAATTCGTACTTTTAGACCTTTGGCGAGGAGTTCGAGAGTATCAGCACTGGGAGAAATTTCGTTGTTCATAATCCGCTGGATTGATGATTTTGAAATCCCAGTCATGTTAGATACTTGACGAATTGTTAAGTTTTTACTTAGCATGATTTTATCAAGTAATATCTTCATAGCTGTTTTATTTTACTATTTGCTATGTAAGAAAACTACAGGTAAATACTGGAAATGATATAACCGCTACGGCGTTTATATATAAAGGGTTGGTTATCCTAAAGATGTGAGCTAAGGAGGAGTAATATATGAATTGTCCAAAATGTAATAGCGAAAATGTTATTATCCAAAGGGAGCAGTCTTCTAGTATTGGTGTTGGAACCAACACCGTTGTTATCAAAGAACCTAAAAAGAGTAAGGGATGCTTATATTGGCTGTTCGGTCTTTGGATTTTTCACTTTGTTTACTGGCTTTTAATTGGTTGGTGGACCTCTCTCTTATTTGGTGGCAAAAAGCGTGGAGGGTTAAATATACACGGGCGCAAAACCTTTAACAAAACTATTGCCGTATGCCAACACTGCGGATATAGTTGGAAAGTCAAATAAAATAAAAACCGCCCCTGCACAAACAGGAACGGTCAACATACACCCGAAGATGTACTCTTATCTAGCACATATATTGTATCATCTTCACGACAGCCGTGCAATCGGAACATATTTTCGATGGCTGTTATTTTTATACATTAAATTCAAAAAGGAGATGATGATATGGCACTAATAAAATGTCCGGAATGCGAATTGCAGGTAAGTGACAAGGCGCTCTCTTGCCCTCATTGCGGATATCCGATGAAAAAAGAAAGCGAAAAGAAAAGCAGAGGAAAGTCAAAAACGAAAAGAATGAGGTTACCAAACGGATTTGGAAGTATAACCGAATTAAAGAGAGAAAATCTAAGGAATAAATTTTGGGTAAGAGTTCCAGTTGGCAGAACAGATACTGGTAAAATTATTCAAAAGCCATTAAAACCGGAGGCATTTTTCCCAACTTATCAAGATGCTTATGCTGCATTGGTAGAATACAATAAAAATCCATATGATTTGGAGTCGGATATTACAGTAAAAGAACTTTACGAAAAATGGACCGATGACTATTTCGAAAAAGTACAAGACAGTTATATAAGAATAATTAAATCTGCATGGTCCTACTGCTCTTCCATTTACAATATGCGTGTAAAAGATGTTGCTCCAAGGCACATTAAGGGCGTTATGGAAGATGGCTATATTATACCAGATCGAGGAAAGGATAAAGGTCAAAAGCGATATGCCACCGCAGGTGTGAAAACAAAAATAAAATCATTGTTCAATCTAATGTTTGACTATGCTGTTGAATACGAAATTGTTGAAAGCAATCCGGCAAGAAAATTTGAACTATCCGGAGATATTTTGAAAGAAATAGAAGAAAACAAAGTAGATCATATCATTTTTACGCAAGATGAAATCGAAAAGTTATGGAATAGTTTATGGCAAGTTAAGTTTGTCGATTGGGTTTTAATACAATGCTATATGGGTTGGAGACCACAGGAACTCGCTATTTTGCGATTAGACGAAGTGAATCTTGATAATTGGACAATTACAGGCGGAATAAAAACGGATGCTGGGAAACAGCGTACAGTGCCAATACACACAAAGATAAAAACTCTTGTACAGAAGAACTATGATTTTGCAGTAAGCATCGGAAGCGAATACTTATTGAATGACAAAGGCAAAACTCATTCAGGAAGTTGGAAATTGACATATGATAAATATGCGAATCGTTTTAAAAAAGTAATAGCTGCGCTTGAATTAAATCTCGACCACAGACCTCACGACCCAAGAAAGACATTTGTCACAATGGCAAAAAAAGTTGGAATAGACAACAATGCAATAAAAGCAATTGTCGGACATAAATCACAAGATATAACAGAATCTGCATATACAGAAAGAGATATTGAATGGCTTAGAAAAGACATTGAGAAAATCAAATAAGGGGAATGAATATCAAATCCACTCCCCTTTTGATTAACTAATCTCATGTAACTAATAGTCAACTATTAATCAACTAATCGTTCACTTTTTACCACATTTTGACGCTCTCAACAACTGTTAAGAATCCCATATTTCCGCGGTTTCTTAGAATTTTCCGCCTTCTGCTGCTTCCTGAATAGAAACTGCAACAGCAACTGTCATACCAACCATTGGGTTGTTACCAGCACCGATAAGTCCCATCATTTCTACGTGAGCAGGAACTGATGAAGAACCAGCGAACTGTGCATCAGAG
>JAGZLR010000081.1 GCA_018364635.1 Clostridiales bacterium | reverse complement strand
AATACCCAACACCAAACAGTAAATATTTTAAGGATCCTTTTTATGAGAAGAGAATGGAAAGGGTTACTATAATCATTTCATAATATTAAGATTTGTAAAAAAGAGAGGCGTTACATGTGGAACAGGTTTATCACTGGACGTTGGAGGTTCCAGAATGGGCAAGGCCAACGGTGCAGAAGCTGCTGGACAAAGGATATCTACAAGGCAATGAAAAAGGCAAGTTGGAATTGACGTATGCTATGCTGAAACTGCTTGTCATTAACGATAGAGCAGGGCTGTATGACTAAAAGACCAGGGGGAAACCTCTGGTCTTTTTTTATTTTTGTTACCACGCGTAAGCGACAAAAAATAATAAGAAGTGGCGTAAAATAGCCGTTTTTGTTTGAGCAAATTTAAAGAATTCTTAATATCTCATCCAATTCTTTCCGTGGACGATGGATAATTTCCATATCTGGTTTTCCAACAGCAATCAATGCCAACAAATCTTGGTCTTCAGGGATATCTAAAGTGTTTTTTATCTTTTCTACATCAAAGATACCTATAATAACACTGCCAAGTCCCATATCTGTTGCAGCTAAACATAATGTTTCTGCCGCAATTCCACAGTCCATATAGGTATAAGCTTCTCCATAAGGTGTTGTAGGTGTACCATCTTTTTCGTATCCACTTCTACCTTTAATACAGGAGAGCGCGATCACCGCTGGTGCAGTAGATAAAATTTTTCCATTGAAGGATGGTACCATATGGTCTCTGATATCAGCAATAACAGCTGGATTGACAATGGCAGTATATCTTGTTGTCTGGGCATTTTTCCAACTTGGAGAAAGTGCAGCAAGTCTAATTAATTCTTTGATTTCTTCAACACTAATTTTTTCGCTTGTAAACTTCCGTATACTAGTTCTGGTTTCAATACATTTTTTTGTCTCCATGAAAAAACACTCCTTTAAAAAATAATAGTAACTATGATTGCTAAATTATATAACCTTATTTTTATTATTTTTTCACATGGATCACAGTTTGTCAATGGATATTTATGAATTTATTCTGTTGATATTGCTCGGAATTAGCATTATAATAAAAAAAATATAACAAAGGGGGAACTTGTAGATGTTTTATGAGAATGCTTCAATTGCTGCAAAAAATATAGCTCCAGGAGTGGTACGAAAAATTTTAGTTGCTGAGGGAAAGATGATGGTGGCTGAATTACAGATGGATGCTGGTGCGGAAGTACCTGTGCATCAACATCTGCATGAGCAGGTGACATATGTTGTGGAAGGTTGCCTTCAAGTTACTTTGAATGGTGAAACAAGGCTCCTTAAAAAAGGCGATAGTGTCTATTTTGGACCAAACGAGCCTCATAGTGTAAAAACACTGGAAGATTCTAAAGCTATTGATGTATTCACACCGCAAAGAGAGGATTTTAAATAAAAAAATGAGTCCCGAATTTTTTCGGGGCTCTTTTATTTTAGGAGAATCTTCATTGTCTTATCAAAAATTTTTTTGTATAATAAACTAAAAAAATAGAAAGAAGTGTGGAATTTGAAACTAAAACAAAATCTTAGTCTAATCTTAGCGGCTACAGTTTTTTTTACTGCAAATGTATATGCAGACAGCAGTATTTCGATAGAAGGAAGCGCTACTATTAACAAAGCTTCTCAATCAGGAACAATCAATCCGTGGAACCAGGCTAAAATTATTGGAACAGGAGAATCTGGAATTCAACTATATACTTCTGATTTTGTATATGATTTGCCTCTTTCATCGCCATTATATCGTCTTTCAGATGCATACTGTGATCGAATGATTCAAAAAGAGGTAGAAGGAAAGCCTTTATGGGGGATAGAAAGAAATGTTGGAGTGGAGATACTAGATGGTTCTGAAGATTGGAAGCTATTAAAGAAAAATAGTTTCCAAAATGAGAATGTCACTGTATTTACAGGAAAAAACAAAGTATCTCCTTCTCTTTTTAATGGGTTATGCACTCATTTTGAAATGATGGACTATGAAAGTCAAAGAACCAATAAATTTGATGGGATTTCTTATGGCCAAAGTACAGATGAGTTGATTATTAAAGTACATAAAGTTAGAAATATTAATACCGTAGATGAATTAAAAACATATCTATATGGACAAAAAGAAGCCGGTAATCCCGTGAAACTGTTTTATCCTTTAGATCAGCCAGTATTTGAGCCGTTTGATCAAAAAACTCAAGAATTTCTATCAAAGTATGAAAATAATATTATTGGATTTAAAGGCGATAATTTAAAGTCATTGAAAGAGTATAGTATGGAAAAATCAATTGACGACTCTATTTTCTATCATACAAATGGCACTGGAAATGAAACTGTAGATTATTTCTTATCTGCAATAGAAAAGCTAGAAATTTTTAATGCTTCAAAGAAAAAGGATTTTTACATTGAAGGTTTTTATCCAAGAAAAGATTATTTGGAAATAAAAGCTTTGTCTTCGGATGGCACGGTTTATACTGGAAAAATTCTATATAGCACATCGGATTTTATGAAGGATAAGTTGACTGAGGTTAGTTTAAAAAATGAAACGGAAGGAACAATAAGAATGCAGGTCAATTTATCAAAAGTTTTTGTGCCTGTAAAATCGATCCAAGGGTTTACTTATGAAGAGACAGGAATTCAAAATGCTTGCTTAAAGGAAAAAGAAGCCATATTACCTTTAGAGATCCCTGTATTCGAAGGAAATAGTTTGGATTTTACAAATTGTATTAGCGGTGCTAATATTGAGGTGAATGATATAATTGAGGTCAAAGATGAATTTGGCAACACGATATCAGAAAATGGGAGAGTTGCTGTAGATTTTTCAGAGGAGAAGAAGGTATCTATTTACTTAAATCAAAGATTTATGGGGGAAACAGTCATAATTCCTATAAAGCGTGATATTGATTTGCTAAATGGAAAGACTGTGCTATTTTTAGGAGACAGTTTAATTAACGAGCAGCAGTATCCAGATGCATTTGTTCAAATCTCTGAAGGTAAAATTCGTACAATTGGTACAAGGGGAAACGATTTGAGCCGTCATGAAGGCCGCGGCGGATGGTCTGCTTATGACTACTGTAATAGCAATGGAAAGTATGGCTTTGATAACCCTTTTTTGAATGAAAAAGGAGTCTTCGATTTTTCATACTATATGAGTCAGCAGAAATTTGACACTTTGGATTATGTTGTGATTAATCTTGGTATTAATGATTTAAACTTAACAGGTCATAACGATATTAACGAAATCCTTCGATATTTTAATGAAATAGTAACAAGTATTCATGATTATAATAGGGATATTAAAGTTATTTTAAATACACCAACTATGTTATATGCAGAAGGAGACACCAATACTGCTAGAGATTTAAGACTGGATTTTGTCAGAAAATTAAATGACGAATATGGAAATAATGAAGAAAACTTATTTATTTCACCGTCTTATTTAGCGATTGATTCAGATAAAGATTTCAAATTAGCCATGAAACCTTTAAATGAGGATAATCAGTCACCAATACTGTATCCGTCAGATACAACTCATCCAAATCCAAGTGGATACAAACACCTTGCAGAGGCAACTTTAGCTAGTATGATCGAAATTTTACAATAACCTAAATTCCTGTCGGCTTTTGGCTGGCAGGAATAATTTAAAATGTTATAGAGGAAAATAAGTTCAGCATATGTTACAAATAAATTTTCAAATCAATATTAAAATTATGAAGCCGTCTTCTGTAGTAATCTGTCCCTAAATATTGACAAAAAGTTTATATTATGCTAATATGTTTGACAATGTAAATTTTAAAAAGGCACATTTAATTTGTTAAAAGTAAGGGGGAAATATTCATGAGTACTATCATGGCAGATCATCAAATGGATTGTAATATCATGGATGATTTTTATTTTTCTTTTACAATTTGGGAAACCTATTTATATCAGGTTTTCTCCTTTTTAAATTTTAGAATAAGACGGCAATAGAAAGAATTCTATTTTCTTTTTATTGCCGTTATTTTTAAGTAACGCAAAATAAAGTTAAGGAGGGTACCAACAATGAGACTGCTGATTAAAAATGGAAGGCTGATCGATCCGGTTACAAAAACAGACTGCGTGGGAAATATAGTTGTTTCTAATGGAAAAATCGATCAGATAATAACAAGCGCTGATGATACAGGCAATGATTGCTCAGATCGTGTAATTGATGCCACAGGTATGTGGGTAGTACCTGGTTTAATTGATGTACATGTTCATTTAAGAGATCCTGGATTTGAATATAAAGAAACAATAGCAACAGGTTCAAGAAGTGCTGCTGTTGGCGGCTTTACTACAATTTGTAGTATGCCAAATACAAACCCTGTCATAGATAGTAAAGTGATGGCAGAATATATTGCTTTGCGTGCCCAAAGAGACAGTGTGGTACATGTACTTCAAATTGGCGCTGTCACAAAAGGTCAGAAAGGTGAAGAGTTAGCAGATATTGCGGGAATGAAGGAAGGAGGCATCTGTGGCATCAGCGAAGATGGCAAAAGTGTTTTAAATAGTCAGCTGATGAAAGATGCCATGCGGGAAGCAAAACGGTTGGGACTTCCGGTAATTGATCATTGTGAAGATCCATTTTTAGCTGCTGGCGGCTGTATGAACGAGGGCAAAACAGCGGATCACTTAGGTTTGAAAGGGATTTCTAATGACTCAGAAGCAACCATGATTTCACGTGATATTATGTTAGCAGAATCTACAGGAGCAAAGCTTCATATCTGTCATGTAAGTACGAAAGAAAGTGTGCAAGTTTTAAGAGAAGCTCACAAGAGAGGTTTTTCTGTAACTGCAGAAACAGGGCCGCATTATTTTACGTTAGATGATACTGCTGTAGAACAAATTGGGGTAAACGCAAAAATGAACCCTCCGCTACGGTCTCCAGAGGATGTAGAGGCTATGAGAAACGCATTAAAAGATGGAACAATCGGAATCATTGCAACAGATCATGCCCCTCATGGAGTTTCAGATAAACAAAAAGAGTTTTCTAAAGCAGCCAATGGAATTGTTGGATTAGAGACTTCTATTGGTGTTAGTATTACAAGCCTTGTAAAAAGTGGTGTGCTGACTCCTATGGAATTGATTGATCGTATGTCCACGGCGCCGGCAAAAATGCTTGGAATTGATAAAGGAAGTCTACAGCCTGGAAAAGCAGCCGATATAACAATTATTGATCCTGATAAAGAGTGGATTATTGATTCTGAAAAATTTGAATCCAAAGGAAGAAATACGCCATTTGAAGGATGGAAGGTAACTGGAAAGGCAATCTATACAATTGTGGATGGCAAAATAGTAATGGAAAATGGCAATATGATAGGGGGAAAGTCATGATTATTGATAAATTGATAGAAAAGATAAAAGAAAAAGAAAATCCTACTGTTGTTGGGCTAGATCCAAGAGTATCTTTCCTTCCATCGTTTATTCTTAACGAAAATTATGAAAAATATGGAAAAACACCAAAGGCAATTGCAGAAAGTTTTTATCTTTTTAATAAAGAGATTATAGATGCTACTTATGATTTAATTCCAGCGGTAAAGCCCCAAGTTGCAATGTATGAGATGCTTGGACCTGAAGGGTTTGACTGTTATATTAGAACAATAAAATATGCGAAAGAAAAAGGTCTTATTGTTATTGGAGATGTAAAAAGAGGGGATATTGCTTCAACTGCTGAATCCTATTCCCATGGCCATATCGGTCAGGTGAGAATCGAGGATCAATCTTATGAAATTTATCATGAGGACTATATTACGCTGAATCCTTATCTTGGATGGGATTCCATAGAGCCATATATGGCAGACTGTAAGAACTATGAAAAGGGCATGTTTGTCCTTGTTAAAACTTCCAATCCCAATAGTGGTCAGCTTCAGGATCTTGATGTCGGAGGCATGACTTTATATGAAAAAGTAGGACTTTTAACTGAAGAATGGGGGAAGGATCTGATTGGATCTTATGGCTACTCCAGTGTTGGCGCTGTTGTTGGCGCAACACATCCTGCTCAGGCCAAAAAATTGAGACAACTGATGCCTCATACATTTTTTTTGGTTCCTGGTTATGGTGCACAAGGTGGAACTGCAGAAGATTTATCTGTATGCTTTGATAGAGATGGATTAGGAGCTATTGTAAATTCATCTCGTGGAATTATTGCGGCATACACAAAGCCGGCATATAGAGAAAAATATAGCGATAAAGAGTTCGCTCTTGCTTCAAGAGATGCAGTGTTAGAAATGAAAGCTGATTTGAGGAGATGTATATAATGACAGAAAAAACAGTAAAAGCAGAGTTAATCCTGGAAAACGGTGCTAGATTTGTAGGAAAAGCTTTTGGATATATCAAAGAAAGCGTAGGCGAAGTTGTATTTAATACTGGTATGACTGGTTATGAAGAGCTTTTGACAGATCCATCCTACTGTGGACAGTTCGTTTGCATGACGTATCCTTTAGTTGGAAACTATGGCATCAATTTAGATGATATGGAATCGGACGGCCCACGGTTAAAAGGATTTATTGTAAGGGAAAAATGCGATTATCCAAATAATTGGAGATGTGAGTTAGATTTAGATGGTTTTTTGAAACAAAATAAAATTATTGGCTTAGAAGGTGTTGACACCAGAGCATTAACAAGAATTTTGAGAGATCATGGTACAATGCGCGGAATTATTACCACAAGAGTAGGTGAGTTGACACCAAGTCAAATTACACAAAAAATTAATGGATTAAATAATCATAATGTCATTAGAGAATGTACTTGCAAGGAGAAATATGAGATATCTGGAAGTGGTACGCATATTGCTTTTATTGACATGGGGGCAAAAAAAGGAATGCTCCGTGATTTTAAAAAGAGAAATTGCCGTCTCACTGTATTTCCAGCCTTTACTTCAGCCGAAGAGATTTTGTCAGTAAATCCAGATGGTATTTTTCTTTCCAATGGACCTGGCGATCCAAAGGATGTGCCAGAAATTATCGAAACGGTGAAGAAATTGATTGCTACAGGGATACCTGTGACAGGTGTATGTATGGGGAACCAGATTATTTGTCTTGCTCTGGGTGGAGATACAACCAAAATGAAGTTTGGTCACCACGGTGGAAACCATCCTGTTCGAGATGAAAAGACAAAACGTGTCTATATTACTTCTCAAAATAAATTGTTATATAATA
>JAGZLR010000080.1 GCA_018364635.1 Clostridiales bacterium | reverse complement strand
TTTTTTCACTTTCTTTTCTAAATCTTTTCTCTGTCTTTACTTCCCTCACAGCACGGTTGTTATATTATCATGTTTTTTCTGTTTTGACAAGGGGTTTTTGTGTTTTTGTGAAATATAGTGTAAAAATAAAAAATGCAAAAGTATACTACCTTTGCATTTTTCACAATTCATTATCACCTATCTTCAAAAAGAGCAGCAGCACCAAAGAACTTTTTTGCTTTATTTCCCTCTCCTTTTTTTTCATATAAATCCCCTAACAATCGATAACATTGAGCATTCTCTGGCTCTTCTGCCAATCTTTTTTTTATTACATCCTCTGCTTGTACCAATTTTCCTTCCTTCATGTACTCCTCAGCACGTATCAATGCATCCACTTCTATAGATTCTTCTCCTAAATTTAATTCATTCAGCACGTTTTTCAGCCTTGCAGCAGTAAATGGTTTTTGTAAATATGTGATAGCTCCCATCTGCACGCAATCAACGGCATTTTTGACAGTAGGATACGCTGTGATAATAATTACAGGGGTATTGATTCCCATATTTCTAATTCTGCGTAAAACTTCTGTTCCACTCATTTCCGGCAATTTAATATCCAAAAACACTAAGTCTGCAGGTGTATTCTTAATTAATTCTAGACCTTTCTTTCCATTCTCTGCCATTTCCACTTCATATCCGTCTAATTCTAGACATTTACTTAACATCAGACGAATATTTTTTGTATCATCTATAATCAATGCTTTTTTCACAATCCCATCCCTCTCTTATCTAATCGGCAACAAAAATATGAATTTACTGCCTTGATGTAGCTGACTTTCACACCATATCTTGCCACCATGAGCAATAATAATGTCCTTTGAAACAGCCAAGCCAAGACCTGTACCTCTCACTTCAATATCGCAACCCTTTACCTGTACATATTTTTCAAATATTTTTTCCAAAAAATCATCTGGTATTCCAACGCCAGTGTCTTCTACTGAAACTTGGATAGACTTACTTTCTGCATCCAAAATCGCAGATACTTTAATACTATCTCCCTCCCCAGTATACTTCAGTGCATTAGAAACTAAGTTATTAACCACCCATTTTAACTTTGAAAAATCAGCCATAATTCTGGGCAAACTCTCTTCGCTATGTAAAAGTAAATTAACCCCTTTTTTCTTTGCTTGAGGATAAAATTGACTTAAAGAAGATTTCAATACTTCTTGAATATCACATGGGGAAAATTGATAAATCATGTTTGAAGACTCAATTTTTGATAGCTCCATCAAATCATTTACTAAAGTACAAAGCCTTTCACTATCATCTTTAATTGTATTGATAATTTCTCTCTGCTCTTCATTAATAGACCCCAAACTTGGATCAATCAATAGATCCGATCCCATTAGTATAGATGTTAAAGGTGTCTTTAATTCATGAGAAATAGTTGCAATAAAATCTGTTTTCATTTTTTCCAGCATTTTTAGTTCTGTAATATCGTAAAAAACAATAATTGTATAACGTTTTTCGTCGCTAAAGCTTCCAGGGGATAACATAATATTAAAATATCGTTCTTTCCCATCTAAATGTGTATAAATAATTTTATTGTTTGGCTCTCTTGAACGGAAATTTATTTTCATAATATCCTCAGCCATTTCACTGTTAGATATGACTTCTAAAAAATGATATCCTAAGCATTCCTCCTGAGACACACGAAACATTTCTTCAAAAGATTGATTCAACATGGTAATGCAGGAGTGCTCGTCCAAAATGATCATTGGTTCCGCAATACTTCGTATAATGGCAAGAGTTCGATTTCTTTCTTCCATCAGACTGCCCATTGTGCTCTGTTCAAATTCAGCAAGGCGGCTTGTCATTTCATTTAATTCTCTAGACATAAGCCCAAGTTCATCTTCCTCTTCCTGAGGCAAATCAGTTTTCTTTACTAGATTGCCTTGGCAAATAGAGTGAATATTCTGTGTAATTTCGTATAAAGGTCGAAACAAACGATTTACATAAAACTTCCATGAAAAATAAACAGTACCTATTGCTAGAATAAATAAACCAATGATAAAAAGCATTGTCTGATTCATTTGACTGCTTACAGTATCTCTTCTTCCGAATAATGCAGTTTCATTAGATTTTTTTAATTTATTGAGTTCATTTAACACTAAATTCCCTTGTGGTACCATCTCTCGATAGTAGTACTCCTGCATCTCCCTAGCCTCATCGGGATCTGTCAGGTCAAATGCTAAAATTGTTTTGAACATTTCGCAATATTCATCATAAAAATTTTTAATATTTGTTGTCATTTCCATTTCTGATGGAATAATAATCGTAGAATATTCTTTTTTATATGCAGAAGTAAAGTCTCCAATAAGGCGATTAAAGTTTTTTGTATACTGCTCCCTATTATCCTCAAAAATATATAATATTACATCTGTGTTTTGCTCTCTTAACGTATCACTCATAATACCGATACGTTCAATACTATTGTAATTTGTAGTAATTAAGCTTGATATAGATTGACTAATAACAGTCATGCTAAAATAAGAAACGAGCCCTAGTATGCCTAATAAAGAAATAAAACCTATGTATATTAATGAAACTTTCCTTCTAATTGTATTAAACCCTTTTACCATGTTCTCGCCTCCGCGCACTAAACGCTTATCATATAATATTATATATTATAATAAAATTTTACTAGATCTACAAAGAATTATTTTAAGATGAAACACGAGCAATTAAAAGCTTATTTATAGCATATACATAAAATCAAACAAAAATCCCTCTAAAATGTGCAAAAACTCTATATAGGACAAAAAGAAGACCCTTCAGAGGAGGATTACTGAAGAGTCTTCTAAATGTATAAGGAGTAGTAAATTAATTTATAATAAGTGGTAGTATCCACAAATTATTTTAAATAAGATTTGTTTTCTTTAAAACTTCCTCTATAATTTTAGTCTGTGCATCATTAGCTGGTAAAAATGGGATAGAACAATAATCTTCCATTTTTACTCCTCTCATAATCATTGCTTTTTTTACATAAGGAATAAAAGGTTTGCCAATACTATAAAATGTAGTCAATTCATCTGTTATTCTCTGATATTTGCATATCTCTTCCAAATTTTCTTCCCGCACAGCCTTTGTCCATGATGAAAAAACTTCTGGAGCAAAATTTGAAAGTCCACCAATACATCCATCACCACCAGAAAGAATATTATGAACAAAATTATCATCAAATCCAGAATAAATCTCAAAATCAGGAAATTCAGGTTTTACTTTTTTGATTAGTTCTCTTGTATGATCTAGTGTTGTGATTGTATCTTTATATCCTACAATGTTTTTATGTTTTCTAATTAATTTTAGCACAACATCTGGTGAGATATCATAACCTGTCCTATCAGGGAAGTTATACATATAAATATCAGCTTCCGTACGGTCTGCAACTGTATCAAAATAATATTCTACACTTTCTTCAGAAAGACTAAAGTAATATGGCGGAATAACTAACACACCATCTGCACCATTTTCATGAGCAAAGTTTGCAAGTTCAATGGTCTCTGATGCTGACATACAGCTTACACCAATCAGAAGACGAATTCTTTTATTGATATAGCTTGTTGCCAAAAGAATTAGTTCTTTTTTTTGTTCCATGCTCATGGTAAAAAATTCACCAGTACTACCCATCAATACAATGCCATCCATCCCATGATTAATTAAATAATCATAAATATTCTGATTTGCCTGATAATCTAATTTACCAAACTTATTAAAAGCTGTTACAACCGGTGTCAAAAACTTTGCGTTCATAGTTAGCCTCCTTATCGTTTCATTCGTTATTACGAATCTATATTCTTTATTACGAATCATTGTATTCATGATAACACCTTTTCTTTATCCTGTCAATCACAATTCATAGTTCTAATACAAATCAGCACATCGTTAAAAAAAAGAAATGAAAACCTAAAAATTGTATACAATCTATACATTTTAGTTTTTTAAATACATTGTAAAATATAGTTATCTATGTTAAACTAAGCTTAATCATAGATATAGAGAAAGAAGGAATCCCATGGCTGACCATCATAAAGCCACACAACGTGTTCTAGAAATATTAGAACTGATAACCTACAGCGGTAAAAATCTTTCTTTGAGTGAGATTGCGGAAATGATCCATGCACCTAAAAGCAGCATTTTTCCAATGATTCACACATTAGAAAACAAAAAATACTTAGAATATAATACTGAATTAGGAAAATATAGCCCAGGCCTTAGCTTATATGGTCTCTGTTCCACTTTAAATACAGGAAAAAATCTTTATCGATATGTCATAGAAGAAATGAATCACTTGGTAAACCAGTGTGGAGAGGCAAGCCAGCTAGGAATTCTTGATGGTGATGAAGTCCTTTATATCGGTAAAGTTGATTCTCCCCATCCAGTGCGAATGGCTTCAGGCGTTGGCACTAGACTACCTGCAAATTGCGTTAGTTTAGGGAAAGCTTTACTCTGTGATTGTACAGAGGAAGAATTATGTCAAATATTTTCCTGCCAAATGAAAGCTTTAACCAAAAACAGCATTACATCTATTTCTGAGTTATATCAACAATTGCAGAAAATTAAAGAGGGAGAAATCGCACAGGAAGTTGAAGAAGTAACTGAACAAATTCGCTGTTTTGCTTTACCACTTCGTAAAAAAGGGAAAATACGCGCGGCAATCGGAATTACGATTCCTGTTTTTCGAACTACAGATAAGAAAATTGAACAAATCACATCTTTGTTGAAACAAAGTCAGCAAACCATTGAAACTATGCTAAATCACACAGATGGTGAGATTGAACCCTATGTAATACAAAATTAAATCATTCCCATAAATTTAAAAAAGACACCTTAGGTGTCCTTTTTTTCGCCTTTCATATATTCTGTTACCATAGGATAGACTGTTATTAAGTCAAGAAGTTTATTGATGATCTCTCTGTTTTTTCTATAGTAGTACCTCCCTTTCAATACCTTTTGTTCTTCCTGATCCAGCTCCAAAAACTTTTTTAACTTCTTTATGCCATCATTGTACCCTTGCTCTAGGCGTCGTTTTGCTCCTTCTTTAGAAAAATCAAATGTTCCTTTCAGCAGTTCCAGTGGGTTATCTTTCAGGGCAATTCGAATGAAACAAGACTCTGGATATTTTTCATACTCTATCCTGTCTATACTGTCCAAATCAACGATAATAAACTTTCTATACCCTATTTTGTATAAAGGTTCTATTGGTATATTATCTATTAAACCTCCATCCACGTAACTTCTTCCATCAATAATCACAGGTTCATACACTAGAGGAATCGCAGAAGATGCCAATAATATCTTCTTCATTTCTTCTTCTGTACGACGATACATATCAAAATATTTTGTTGTCTTGTCCTTAATATCTACACATGACACAAAACATCTTCTTCCTGAAATCGAAAGTCTTTTAAAATCGATATTTTCATTCATAATTTCTTCCAGTCCTTGTCTTGAAAACATACCGTTATTAAATATAGAAGCTGTGTTTAGCACTACTTGTTGTAAATCTATATTTAATATAGTATTTTCCGTAACATTTTTAAGCAATGTCTTTGGATGTAAAGATAGTATCTTTTCTTGTGAAATATTACTCCAAATATCCTCTGCTTTTTCTAAATCTCTTGTTAAAAATAACATGCTGTTAAGTGCTCCAACACTAGCTCCACTTACTGCTGCAATATCTTTTTCCACATTTAGCTTACGTAAAGCTTTCCAGACGCCAATCTGATACGCACCTTTTCCTCCTCCTCCTGAGAATACAAGAGCAAATTTTCTTTTTGTCATTATTTCACCCCCGATATAAAAACAGCAGTCTTTTATATGACTGCTGTTTGACTTACATTCTTTTCCAGACACTACGTCCTTGAATAAAAGTTTCCATCACTTTAATTGTAGATAAGTCCTCTATTGAAATCTTCCAAGGATCTTTGTCAAGAACAACAAAGTCTGCCTGATACCCCTTTTTTAAAATACCATTTGTCCTCTCTTTTCCATATTGCCAAGCACCGTTTTTGGTAATACCACAAAATGCATCATAAATCGATAACTGCTCAGAAGAATTATAAACTATCTCTTTTTCGTCTTTTCTTAATACAGCCTGCCAAATGAGCTCCATCATATCAGGTTTTATTACCGGCGAATCCTGATGGAAAGTATATGCCAGACCATACTGCTTTGCAGAATACGCTGGACTCATAGAAAACGCCCTCTGATCTCCCAAATTCTTTCGATGTACATCACCCCAGTGAATGATATGAGAAATAAAAAAAGATGGAATCATTCCCAGCACCTTCATACGCGCCAATTGATCCTTTCTAACAAATTGACTGTGTATCATAACAAAACGCAGATTTTTGATCTCTTCTTTCAACGCCTCACCACATCGAAGCATCTGCTCACAGGCAGCATCTCCATTTGCATGTACCAGTAACTGAGATCTGTCTTTTGCTGCTGTCTCCATAAATGCCACTACTTCTTCATCGGTATAAATAGAATATCCACCATTTTTTTGTCCCCGATATGGCTCTGTCATCCATGCAGTCCGTGACTGCGGAGAACCATCTAAAAATATCTTATATCCACCAAACTTCAAATTTTTTCCTTCTAAAACAATTTGTTTCTTTTCCGCCGACATCGTTTTAAGATCAAAATAATAGACAATTGGCACCTGAAAGATACTATCTGCATCCGCCTTTTTTAATAAATCCAAATCTTTTTGTAAAGTCATTCCTTCTTGTATACAACAGATACCATAGCTAAAATATAGTTGCTGAGCTTTTTGAAGTCCTTTTATTAACCTATTAATTGTTGGTCTCGGTACAGCTTTTGATATCCTCATAAACGCTTGCTCTTCAAAGTATCCATTCAGTTTTCCTGTACCATCTCTCCCATATTTTCCTCCTACAGGATCTTCTGCCTGTTCATCAATTCCAAAAAAACTGAGAGCTGTTGTATTTACAACACCCATATGGCCAGAACAGTGGGTAATTAAAATCGGCTGTTTTGTCGAAATTTTATCTAGAAAAAAACGATCAGGATGTCTGCCCTCTGCTAATTTGTTATGGTCATAACCATATCCGATCAGAAACTGTCCAGGCTTAACTTCATTTCCTTTCATAAAGTCTTCAAGTTTTTGTTTTATCTCATCAAAGCTAGTTGCAGTTTCAAGATTTATCATATCGATAGTTCTTGCAACTGCAAGAAAATGGCTGTGACAATCAAAAAAACCTGGCATAATAACGCCGT
>JAGZLR010000011.1 GCA_018364635.1 Clostridiales bacterium | reverse complement strand
GTTTGAATATTTAATGATGTAAGTAATGAAGTTTGGTCTTAACTGTAATATGATGATGCAGAAAAGAGAGATTTTCCAAAAGTGTTTTGATAGTTTTGACTTTGAGAAAATAGCAACATATGAAGAAAATGATGTACGACGTATTATGGAAACAGAGGGAATGATACATTCAGAAAGAAAAATTAGAGCGATCATTCATAATGCACGATGTTTCCGAAAAATTCGAGAAGAATTTGGTACATTCAGTGAATATTTATGGAATTATTCCAAAGGCAAAACTATACTTTATATAGGGCATCAAAAAGGTGAAATACCTGCGAAAAATGGGCTATCAGATAAGATTAGCAAAGATTTAAAAAAGCGAGGATTCAAATACCTTGGTTCTATTACGGTGTACTCCCATTTACAGGCTTGTGGTATTATAAATGATCATGTAGAAGAGTGTTTTCGATATCGAGAGATTTTAGATAAATTTCCTGTGATACAAAAGAGTAAAGATTACGAAGTTTAAAGGAGGCGTCTTATGGGAGATTTTGGTCAGGAAAGAAAAAATAAGTCAGAAAAACGTCTAAAGGAAATGGGAATTGCCTATAATGAATGGCTTCCTCTAGTAGAGTCAGCAGAAGATGTGAGACTGAGAAGCATAGAAGACATCTGTAGACGTGCTGTCACTTGTCTTCTTTCTATACAGCTTAGCTGTGATATTGTACAAGGGGAGTATGAGGAAAGCAAGCAGCTGTTTTCAAAACTTCTAGAAAAGTACAGTGTGAATAATTATTTAATTGAAAAAGAAAGAAAGCTATTTGATGGAAGTTATAGCGAGCAGGATGCAGTTGATATTGCGTGGACATATGAAGCGTATTGGTCTCTTGTATGGGCTTTAAATCTGATTGATGATATTTCTGATGCAAGCGAAATATGTGACTGCCAAAAAGCGATTGATTTAGTTAGTCGTTGTGAGACATTAGAAGAGTTTCAGCATCAATGTCATCTTAGGGATGTTGATGAAATATTGGATATGTTAGATTTATTTTACAGATATGACTGGGCATGTACAGAAAAAAGACTTAACCCTGATACGCCCATTGGCAATCTAAATCCTGAGGTGGTTGTAGAGCGTAGAAGAGGATTAGAATGGCTGATATCAGAGAAAGATGATTGGTTTGATATCCCATTAAATACCTGAGCAGAAAGTCAATAGAACATAGAAGTACTCTTTAGGATCAAAGGTATATAAAAAGGTGGTGTTTTTGATGAAAATAGAGCAGATTTTTCAAGATACAAAAATGAACACTGTAGAGATAAATTTTCTTATAGATAAAGAAATTTCTTCTGTAAAAGGTGTCTCTAAGTTTGGAGGCAAACCAGATTTGCCTGAGGATTTTGAATGGCCATATTTTGTTACAGATACATATGATGATAAGGAAGTAAAATCAAGACCATTGGCTTTTCTTGTGCAGATTAACTGCGAAGAGGTATCTAAGTATGATACAGATAAGCAGCTGCCGGTAAAAGGAATGCTATATTTTTTTTACGAACTAGGTTCTCAAAGATGGGGCTACGATCCAAAGGACAAAGGATGTGCAAAAGTATTTTATTATGATGGAAATTGTAAAAATCTAAAAAGCACTGAATATCCCAAGGACCTAGATGAGGATTATAGGATGCCTGAAATCCCAATTGGTTTTAAAAATAGAGGAGATGTTCCGGATTGGAGTGAATATGCTTCTTATCATGAGACAGATATAGATTGGGAGGAGTATGGCAACCAGAGAGAAAAGTTTGTTGCAGAAGATGATGAGAGTGAGTGTATCACAAAACTTCTTGGGTATGCGGATATTATCCAAAATGATATGCTTTCTGAATGTGAAATGAGCGGCAGGAGAGGAATTTATACAGGTAGCGGCTTTCCAAATATGACCGAAAAAGAGAAAAAACAGTTTGTTGAAAATTCTAAAGAATGGATGTTGCTGTTCCAGCTTGACACAGTTGAAAAAGATAATTTTGAGTTGATGTTTGGGGACTGCGGAAGAATTTATTTTTATATTTTAAGAGATGACTTAAGAAATAAAAATTTTGAAAATATTTGGCTGATTTTACAATGTTATTAAAAAAGTACAATTGTTTAAAGAGAGATCAAAAGAGAGCTGCCTTTTGCAGTTCTTTTTTTATGTGTAATATGACTATTTGGCATTGTTGAATCAGAGATACATTAATTAAAATAGAATCAGTATTGAAAAGAAAGTTAAGTCAAAAATGTTTGATTTTCTTAATGGAAATAGATTATAGGCTATAGTATAATTAACACAAAATAGGTAAGTTTATGTCGAAAGGATGGGATCAAAAAATGTTTGATATTCCTAATAATGTGAGACAAGGAATTGACTTAGATACGATCACTTCCTTAAATCGTATATCTAAAAATGGCTTGCAACAGAATACTCATTGGAAATCAAATCAATCCTCCGCAGCTGTGCAGCAAAGACCGGTACAGAATAATACCGGTTTGCGTCAACCCAACAACAATGTGAAATGGACACATACAGAACAGAATGAAAGCAGCCTAATTCTAAAAAAAGGACAGAAAGTGAAACTTGAGGTTCCTGAAAATAGATGTCTAGACCTGATTGATATTGGTTTTGGATGGAGTTTAGAGCCGAATGGAAAGGGGTATGATTTGGATGTGGAAGCCTTTCTGTTGGGGGACAATGGAAAAGTGATCGGAGATGACTGGTTTGTTTTCTATAATCAAAAACTATCTCCTGATGGCTCGGTTACTTATCATGGCGATGGAAAGATGAGAGAAGGAAGTAGTGATATTGAAACAATACAGATAAAGCTAAGTCGTGTAGATTCAAAAGTAGATAGGATTGTGTTTATTGTAACGATCAATGAAGCATTAGAAAACGGATATAATTTTAGTAATGTTAGTGATGTTTATATCAGAGTTGTAGACAAAAGTTTAAATAAAGAGCTGATTAGATTTTATCTGACAGATTATTATGCTACAGTATGCTCCATGGTTGTTGGCGAGCTTTATAAATATAACAATCAGTGGAAATTTAGCGCTATAGGAAACGGAATGGCTCAGGATTTAAGCGAACTCTGTATGATATATGGAGTAGATGTTGGTTAAGAAAGGGGAGAGGTATGGAATGTTACGTATGGAAGTGCTAAATGAGTTAACTTTAAAAGTGACTTGTGATGGACAGGGGATACTTTTTAGTAAAGCAGGAGCATTTGTGGGAGGAGAAAGCTACGGAGGCAAAAATTATATTTTTGAGAAAGTACTTTTAGGACCACAAGGAAATCCGCTTCAAGCTGCTTTAGGTCAACTGGGCCGCCGGTTTACAGGAGAAAATTTACCGTTAATGAAAGTGAAAAGCACAGGACAAAATGTTACATATTATGCTAATGAAGCTCAACATGTTGTTGTCTTAAATTTACAGCAGGGACAAAGACTTTCTGTCGAAAGTGAAAATTTATTGGCTTTTACAGATGATTGCCGCTATAGTGTCAGATTTTTGGCGCAGGGAATTATTTCTCAAAAAGGTATTGCTACATCAACCCTTGAAGCAGTAAATTACAATGCTCAAGTGGCGATTTTATGTGATGGTAACCCATTTGTATTAAGTAATAGAGAGACTGGATATACAATAACATCTGATCCAGATGCTACGGTTTGCTGGATAGGGGATGACCCTCAATTTAAAACAGATCTTTCATGGAAAAACTTGATCGGACAGGCGTCTGGAGAGTCTTACATGTTTGAATGGCAGAACCAAGCGGTTGTGATTGTACAGCCGAAAGAGAGAATGTCAGGGATTAATATTTGGATGGATGGAAGCGGCGGACGACCAACAAGACAGAATAATAGCCTATTTCGGTTTTGAGAGACATTTGCCTTAAATTTCGATTGATAATTTTGTTTTAATTTGGAAGATGACAGTAAACTTTTTTATAATTCATTGACATAACTTATACATGTATGGTAGAATAATCAAAGATTATTCTGCAAGAAGCAGTAGGTTTTAAAAGTATTTATTTCATAAATAGCAAAAAATTATATGCCATGAAGGTATTTTCGATGTTCGAAATTCTTTTATGGCATTTTTTTTGTAAAAAATAAAAAAATAATGTTCCATTGGCTAGGCACAATTGAAGTTATTTATAAAATTAAGGAGGAATAAAAATGAAAACAAAGTTTACAAAGGTTTTATCAGTTCTATCAATTCTGTTACTTGCTTGTGGGTTGGCTGCATGCCAGGCGCAAAATCAGAAAACTGATTCTACTGAAAAAAGTGTGGTTTCATCTGCAGAAGAACAGGATGAATCACAAAATCAGGCGATAGAGACTATAGAAGTAACGGATGTCTGCGACCGGACGATTATACTTCCTAAAGATGTTGAAAGGGTTGTTATTACATTTAATATCGAAGAATATCTTGCAGTTTCTGGAAAGGAAGGCGTGGATAAAATTGTTGGTTTCAGCCATAAGTATTGGGAAGGAAGACGTGAGGATGCATGGGAGACATTCACAACGGCATTTCCAAATTTAAAAGATGTGCCAGATGTAGGCTATAACGAAAATATCAGTGTAGAAAAAATTATTGCTTTGAATCCTGATGTGGTAATTATGTCTCAAGCGGTAAATTATGATTTGATGGAAACAGAGCTTGATAGACTTTCAGAAGCAGGAATTCAAGTGGCATTCATAAATTATCACAATCAGACAATAGATATGCACCGTAGAAGTACAATTCTATTAGGCGAAATTATGGGACAAAAAGAGCGAGCGGAAGAAATTGCGGATTTTTATGAGAAACAGATGAACTTGGTAACAGATAGAATTAAAACGCTTGGACCTGATACACCAAAACCAAAGGTATATATGGAGTTTAGCCGTGGCGTGAATACTTATGGAAATTCCTGGAGCAATAAAATGTGGGGCGCTTTAATTAAAACCTGTGGGGGAGAAAATATTGCAGCAGACCTTTCTGAAGGGAACAGTGTTGATGTTGCACCAGAGCAGGTGATAGCTTCTAACCCTGATATTGTTATATTTACTGCAAGTCCACAGACAGATATCGATGATAACATTGTATTAGGCTACGGCGCAGATAAGCAAAAGGCGCTAAAGGTGCTTGAAGCGTATCAGAATAGAGATGGTTGGAATAGTTTAAATGCAGTTAAAAATAAAAGAATGAGTGCATTGTATCATGACTTATCAAGGCACATTTTTGACTTTGCTGGAACGCAGTTTGTGGCAAAGCAAATACATCCAGAATTATTTGAGGACGTGAATCCAGAAGAAAATCTTCAAGTATTCTTTGAAAAGTACATGCCTGTTGAACTAGAAGGTGTGTGGACAATATCACTAGATGAGTAAGATTTTAAAGAGGATTAAAGATGAATGAACAAAAACAAAAAATAGAAAAAAACAGTGGATATTATATCTATTCTAAAATAAATTATAAAAAAATTGCTGTGTTATTGGGATTTATCGTTTTTTGTTGTATTACATTTATATTGGACACAATGACAGGTGCAGCAATGCTCCCTATAGAGGAAGTTTTAAAGTGTATCTTTCATCCAAAGAACGCAGTGGAAACCACATATGTTATTGTATGGAGTATGCGAATTCCTATTGCTATTATGGCACTCACAATAGGAATTGCTTTGGGAACTTCAGGAGCGGTTATGCAGACTATTTTGCATAACCCGCTTGCAAGTCCTTATACGTTGGGTGTAGGCGCAGGTTCAGCATTCGGAGCATCCCTTGCCATTGTTATGGGATGGGGAGAAATTGGCGTTTCATTATCTGCGTTTTTATTTTCCTTTCTTATCTGTTTATTGATTTATGGGATGGGAAGGTCGGGAGGAATGTCAACAAATTCTATGGTACTTGCTGGTATTGCCTTATTGTTCCTTTTTCAGTCTCTACAGGCTCTCATACAATATGGAGCGTCTGAAACTCAAATTCAAAGCATTGTATTTTGGACATTTGGAAGTCTTCAAAAGTCTACATGGGGGAAACTTTTTATTACAGTTTTGATCACGGCGGTATGTATTCCGTTTATTATGAAGGATTCTTGGAAATACACAGCACTGTTGATGGGGGATGAAAAAGCGGATAGTCTTGGGATCAATGTGGAACGAATGAAGCTAAAAGCGTTTTTTATCATCTCTATGTTAGCGGCTGTGGCAGTATGTTTTACAGGGACAATTGGATTTGTAGGGCTTGCTGGACCGCATATTGCTCGAATGCTTGTGGGAGAGGATCAACGATTTTATATCCCTGTTTCTGCAGTTTGCGGTGCGGCAATCCTATCAACATCTTCTATTATAAGTAAAGTAATTGTGCCTGGAACAATATATCCGATTGGTATTATTACATCCGTGATTGGTGTACCATTTTTCTTTGTGCTTGTAATGAAAACAAGGAAGGGAGATGTGTGATGGATATCAATATAAATCATATTAGCTTTACATATCCGAAAGCCTCCCATCCGGTGTTAAATAATATCAGCTTTTCTGCAAAGCAGTCAGAAATAACAAGTTTGATTGGCGCTAATGGAGCAGGAAAATCTACTTTAGTAAAGTCTATTTTGGGTGTATTACATGCACAGGGCGAAGTTTTACTAGATGAAAAAAATATAATGAGTTTTCAGAAGAAAGACTTGATGAAAAAAATTGGCTATCTGCCACAGGAAAATTCATTTTTATCTTCCCTTACTGTATTTGAAGTAATTATGCTTGGAAGGATGCACCATCTGCATCTGAAAGTTGATAAATCAGAGGTTAATAGAGTATGGTCAGTGATGAAGCAATTGGAGATTGAGTATTTGGCAGAGCGACCATTTTTTGCTTTAAGCGGAGGGCAAAGGCGTGTGGTCGGATTAGCACAGACTATAGTGAAAGAACCGAAGGTATTGATTTTAGACGAGCCAACAGCAAATTTGGATATTCAAAATGAACTTGAAGTTTTGGAATTAGTAAGGGCCTACACAAAAAAGAAAGATGTAACAACTCTTCTCATTCTACATGATTTAAATATGGCTAGCCGATTTTCTGACCAGCTTATATTGTTAAATCATGGAAAAGTTTATAAAAGCGGAGCGCCAATTGATGTGATTACAGAGGAATCTGTCAGGGAAGCCTATGGTGTCAATGTATTTATTCATGTAGATAAAGCAGGGATACCAATGATTCATTTAATTAATTCTGTTCGTAAGAAGAATTATAATTTTGATTAGGAGTCTTAACCTAAAATAGATTTATTTGATATAGAACAGGCGGTAACCTTTTTGGTTATCGCCTGTTTTTATGTTTAATATTTATCTTCAGAGAAAGGATATGTATTATTTAGAGTTTTTTCAAAGTTAACTACATTATTTATCGTATTTGGTGTTTGATGAAGTTTGAACTGACTTACCAAATCTCTTAACATTTGAGCCTGACTTGAGAGTTCTTCACTGGCTGCGGCACTTTGTTCAGCTGTTGCAGAGTTTGTCTGTACAACGCTAGAAATTTGGTCGATTCCCTGTGTAACTTGAGAAATGGAAGTAGCCTGCTGTTTAGATGCTTCAGAAATTTTATGGAAAGCGGTAGTCACCTCTTCTGATTCAGTTACGACATTATCCATATATTGTTTTGTTCCTCGCATACTTGAGCTACCATTTTCTATTGCGGACAACATACTTCCAATTAAATCTGTGGTCGCTTTAGAAGCTTCTGCAGATTTTGCCGCAAGATTACGAACTTCATCTGCGACTACAGCAAATCCTTTGCCGGCCTGCCCTGCGCGTGCAGCTTCGACAGCTGCATTCAGTGCAAGAATATTTGTTTGGAATGCAATATCTTCAATTGTCTTTACAATCCCACTCACTTTATTTGCACTGGAACGAATATCTTCCATCAGCTCTAATGACTGAGTCATTTTTATACCACTTTCCTCAATTTCACTGTTTACGCGTGATGCATTTTGATTGGCCATTTGGGCCATATCAGAGTTGGATTTTACAATTTCTGAAAGAGCCGTAATGGTAGCTGCTAATTCTTCTACAGAAGAGGCCTGTTCGGTAGCGCCTTGGGCTAATGCCTGGGAACCAGAAGAAACTTGTTCAGAACCGGATGACACCTGTTCAGATGCTTGGAAAATACTAGTCATCAGCTGTGTTAGTTTATCAATAAATTTGAAGATAGCTTGTTGAATTGGGACAAAATCTCCTTTGAATTCTAAGTCAGATGTTACAGTCAAGTCGCCTTGCGCCAGTTTTTCCATGATAGAGTCAATTTCTTTTACATAAGAAGACAGATTTTGCAGGCAATTTCTCATTGAAGCTGCCATTTCTCCAATTTCATCATCTCCATGATAATTGATGGTAACTTCTAAATTACCATCACTCATTTTTTTCAAACCGTTGTTGACTTCTTGAATAGGCTGTAGTTTTTTGGTAATCACTATATGCATAGCAATTGCTACAATTATTGTGCTTAAGAAAAGAAGAAAAACAAGGTACATAACAGTTTTAACAGTTTGGGCATTATATTCTACACTTGACATAGAAGAGAGTAGTTTCCAACCGCCATTTGTCAACTCCATCATAATACCGACTTTTGATTCATTATTTAAATCATATTGAATAACATCCTCTGTAATAGAATCTAATTCTGTTACTATGTCTCCAGAAATTCCAAGATCCAAAAAGCTTTTTCCTATCATATCATGATTTTCGTATCCAATAATGGTGTTGTCTGCTGAAAGTAAAATAATGTGGCCTGAATTACCAAAGGACATATCATCCAGAAAATCTGAAATCTGTGTTAACTTCAAATCTAAAATTAAGATGCCAACAATTGTTTCTTGATCTTTTACAGGTGTTGTTACGGAGACGCACATTTCT
The DNA here is from genome assembly GCA_018364635.1 of Clostridiales bacterium. GTDB lineage: Bacteria > Bacillota > Clostridia > Lachnospirales > Anaerotignaceae > JAGZLR01. The sequence goes on along the minus strand of JAGZLR010000011.1, from coordinate 37,568 downwards.
CCGGTGAGTGTATCAATATACGGTTGGGTTACAAAAGTGCCTTTACTTGCTTGACTAAAATATGGGCGCTCACTTAATACAACATCAAGACGCTTACCTTCTTGGGTATATAGATAATCTTCAGAAAGGCTTCCAAAACCGATGCCTAAAATATCAGGATATTTTTCAATCGCTTTTTGTAGCGTGGTAATTACATTTTGAAAATTCGGTGTATCTGAGATACGTTCTTCTGACGTATTTATATGGAGAGTTGTTTGGAGTTGATCGTCATAAGCCAACATTTCTGTTATATCAATATACTTTTCTACAAATTGTTCTGTCTGTTTTTGAGCACTTGTTGTTGTCTGTTGAAGAAAAGCATCTTGTTTTTTGTTCATTCCTGTACCCGTAATAAAGCTCATTAAAAATGCAGAAATTAAATTTAGAATTACTAATGTTATTACAGAAAATATAATCAGAGTTGTGGAAAGTTTTTTTGTTTTCATTAATTTTCTTTTGTTCATTTTTTGTATGCTGCTCCTTTACATATTATTTTTAAAAACTTATTATAACTGTTTAACTATTCAGAGGTTGATAAATAGTTGTGAAAAAAATAGGGGAAAATATCATGAAGTGCCTATAAAATAAAGATGAATAGATAACCACTATGACGTTCTAGACTTTTATGAAAAAACGAGATAAACTTTTATTCTAAAAAAAGTATTGATGTAGAGGTGATTTTAAACAGCATAGAGGCTTAAGTTTGTATTGGAGGGGTTATGAAATATAGAAAATGACCAAAAGGGATAGAAAATATAAGTATTTTGGGAATTGTAACAAGAAAAAATTTTTGATACAAAATTGATCGATATGTTGATGTTAGTATTAATTTTACTTATATTGTATATTTTACTGGCAGGATGGTCGTCACTGTCAATTTTATATCAAATAAACGATCAGATGAAAGAAAGCAGCATACTCTTTGGAAATTTATGAAAAACTTGTGAAATAAGTGCAATTATTTGTTGTGATGATTACTACTTACAGATATTCTAGAAAAGTTTATGCCAGAAAGAGAGTATGAAACAGTTAAAAGAGATAGGAAGTTTTAGACCCTATCTCTTTTAATTATCTCATCTTAGTGCTTAAAACGAAATTTTGTTATCGTTGTCAGTCAAAACTTAGCTCTTGAATGCATTAATAATTTAAGGGAGGCATATTTTATACAACAAGAAAAGTTAGCTGGCTTTTTGCTCAAGTCTTAATCTATCAGCAATTAAAGCAATAAACTCACTATTTGTAGGCTTGCCTTTATGATTATTAATTGTATAGCCGAAAAGTGTATCAATAGCCTCAATTTTACCTCTATTCCATGCTACTTCAATGGCGTGACGAATAGCACGTTCTACACGGGAAGGAGTTGTGTTACATTTTTTTGCTATGGAAGGATAAAGTTCTTTAGTAATATAGTTTAATACATCCATATCATTAACACTCATAATAATAGCTTCTCTCATATAATGGTAGCCACGGATATGTGCTGGTACACCGATTTCATGTAAAATATTTGTGACTTTCGTTTCCAGATCATACTCTTGAGAATGTGCAGCGGAAGAAGGTCGAGAGAAAAGAAAAGTTTCATGATTTGTGTTGTTTGGAGTTAAATCATTTTTTAATTGGCGGATGCGTAATGCCAAACTTTCCATATCAAAAGGCTTAATCATGTAATATTCTGCGCCAAGTTCCAAAGCACGTTGTGTAATCTTTTCCTGGTTGATAGAAGAAAGCATAATACATACAGGACGAGGAACTAAGTTTTCCTCAGATTTCAGTTTTTCTAATACCCCAAGCCCGTCCAATCTAGGCATAATACTATCTATAATGGCTATTTGTGGATTAAGTTCACGAATTTTACGATAGACTTCGGCACCATCATAACAGACAGCGGCAATTTCCATATCTTCTTGTTTATTGATAAAACTTACCACAGCATCACAAAAATCCTTATTATCATCCGCCAATACAATTTTTATTTTAGTTTGATTCAAAACTAATCCCTCCACCTTTTAAGTTATTTTTTTTCATTTTATTTTGAATATTAGCAAGTGAGTTTATTATAATCCATGATATTTTATTATGCAACATAGGAAATATCGGTAAATATCGCAAAATATCGGTAAATATCGCAAAATATCGCAACGGTGTTTTCCAGATTTTAAAGAAAAATGAAGAAATTTGTAAAAAAATTAGATTTTACGCTGTCACACAAAAATGAAAAAAATAGAAAAAAGGAATAATCTTTTTTTATATATTTGAAAAATAAAATAAATCTTCTTTATAAAAAGAAAAGGCCTGACAGATTTTGTCAGGCGATCAGATTTATTCTGTTGGTTTTCCATATTGCGCCAAGTTTACATTTTTATACCGGTGATCCTTAGAAATGTCTAGGCCAAACCATTGGGGAGGTGTAAATTGTGATGTTGCTTCGATAGTAGGAAATTCGACCTCTACTGTTATCAGTCCATTAAGAACACCTTTATAAACATCAAGTTCAGCGGTTAGGTGATTGGGCAAAGGAATAAAATATCGTGTTTTTAAAACTTTAGGGGTTTCTGCTTTTTTTAATAAACTGTAATATTCCTGTGCTGACAACGGCAGTTCAAATTCTTCACGAACAATAGCACCTTTTCCTTTGACTGTTAGAAAGTAATCGGTATTATGTTTTCGAAGACGTATGATAGGTTGAACGCTGATATATGACTGCTCAATTTCTGCAAATGTATAGTTTTGAAGCTGAAATGGAATTTCTGTACATAAATACTTTTTTTCGATTTCCAAATAGAGTTCCTCCTTTCACTTTTAGTATACGCTTTTTTTGAAGTTATGGTATAATTCTTTTTAAACATGTGAGAGGAGAGAATATGTTTTATGGGAAAACGTGTACTGCTATATCTTGCGGAAGGATTTGAGGAAGTAGAAGCTCTGACTGTAGTAGATTTACTCAGACGTAGTAAGATTGAAGTGAGAGTTATGTCTATAAGTTCTGATTTGATTGTCAAGGGAGCCCATGGAATTTCTGTTGTTGCCGATGAAGTGTGGACAGAGGGGGATGTGAAGGAGTTTGATGGAATCGTGCTCCCAGGCGGAGCACCTGGATATGAAAATTTGTATTCGCACCAAGGCGTGTGCAGGCAGGTTTCTAAATTTCAAAAGGATGGAAAACTAATAGCAGCTATATGTGCCGCTCCTACGATTCTAGGGCGTCTTGGATTACTGAAAGGAAAAAAGGCTAGTTGTTATCCGGGGATGGAATATTTGCTAAAAGAAGCAGAGATTTCAACAGATCCAGTCAGTATTTCAGATAATATTATAACTTCCAGAGGCGTAGGAACGGCCATAGATTTTTCTTTAAAGGTGATAACATATCTTTTAAGTGAGTCTGTTGCAAATGAAATTGCAGAGTCAATTTGTTACACAGCTTTATTCAATAGGAACAGGAATTAATTGCAGAATTTCATGGATTCTTCCTTGTGGAATTTGTCTTATTCCGAGCTTTCCACAGGCGTCTAGGACCAAATCCATATCAATGTTGTATATGTAAGAAATATCATATGGTTCATAAGTTTTTGGTGTGCCACGGGACAATTCACGTCGAAACATACGGCAAAGTTCACTGTTACCTTGTTTCATGAGGATTAAAAAAGTTGTTTTATCTAAAGTTTCTTTATTTTCCAATAGATATTTTTTTATATCCTCTTCGTCAATATCTAGTAATTTTGCGGCTTTACAGGTATCATAGGGTGGAATCTCCGTTTTTAAAAAGATGTCGATTGCCTGAAGCCTGGGGCGAATCTCCAAGGCGAAAATGTCCCAGTATGTTTTTGCTATATTCTTTTTCATATTCTCCTCCTAAAAATATAAACAGTTTATTTCATTATAACGGATTGCAGCAGAGAAATCATTATGGAAACAATGGCAGTTGAGATTGATTTTTTATAAAGCATTTTGTATAATGATGGCGACAACTGCTATTGGATTCAGTTGATGTCTGTTTCATTAGGCAGGTTTTATGAAATAAAGAGACTTATTTGGAAAATAAGATAGGAGATAAAGGTGAAGGTACTTTTAGTTGCTTTAAATGCAAAATTTATTCATTCGTCATTAGCCCTGCGATGCCTGTATGCATATGCAAAAGAATACAAAGATTATATAGAACTTTCTGAGTATACAATCAATCAACAGGAGGATTTTATTTTACAGGATATTTTTATTAGAAATCCAGAAGTTGTTGGATTTTCCTGCTATCTTTGGAATATAAACGAAATACGCCGAATTACGAAAAATCTAAAAAAAGTACTTCCTAAAATTCGAATTTTTTGGGGCGGACCAGAAGTCTCTTTTGATGCAAAGAAAGTACTTAGTGAAAATCCCGATGTAGAGTTTGTGATTCGAGGGGAAGGTGAATCAACATTCCAAGAGGTAATGGGGTGTTTCCTGCAAAAAGAATATGACCTCTCTCATATCTGTGGAGTCACATGGAGAAAAGGGAATTTTATTACAGAAAATCCTCTGAGAGACCCAATTTCTTTGAATGATCTGCCGTTTATCTATGAGAATTTAACAGGATTGGAGAACAGGATTATATATTATGAAACACAGAGAGGCTGTCCTTATCAATGTCAGTACTGCCTGTCTTCTGTTGACAAAGGGGTGCGATTTTTATCAGAGTCTCGCTGTAAAAAGGATTTAAAGTTTTTTTTAGATCATCATGTGCGACAAGTAAAATTTGTGGACAGGACCTTTAATTGTAACAAAAATCATGCTTTAGAAATTTGGCGTTATCTGATGGAAAACGATAATGGCATAACAAATTTTCATATGGAAATTACTGCGGATCTTTTAGATGATGAGACGATTGCAGTATTGAAAAATGCAAGACCAGGCCTTTTTCAATTTGAGATTGGAGTGCAATCAACCAATTCAGAGACTATTCACGCGGTAAAACGGAATACATCTTTTCAAACTACACGTCAAAAAGTGATGCAGGTTTATGAGCTTGGTAATATTCATGTGCATTTGGATTTAATTGCTGGACTTCCCTATGAAGACTATGAAAGCTTTGGTCGTTCCTTTAATGATGTATATGAATTAAGGCCTCAGCAGTTTCAGCTCGGCTTTTTAAAACTTTTGAAAGGTTCAGGGTTGCGGCGAGATAGTGACCGATATGGCATTGTTTACCGTGAGGAAGCTCCTTATGAGGTATTGTATACAAAAGAGATTTCTTTTAAAGAAATGCTTCTCCTGAAAGGAATTGAAGAAATGATTGAATTATATTACAATTCAGGGAAAGCATGGCATAGTCTGCTATATTTTGTTCGTCTATTTCAAAGCCCATTTCGTTTTTATGAAACTTTTGCAAGCTATTGGGTAGAACATGGACATCATATAGTACAGCATGGAAAAATGGAGTTATATGAGATTCTTTTTTCATTTATAAAAAGTCAAAACTTTGGATCTATGGTGGAACAGATAACGAGGGATCTTCTGAGATTTGATATCTACTGTTGTGATCCTATGAAGAATATTCCATCATGTTTTATTGAACCAAAAACTGAGGAAAGAAAAGGTTTATTTCGTTATTATTATAACAACCCTGAGTTCCGAAAAGAAAACAAGATGGAAGACTACACACCAGCTCAGTTAAACAGAATGTGTCATGGAGAAATTTTTTCGTTTGACATAAGTTTATACTGTAAGACTGGAAAAGTGTTAGAGAAAACGACTGCCGCGATTTTTGATTACAGAGATCGGGATGCAATGTTTGGGCATGGTACCTGGATCGAAGTGCCGTTGCGGGAGGGATAGAAATGGATTTAAGAACAAAAGTCTCAGGTATTTTAGCCAAACTGGATGAGGAATATGGCGAGGTAAAATGTTTTTTGCATTATGAGACTTCTTGGCAGTTATTATTTGCGACAATTTTAAGTGCGCAATGCACAGATGATAGAGTAAATCTTGTTACAAGTACATTGTTTCAAAAATATCCAACATTACATGAGTTTGCCAGTGCTGATCTTAATCAAATGGAGCAAGAAGTACGTTCTACCGGATTCTATCACAACAAGGCAAAAAATATAATTGCGTGTGCCCAAATACTATTAAGTCAATATGGCGGGCAAGTACCGGAAGCAATTGAGTGTTTAACAGCATTGCCTGGGGTTGGCAGAAAGACAGCAAATGTTGTGAGGGGAAACATCTATGGAATTGAAAGTATCGTGGTGGACACTCATGTGAAAAGAGTTTCAAGATTGTTGGGCCTAACACAGAATGCCAGTCCTGTAAAAATTGAGTTTGATCTGATGGAACTACTGCCTAAAGATCATTGGATTCGATATAATACACAAATTATCAGTCATGGGCGCAAAGTTTGTATTGCTCGTAGACCACAATGTATGGTTTGTGTTTTATCAGAATATTGTGATTACCACAAAAATGGAATAAACGAATAAATCTCACCTCCACGGGAAAAATAGTAAAAAATTCCGGAGGTGTTTTTTATGAAAAAGTTAAAGTTAGTGCTGACCGGACTATTGACAGGAGGGGCAAATGGCCTTTTTGGAAGTGGCGGGGGAACAATTTTAGTGCCATTTCTTGAACGATTTTCCAATGTGGCAGCCCACCAAGCTCATGGAACGGCAATCGGATGTATCCTTCCTTTAAGTGCCTTATCTGCTGCTATTTATTATTATCGCGGAAGTAGAACGGATTGGCTGACTTTAGGTGTGCTTACACTTTTTGGCTTAGCAGGTTCCATAATTGGAGCAAAGATACTAAAAAAAATACCATCGCTTTGGCTACATCGCATTTTCGGTGTATTTATGGCGGTTGCTGCTGTGAGGATGCTGTTATGATTTGGGTTATGGTTGCAGGATTTTTTTCTGGTATTTTAGGTGGAATGGGAATTGGCGGGGGCACAATTTTGATTCCAGCTCTTGTTTTTTTATGTGAACTAAGTCAAAATGAAGCGCAGTTTCTTAATCTATTGTATTTTATTCCAACAGGCGCAGTTGCCTTTTTTATTCATATGAAAAAAGGTAATGTAAGGAAAGAGGTTTTATTGCCGGTAATTTTAGCTGGACTGTTCTCAGCGGCGGCAGGAGCCTTTGCGGCCACCATTTTGGAAGAAGAGGTATTGAGGAAGTTTTTTGGCGGATTTCTTTTGCTGATGTCAATTAAGGAAATTTTCAGTAAGAAGAAATAGAGATCCTGGAATTTTATGTTTCCATTTGTAATAGGTTTTGATATAATAAAAACTATAAGTATGTGAGATTAGGTCTTATGTTGTTAGTAGTTTGTTAGGAAGGAGGACAGGCATGCGTTTTGCAAAAAATATATGGTCAGCAGAGGATATGAACGACCTGGCGACCATTGTATATAGTCTGCGTCGAAATATCCCTGTGCTGGATTGTTTTCTTGTTTGTCTGTCTCCAAACGAAAAGAATTATTTTGAAATACTTTCTTCTGAAGAATTAGTGAAAGAACGTAATCAGAAAAAGGATTATTTTGTGGTCGGTATTTCTATTGGAAAGAAAGAAGCGCTACAATTAGTTATGCGTATATTTGAAGAAGCGGCAGAACAAATGTGGGATTTTCGAAATCTCCGTGAGGAGGTACAAAAGTGGTAAATGAAAAGATACTTGAAGGCATAATTTCTGTAGTGATTGTGTTTGGGATTATTTTGTGTTTACTGCTGACATCTGTGGATATTATTATCTTTCGGCAACCCAATTATTTTCGTAACGAATATGAAAAATATCATGTTGAAGAGACAATTGGAATAGACATGGACTCTTTGCAAATAGTTACAACCCATATGTTGCGCTATTTAGAGGGGAAAGAAGAAACTCTTGATATGGCAGTTCAGATTGAAGGAGAAGAGAGAGAATTCTTTAATGAAAAGGAAAAAAGACATATGGTTGATGTGCAGAAGTTAATGGTTTTAGGAAGAAAAGTAAGATCAGGCACGTTATTAATTGTAAGTGGTGGATTTCTTTTTTTGTTTTTGATCAAAGGTAGATTGGGAAGAATCTTTTTTCATGTAATGGCAGCAATCGTAGCTTTTGTTACAGTATTATTAGTTACTCTCGCGGCACTGATTAGCCAGAATTTCTATCAGAGTTTTGTGGTTTTTCATGAATTAATTTTTACAAATGACGACTGGATTTTAAACCCGGCGGAAAGCAGACTGATTAACATGGTGCCTCAAGGCTTTTTTGAAGATACTGCCTTGAGAATTGGTGTATTATTCGGTTTTGGAATGCTAATCATGTTTTTAATCGCTCTAGCTGGCATTGCTTTATCGAAAAAGAAAGTGAAGTGATGCGGATGGAGATATTTCTTGGTATACTTAAAATGATTGCTATTGTTTTAGGATTTACATTTCTATTATGCATTCTGATTTTATTGCTGGTATTATTTTTTCCAATTTCATTTCGACTGTTTTTGGAAAAAAAAGAAACGATGGAAGGTTTTTTTTCCTTTCATTATTTAGGAAAGCTTGTCGAAGGGAAAAAAGAATTTGGAGAGAGAGACTGCTTTACTCTCCGTATCCTTTGGTTTTATCCTTTTAAAGAAGACGAGGAAAGACAGACAAGAGAAGAAACGTTGTTTACAAGTGCTGAAAGACCACAGACCTCAAATGTAACAGAAAATAGAGTTGAGAAAAAAGAAATCAAAAAAGATTTCTCTCAGAAAAGTCAAACGTCAATTATAGATGAAAATAAAATTAAAAAACAACAGATTAAAAAAATAGAAAGTGCAGAAAGGGAATTAGAAGAAAGGCCTGTACAGATTCGGAAGATTTCTATGGAGTCGATACCGGAAGATGAATTTGAAAAGAAGAAAGAGGCCAGTCAAGATGGAGAAAAAGATGAGAAGTTAAATGCTGAATACTTTCTTCATATGCCTATGGAGAAAAAGAAAAAGTTATTTAAGCATACAGTTCACCTCATAAAATCTTTGCTTCATCAAATTAGACCACGATATTTGGAGGCCAAATTAACAGTAGGTTTTGAAGATCCATCTTTGACAGGAGAAGTTTTAGGATTAGGTGCAATTCTTTATGGCCTTAGCAATGGCAATATTGTTGTTCAGGGTGATTTTTGCAACAGTAGAATAGAAGGTATCTGCAAGATAAAAGGAAAGGTTACAATCGGTGGCATTCTAATTTCTATTATAAGATATGCCATCACAAAAGAGGTACGAGATATTATTTTATTATATTTGAAAGGCAATGGTGAGAAAGATGGCAAATAATCTTGGGAATAACTTGGACGTACTATTTAGTAAGGCTGAGGAGCTTATCAGTACAAAAACTGTTATAGGTGAGGCAATTACAATCGGTGAGATTGTATTGGTTCCAATTATTGAAGTGGCTGTAGGCGCTGGTGCTGGTAATGGTATAAAAGATGGTGGAGCAGCAGGTATGGGAGCTAAAATTACACCTAGTGCAATTATTGCGATTATTCATGGAAATGTTCAGCTCATTAATATTAAGAATCAAAATGCAGTCAATAAACTGATCGATATGGCTCCTGGAGTAGTAGAGCATTTGAATTTTGGTGAAATTTTTACAAAAGGAAAGACGAAAAAGGATAATAAAGACCATGTGGTTTTTGAGGAGGAAAAGATTGTTGAATAATTAATAAGAGAGGGGGGAGACCCGTGACTCTGATTGAATTATATGATAAAGATGCTGTAAAAAATATTTTGGGGGTACTGACTTTATTACCAGATCAGGTTATTTATTTATATGATAAAGAGATGCGGGATGAGACAAGATTTCGAGGATTGGAGAAATGTTTTCGTAGGCATCGGTCAGATATTATTGTAAAAACAGTGCCTGTAGACATTATGGATACAAGAGGAATCTATGAGACTGTAAAAGAAATTGTTTCTGAATTTGGTGAATGTGTGATTGATTTAAATGGCGGTAGCGAGTTGATGATTATTGGGACTGCCCGCGCAGCGATAGAGTGCAAGGTTAAAATGTATTATACGGATATTATCCGCAATGAGATGAGAGATATCTTTCATTCGGATGAAAAGATTCGTACGCCTTATTTATCGCTGGAAGATTTCGTTGATGCGAGAGGCGCAAAATTTATGGGGAATTCTCATAAAGCGCCTCATCCGGAAGATTTTAACCGTATTTTATCTATGAGTCATTATATTTTTAAAAATCTTTCACAGTGGAGAAATACATGTGCGTATTTGCAGACGGCTATGGCAGATGTACCATCTCAAGAGACTTATATGAAAAGAAAAATGGTGATTTTTCGTGCTAGAGGAAGAAGCTATAGTCCTGATGTTAATATGCTGTTTCAATTTCAAAAATTAGGGTTTATTAAAAACTTATGTGTTACAAAAGAAGGTATTGAATTCTCTTTTGAGAATCCGACAATACGTCAGTATATGATTAATTTTGGAGTTTGGCTGGAACTATTTGTATATATCAATGCTAGACAATGCGGAATATTTGATGACGTTGTGTTGGGTGCAATGATCGATTGGAATGCTTATAATGGGATGAATATTGCAGGTAATGAAATAGATGTGATCGCAATGCATAAGTCAATGCCAATATTTATTTCATGTAAACTTCGTCCTGCTGACAGTGCAGCTATTAATGAGCTTGTGATTGAGAAAAAACGTTTAGGTGGTTGGTTTTCAAAATGTATTATTGTGACCTTCGGGAACGAAAAAAATGATAAAACTGGTACATATTATAGAGCAGAAGAAATGGGTGTGGAATTATTAGATCGATCAGATATTTTAAGTGGTCGATTTTCGGAAAAACTAAAACGATCTGTGATCGCCCATGATCTGGAAAGTCTTAAATGGATCAAAGTATAAGATTAATTGCGAGGATAGAAAATGAAAGAACGATATGATTTTTATTTAAAAACAGGACTGATTGTGGTATGTCTTTTTTATGTAGCGCTTCAGGTTTTTGAGATGATAAGTTCAAGTTTTGTTTTTAATATAAAGTTTAGAGGAATACTACTGATTCTGATCATACTTATGGTTGTGTCAAGGCACTTTTTAAGAAAAGTAATTAAATAAAAGAAAAACGGTAAAGGCTGTGGTAGTCTTACCGTTTTTTTGAATCAACAAGTGGAAGCTAATTTATCTGGTGTATGGTTCGGTTTCTTGAGCAATGCGTCCTAAGCTCACAGAAGGCTTTTTCTTATTTTGTTTTTCAACCAACCAATCAATAAACAAAACAAGTTCTTCTCTGCTTTCGTTATTTAATTCTTCGCAAGAACTTCTAATACCGTCTAAAAATAAGGCTTTTGAGTTATCTTCATTATACGGATTTCGTATATCGTTAATACAAAGCAGATAATCCAGAGATACGTCAAAAAAGCGTGCTATTTTTTTTAAATCTGTAATAGAAGGTTCATTTCGTCCAGACTCATAATTAGAAATTGCTGTGTAGCCATAGTTGAGTTCTTGGGCTAGTACACCTTGTGTTAATTTTCTTTCTTTTCTCAAGGATCTTAATCTGTCTTTAAATTCCATATAGCCACCTCAATGGATAAAGTAATAAACGTGTTATCAGAATGTCCTATTCTTTACTATTATATTTATAAACATGAAATTTTTAAAGTGTCTGTCATAAAAAGCGAAATATTATTCTAAGCTAGACAGAAAACAAGCATTGTTAATACGTGTCATAAAAACTGAAAAATCTGTGATATATGACAGTTCATGGAGAAATTTGCCTTAATTACTATCATAATACCTTTAAAAAATAGCAATGGTGGTAATGCATAAGAATGTCACGATACTGAATAAAAAGCAATATTTTTGCAGTTCTATTCAAAGTTGTCAGAAGGAAATACCATTGACGAATATAATGGACATAGAGTATTCTAAAATATATTGGTATTGTTTGAGGAAAAGCAAGATTTATACTGAATAATTTTAACAAGAAAGGAAATAAAATGATAAATAAGAAAATTGTAATTGGAATGTCTGGTGGTGTAGATAGCTCGGTATCAGCATATTTATTAAAGGAACAAGGATATGACGTTTATGGTGTGACAATGAATATATGGCCTCAAAAGGCAGAGGAAACTCAAATTGTGCAAGATGCGGCCATGGTTGCTGAAAAATTAGGAATAAAGCATTTGACAGTAGATTTTGAAAAAGAATTTAAAAAAGAAGTGATCCAATATTTTATTTCGGAATATGAACATGGCAGAACTCCAAACCCATGCGTTATGTGCAATAGAAAAATAAAATGGGAAGCCCTTATGAATAAGGCAAAGGAATTGGGGATAGACATGATTGCAACAGGGCATTATGCAAAAATTACTCAGTATCCTACAACAGGGAGATTTTGTTTAAGTCAGGCACAATCTGATCGAAAAGATCAGACTTACGTTCTTTATAATTTAACACAGGAACAGTTATCCCATACAAAAATGCTGTTAGGCTCATATGAAAAAGATCAGGTTAGAGAAATTGCCAAACAGATTGGTCTTAAAGTTGCAGATAAACCGGATAGTCAGGAAATATGCTTTATTCCAGATCATGATTATGTCAGTTATATTGAAAATGCAGTAGGTCATAAGTTCCCAACAGGAAAGTTTGTTGATGTTGCAGGTACTATTTTAGGTATGCATGAGGGGATTATTCGATACACTGTAGGACAGAGAAAAGGGCTAGGGATTGCCTTTGGTAGTCCGATGTATGTAAATAAAATTAATGCTGTACGTAATCAGGTGATTTTAGGGACTAATGATGATCTTTTTCATAGCAGGTTGATTGCAGATAATTTTAATTTTATGGCAGTTGATAAAATTCAGGGAGAGATGAGGTTTCAAGCTAAAATACGCTATAGTGCCAAAAAAGCGGATTGTACAGTAAGAATGTTAGAGGAGAACAAGGTAGAAATTATTTTTGATGTCCCTCAAAGAGCGATAACGCCGGGCCAAGCAGTGGTGTTATATGATGGTGATTTTGTAGTTGGAGGAGGAACAATACTGAGCTCAAAAGTGAAATAGAGGGGAAGAAATCTTACAAAAAAAACGCCTGATCAAGTATCAAGCGTTTTTTTAACACAATTAATTAAGCAAGTTTGTTTACAAGTTTCACTAAAGAAGATTTTTTTCTAGCAGCTGCATTTTTATGGAAAATTCCTTTTGTATATGCTCTGTCGATTGCAGAAATTGCTCCTGTTAAAGCAGCTGTTGCAGCGGCTTTATCGCCAGCATTTGCTGCTACAATAACTTTTTTGATTGCTGATTTTGTGCTAGATTTAATCATTTTGTTTCTTAATGTTTTTTTAGAAATTACTTTAATTCTCTTTTTTGCAGATTTAATATTTGCCATTTTGTTTTCCTCCTGTTATTCTCTACGATTAAGATTGATATTTGGGGAATATCGCTCAGAACATTAACCACATAAACACGGTTGGACACTGTATTCGATGCTGACAGCATCCGTGGTTAAATCAACGTAACTATTCTACTCTAAAAATATAAATAAGTCAATGAATATCTTATGTTTTTACGGTAAAAATATTATAAAGTAAAATATATGAAAAAAATTAGGAGATAAAAGATGAATCAAAAAGAAAAAAAGATGTTTTCTGTCCGTACAGATTTAGCTGTCGAAGCTAGAGAACTGATTAATGAAGAATCGATTGATGGTGTAGAAATATATTCAGAAGAAGATGATGGTATTTCGACAACAGTAGTTCATATTTTAAATGAAACAGGAAGTAAAGTGATGGGAAAACCTTGTGGCAGCTATATTACGATGGAAAGTCAAGCTATATTAGATAATGATGTCAGTACACAAGAAAAGATTATAAAAAATTTATCACAGCATTTAACAAAATTGATGGGTAAACGAAAAAAAAATGATACAATTCTTGTAGTTGGATTAGGAAATTGGAATATAACTCCAGATGCATTAGGGCCAAAGGTTGTAGGAAAAATTCTTGTTACTAGGCATTTGACCGGAATGCTTCCAAAAGAACTGGAGGGGGGAGTATCTTCTGTTGCAGCAGTAGCACCTGGAGTGATGGGAATTACAGGGATTGAAACTAGTGAGATTATTAAAGGGATTACAGAAAAACTAAAACCATCTTGTCTCATAGTAATCGATGCATTGGCCGCGCGAAAAACATCTAGAATGAATACAACAGTACAGTTGACAGATACTGGTATTAGTCCAGGTGCTGGAATTGGCAATAGGCGCGCAGAATTATCTGAAAAGACAATGGGGATTCCAGTGATAGCCGTAGGGATCCCTACAGTCGTGGATGCAGCGACACTGGTAAATGATTCGTTTGAGCGGGTTCTTACAGAGCTTGAGGAACAAACAAGCGTAGACACAAAGGTATCTGATGTGATTGGAAAAATGGATCCTGAGAGGAAGTATCAGTTGATACAAGAATTTCTTGATACGGAAAATATGTTTGTGACTCCAAAAGAAGTGGATGCCGTGATAGACCGGCTGTCAGTTATGATTGCCGCTTCATTAAATGTTGCGCTTCACCCAGGAATTTCTCAAGATGATATGAAAAGATATTTATCATAATTTCTTGAGAAATATGAGATTGAAATATAGATGACTTAGAAAAGCGGGAAAAGAAATTTTTCCCGTTTTTCTTACAAAAAAATGATATTGTTGCAATTATATTTCTAAAGTATTATAATGAAATTCAATTAAGTAGGAAGTTTTTTGATTTGACATGAGGAGTAAATAGAATGGAAGAGACTTTAATTGTTGTCATGTTAAAAGATGTTGATGGTTTTCTTGATAAGGAACTTGGAAGCTATAAAGTAGAAGATGAACATGGATATATTTATAATACATATGCCATAGAAGAAGATGGCAAATACATGATTTATTTAAAGCTTACATGTGATAGAGATGTAGACGATTGGGAGTTTGAGGCAATTTATGATTACTATGATGTTCAATCTCTCCCTGATTTTGTTAGAAGCGTAAAAGAAGTGGAAGACTGTTATAATCCAACTTGGCTGGTTAGTTTTGAGTTTACAAAAGACGAGTCCGAGATGGAAAATAGACTTCAAAGTCTTTTAAAAGCCCATCAGATAGAACTAAATTCTGTTTATGAGGCGATTATAGATAAAAAGGATGAGTATGATAAATGAACTGGTCGCTTATGAAAAAGGTTTTTCTTATTCTGGGAATCCTTGTTGTATTTATAAGTGGTTGTAGTTTGTCTCACAACAGTCCCAAAAAGGACAGTCCATCACAATCCCTAGGAAATGAAAAAGAGGATAATTTAACAATAAAGGATGACCAACAACAGGAATTATCAAAACCAAATGAAGAGATTACTACTTCTGAAGAAAACAACCAGGATACAGGTAATAAAGAGAATGATCAGCCAGACTCTTCTCAGCAATATTTGGAGCCACAGCGAGATCCTGATCAATCAATAGATAATCAAGAGGATAGCCATAACGATTTGACATCGGATCAGACTACCCCAATAGAAAGCCAAAAGCCTTCAAAGCCACATATATCAAAACCAGATAATCCAAGAAATCCAGCAGATAGCCAAAAATGGAAAGCGATTGATGCAATTGCTGAAAGTGCACAGCAATATTATTCCAACAATTTTTCGATGACAAGGCTCATCAGTAAAAATGGATATTTTTATAATAAAGCAGCTGAATTTGTCGTTGATACATCCTATTTGGCTAATAAAGAAGGGTTGGCACGCGAGTATCGAAATTATAACTGCCCAATTTTATTGATAAAAGGTACAGATTTATTAAAGTTTGAAAACTTAAGCATATCACCGAATGATGCGGATTTGACGCCCTTTGTGGCGTATTATGATATGGTAAAAGATACATATTTAATTGCGTCTGCAAATAGTAAAGGTGGAACATTAACACCTTCGCAATACAATCAATTACTTGCATCCTATTCTCAGGATCATGGTTTAATAACGAATCCTTTTGAAAATAGTGAACCGTATAATAGAATATTAAGTTTTATTAGTATGTATGAAAGCAGATATGAAGATTACTTTGTTCGGGATATTAGTATGGATAATAAGTATGCTCATGTCGTGTTATCTAGTAA
Organism: Clostridiales bacterium; assembly: GCA_018364635.1. GTDB lineage: Bacteria > Bacillota > Clostridia > Lachnospirales > Anaerotignaceae > JAGZLR01. Next base: position 21,446 of record JAGZLR010000011.1, on the reverse strand, counting down.
GTCAAATACAGCAGATGTAAGAGAATATATTTTACGGTATGACAATGGATTTTGGGAAGTTGTTATGAAGAACTTGGAAAATGAGCCTAGATTAGTGGTTGCGGTGAATAAAAAGTTGCCTGATTTTAATATCAATATGTTGCCGTCCTATTCTATTCACGATTCAAAAGCGTATCTGCAGACAGATTTTTCTGAACAGGTAAATCAGCTTGTGAGAGATGGAGAATTTCGTTCAGCTTCAGAATTATATTATGCCTGTGGTACCAATGAGTATGCTTACATTGTTAGAAATAATGGAGCCCGATATGTGTTCTATAAGCAAGGTGACGTTTGGGCTTATGGGTATGTAAATAGTTATGAGGAAGCAATACAGTATTTAAAGTCGCTAGATAAATCAGCGCCAGCATATATTGTGCTGTATCATTGATATATGAAATATATAGAAGAAAACAAATGGATGAAATTAACAGAATACGACAGTTTTTCATTAAAAGAGACATTGGAATGTGGTCAATGTTTTCGCTTTCTGCCCAAAGCAGGAGGTGTCTATCAAGGAATTGCTTTTGGGAAATTTTTAGAGGTAAGACAAACAGATCAGGGAATCTATTTTCAGACGACAAAAGAAGATTTTTTATCAATATGGAAAAAGTATTTTGATTTGGATCGGAATTATTTGAAAATAAAGGATATATTATCAAAAGATCCCATTATAAAAGAGGCAATTATGTTTTGTCCTGGAATACGTATTTTACAGCAAGATTTTTTTGAGTGTTTAATCTCTTTTTTAGCATCACAAAATAAAAAAATTCCGATGATTCAGGAAATTATTGAAAATATCAGCAGTGCTTTTGGTAGGAGTATATCAACTGAAATTAGCCGGTATTCTTTTCCTACAATGGAAGAATTGTCATCTGCCACGGAAAATGATTTTCGAAAATGCAAAGCTGGCTTTCGTGCAAAATACATGGTAGATGCTGTGTCAAAAGCAAAGGGTCAGCAATTTTGTATGGAAGAAATGAAAAAGCTTTCTACAGAGGAATTAAGAAATTTATTGATGACAATTTGTGGGGTAGGGCCTAAAATCGCCGATTGTGTGATGCTGTTTTCTCTTGGCAGAACAGAAGTGTTTCCGGCAGATGTATGGATAAAGAGAGTGGTGTCTCATTTGTATTTTCATGACAGAGAATTAACGTTGCGAGAATTAAATGAATTTGCTCAAGAAAAGTTTGGCGTCTATGCAGGATTTGCCCAGCAATATTTATTTCATTATGGACGTAGTCTGCGAATAGGAACATGATGTTTTGATAAAAAGTATATTGACAAACAAAGACTTTGTGATATAATAAATTTCATTAAAATAAAAGCGTAGAAGAGGACAGTAAGCCTATTATATTTTGATACAGAGAGGAAATATATCCTTTATGGGATGGTGTGAATATTTCTCAAAAAGATAGGAAGAAAACCACCTCTGAGCGGCTTTAATACAGCCCGCTTGACTGGCGTTACAAGTTAAAATGAGTGGTTTATACAATTAGGGTGGAACCGCGGGAGAATATTCTAGCTCTCGTCCCTTTTTTCTGACGGAAAAAGTGGCGAGAGCTTTTTTCGTACAAAAATATAACCTGAGAGGAGATTTTTAAATGGTAAAAATTACTTTGAAAGATGGTATTGTAAAGGAGTTTCAAGAAGGGTTATCTATTTATGAAATCGCAGGTCAGATCAGTGAAGGGTTGCAGCGCAACGCTTGTGTTGGAATTGTAAATGATGAGGTAAAGGATCTGCGTACAGTAATCAATGAGGACGTGACACTCCAAATCTGTACATTTGACGATGAAGAAGGAAAGCGTGCGTTTCGTCATACAGCGTCCCATATTATGGCACAGGCAATTAAACGTCTGTATCCAGAGACAAAGTTAGCGATAGGTCCTGCCATTGCAGATGGTTTTTATTATGATTTTGACAGACCAACACCATTTACAAATGAAGAATTGGAATTAATAGAAAAAGAAATGAAAAAAATTGTGAAAGAAAATCTCCCTCTAGAAAAGTTTGAACTGCCAAGAGAAGAAGCAATTAAACTGATGGAGGAAAAAGATGAGCCTTATAAAGTAGAATTAATTAAGGATTTACCAGAAGATGCAGTGATTTCTTTTTATCGGCAAGGAGAATATACCGATCTTTGCGCTGGACCTCATTTGATGAGCACAAAATATGTGAAAGCTGTGAAACTGCTCAGTGTTGCAGGTGCTTATTGGAGAGGTGACGAACACAATAAAATGCTTTCCAGAATTTATGGTACAGCATATACAAAAGCTGCAGATTTAGAAGCGTATCTCACAATGATGGAAGAAGCAAAAAAACGCGATCACAGAAAATTAGGAAAAGAATTGAAATTGTTTACACTTTTGGAGGAAGGGCCAGGATTCCCATTCTTTCTGCCTAACGGTATGATTGTTAAAAATACGTTGATCGATTATTGGAGAGAGATTCATAAAAAAGCCGGATATGTAGAAGTTTCCACACCAATTATCTTAAATCGTCAACTATGGGAGACAAGTGGACACTGGGGACATTACAAAGAGAATATGTATACAACAGTCATTGATGATGAGGATTATGCAATTAAACCGATGAACTGCCCAGGTGGAATTCTTGTATACAAGCAGGAAATGCATTCTTATCGTGATTTGCCTTTAAGAGTTGGAGAATTAGGAATTGTACACCGTCATGAAAAGAGTGGACAACTTCATGGTTTGATGAGAGTAAGATGTTTTACTCAGGATGATGCTCATATTTTCATGACACAAGATCAGATTAAAGACGAAGTTACAAATGTAATTCGTTTGATTGATCAAGTATATAAATTGTTTGGCTTTAAATATCATGTGGAACTTTCTACTAGACCAGAAGACAGTATGGGAAGTGATGAAGCATGGGAAGCAGCTACCAATGGTCTGATTGGCGCTTTGGAAGCAAATAAGATGGAATATGTTGTCAACGAGGGTGATGGCGCTTTCTATGGCCCTAAAATTGACTTCCATTTGGAAGATTCTATTGGAAGAACTTGGCAGTGTGGAACAATCCAGCTTGATATGAATTTACCAGAACGGTTTGAAATTGAGTATACAGATAAAGATGGTTCTAAAAAACGTCCAGTGATGATTCATAGAGTATGTTTTGGATCCATAGAACGCTTTATCGGTATTTTGATTGAGCATTTTGCAGGTAAGTTCCCAACATGGTTGGCTCCAGTGCAGGCAAAGGTTATCACAATATCTGAAAAAAGCCAGGATTATGCTGAAAAGATTACTTCTGAGCTTGAAAATGCTGGTATTCGCGTAGAAACTGATTTTAGAGCAGAAAAGATCGGGTATAAGATTCGTGAGGCAAGAAACGAAAGAGTACCTTATATGCTTGTTGTTGGGGAGAAAGATAGAGAAGCAAATTTGGTTTCACTTAGAAGAAGAGACAGTGAAGATGTGGAGCAGATTTCGTTGTCGAATTTCCTTTCTATGATTCAGGAAGAGATCAAAGAGAGAAGATAATGTTAAATTGCTGAATTTTATTGGAAAATTTATTGACAAATATATTTGTCAGTGTTATACTAATGCAGGTAACAAAGAAGAAGTAAATCCACTTCTCACCTTACAGTAAGTAGACTGATAAGGTTAATACAGTTAATTTTATCCGTAGGTTGGTTAATTTTAAAAAGTATTGAGTGGATAGGCTTCTATCCACTCTTTTTATTTTATTTATTTTTTGGAGGTGTTCAGCCATTACAGAATTAATGATCAATGAGCAAATCAGGGACAAAGAAGTAAGACTTATCGATGAAGATGGAACCCAGCTGGGAATTGTTTCATCAAGAGAGGCGCAGAAGCTTGCAGATGATAAAAAACTTGATCTGGTAAAGATTGCACCAACAGCCAAACCTCCTGTTTGCCGTATTATGAACTATGGAAAATATAAATTCGATCAGGCAAAGAAAGAAAAAGATGCCAGAAAGAAGCAGAAAACTATAGACATCAAAGAATTACGTTTGTCACCAAACATTGATACTCATGATATTGAGGTTAAGGTGAAAAAAGCAATCGAATTTCTAGGCGATGGAGATAAGGTGAAGATAAGTATTCGCTTCAGAGGCCGTGAAATTGGTCATACGAAGGCTGCAACAGAGATTATGGATAAGTTTGCAAAAGATATAGCAGAATATGGAGTTGTGGATAAGCCACCAAAAATGGAAGCGAGAAGTCTGGTAATGTTCCTGGCTCCGAAAGCTCAGTAAAAGAACTATTTTTATTACAGGGAGGACATAAAAATGCCTAAGTTAAAAACAAAAAAAGCAGCAGCAAAACGCTTTAGAATTACTGGTTCTGGAGAATTAAAAAGAAATAAAGCGAATACACAGCATATTCTTGGTAAAAAATCTACAAAGAGAAAAAGACAGCTGAGACATGCAACAACAGTAGATGAATCTGTAAGAAATAGCATCAAGAAGAAATTATTACCATACGCATAACGACCAGGAATATAGGAGGATGGAATCATGGCAAGAATTAAAGGCGCGTTAAACGCAAGAAAAAAACATAAAAAAATCTTAAAATTAGCAAAGGGTTATAGAGGCGCTAGATCTAAAGAATATAGAGTGGCAAAACAATCTGTTATGAAAGCAATGGCATATGCTTTTGCCGGAAGAAAACAGACAAAAAGAGAATACAGAAGTCTTTGGATTACAAGAATCAATGCGGCAGCTAGAGCAAATGATATCTCTTATAGCAAACTTATGCATGGTTTAAAGGAAGCAGGCGTCACAATTAACAGAAAAATGCTTGCTGATTTGGCAATCTCTGATGCAGCTGGCTTTACAAAATTAGTAGAGACTGCAAAATCTAAATTGAATTAATTTATCATAAAAATAACATGGTATTTCCATGTTATTTTTGTTTTATTGTTCAATTTAGCCAAAGCTGAGAAATATCATACAAAAAGAGTTAGATTCAAACATTATGGGATAGTAGGATAAAGAAAGAAGTGCCCACTTATGGACAATGAGATAAATGATACATATCCACTGATAAAAGGATTTTTTGGATCTATAATCTCCTGTTTTAGCAGTTAATTTTTTGGAAAATAAATTTCAAATAAGAATGGGGAGGTATGATTGTTATGATGGATTTAGATAAAAGAATTGATGTTCATGGGCATTATTTTCCGCCGGCATATAAGCAGCTTTTAGATCGGCATGGTATCAAAAAGCCTGATGGTTTTCCTATGCCTACGTGGAGTGAAGAACAGCAATATAAAGAAATGGATCAGTTAAATATTACATATAGTATTCTCTCGATTTCTTCACCTCACTTGCATTTTGGAGATAGTAAGGAGGCTATAGAAACAGCTTATGCCTCTAATGAATATGGTGCAGAGTTGGTAAAACGTAGCAATGGAAAGCTTGGATTTTTAGCGTCTTTGCCATTGCCTGAAATTGATGCCTCTATTACAGAAATTCGCCATTCAAGAAGTTTGGGGGCTAAGGGATTTGCGCTTCAGACAAATTCTTGTGGGGTATATTTGGGAAGTCCGAAATTAGATGATGTTATGGAAGAATTGAATAAAGAAGAAACGGTTATAGCAATTCATCCAACAATGCCATCAGCTGTGCCTCAAAACGTGTCAGAAGAGCTTCCTTATCCACTGATGGAATTCTTTTTTGATACAACAAGAACTATCACAAATATGATTTTAAAAGGAGCTTTAAAAAAGTTTCCAAATATAAAATTTATTATTCCTCATGCAGGAGCGTTTTTGCCAATTTTATCAGACCGTATAGCGTCATTTGCACAAGTGGTTGAAAATACAGATGAGGATCAAATCGATATATTTGGAGATTTAAGAAAGTTTTACTATGATTTAAGTGGTTTTTCTATGCCAAAGCAGTACGATGTGTTATGTAAGATTGCAGAGAAAGAAAATCTTCTGTATGGTAGTGATGGACCGTTTACGCCACTAGCCGCTAGAATACAATTGGCAGAGCAGATGGATTCTAAACTTGAAGCTGAAATAAAAGATATGATTTATTTGAATAATGCTAAAAAACTTTTTAAAAAATGAGAAATAAGAAGTAACAAAAAAGAGCGATGTCTTCCATAGACATCGCTCTTTTCATAAATTGTGTTAATGTGAAAGGGATAGTTGGAATGTGGTTCCAGCATCTCCTGCAAATACAATATATCCTTCTGTTGGAAGATTAATATTTTTATTAGCAGATAATAGGCTACTAAATATTACAGATCCTTCTGTATTATAAACAATGAAGGAACCTTTTTGTTCCTTAGATTTCGTTACTGAAAGATTCTTACCACCAGTTAAAGAGTCAATGAGAAACCATTGTGCAAAGCCTTTTTCGCCTATCGTAATAGTATTAGAAAACTTTGGATCCAATAGAGAATGAAGATTAGCAGAGCTTACATAAAGTTTTCCATTAGACTGAAGATACTCTTTTTGTACTGGTTTGCTGGTAAAATCTAAATAATACTCAATTTCTTGCTGAGTCAAGAAATGGTAACTATCAACGCCATTTCCTGCGTCTCCAGGAATCGAGATGGCAGGGACAGCGTTGTTTTCATCTACAATTTTAGCAGAGCCTACATATCCGTTGGAAGTTTTGTCAAAATGAAGAGCAGGCATGGCTTCTGTATAAGTTTGGGATGAGTATCTTTCATTGAGCTGAAAATAAATGTTATTTTCTCTTTGGGACCAGACTGTAGATGTTTGTGGCATCAGTTGATTGGATGGCAGCTTTTGGTATGCATATTCGTTTAAATACAATTGACCTAAGTTAAGAGGACGAAGATAACTCTGAACATGGATATATGTCTGACCATTTGCTTCCTTCTCAAAAGTAATTTTTGTGTTATTCTTGTCGTTTATAAAAATACCATTTGAGCTATGGTTGTATAGAGCGGATATAGTACCTGTAAATGGTGAAGAAATGGCCATTTTGTCACCTTCAAAAAATGAAACTCGAATTAGTTTATCTGCAGATGCATACAATCCTTCATTGGCATATTGGGAATCTGGAATTGGTGAATTTTTATCCAGGTGATAAGTTACAGGAATTGGCATCTCTTCAATTACACCATCTTCAATTAATATTTGTAGAATTAGGTCGGTCAACATTGCTTGGTTATAGAGATAAGAACCTCCGCTTGTTAAGGCTGCTGCCGTAATTTGGTAATCAGGCAGATAAATCAAAGTACTTTGGTAGCCAGAAGTACTGCCATTTTTAACATAAGCACGGATGGAATAGTTGCTAAATGGATAAGTGTCAACGCAGTCCCAACCAATTCCATAGGCTGTAAATGATGAAGATGTATTAGATGGCCATACTCCATTTTTATATTGTGCTGATAGCGCAGCATCAGCACTTTCTTTATTAATATATTCTGTACTCTCATAAATTCGTGGTAATTTACAAAGATCAGAGGCAGTAGAGTAAAAACCATTTACACCGAAATAACTCATATTTTCCTGTGGAAGAATTTTGCCATCCTGATATACTGCAGCAACATTTTTGTCATCAATTGTATCTGACAACATTGTGTTTGTTTGACCTAGTTTTGTAAGAAAGTTTTGTTGAATATATTCACTGTAAGTAGTATTGGTAACTCGTTCAATAATCATTTGACAAAGAACGGTGTTATCACTGGAGCTTGAACACATAGATCCAGGGGTAAATAAAAGAGAACTTTCTGATAATGATGAAAGAAATGTTTTTTCATCAAATTTTTTATTCTCGCCATATAGGCAGACATCTGTTGTACTAACACCAGGTAAACCGGAAGAATGATTTAAAAGCATACGAACAGTGATCGATTTATAACGAGAGTCTTTCATTGTAAATTCAGGAATATATTTGGTAACAGGCTGATCAAGATCTAATTGGTATTGGTCACTGAGTTTTAAGACTGCGGCAGACGTATATAGCTCAGAGATTTCACCAATACCATATAGAGTAAATTTATTTGCGACTCCCCGATCTCCTGGACTTGCTTGTCCGTAAGCACCTGAAAGATAGTCAGATTGTCCTTTTTTAATTTCATATTGAATACTGTCAGCTCCGTTTGCTAGAATTGTCTGTGCTTTATTTCTTGCTGATGCAGCGATGTTTTGAGATGTAGCATTTTCTTTTATCGCTGCAAAGGTTTCAGATGATGCAAGTACAGAAATAATAAGCACAGTGCTCAATAATATACGAAATTTCTTTCTCATATCAATGCCTCCCTTATTTTTAGTAACAGATCTCGCCCCAATAGGTGCTAAGGCTAATAAAAGTATTATACGATTTCTGTCAGTTTCCGTCAATGAATGTAATGTGAGAGTAGGTCAATGTTGTTTATTTTATGATTTATAAGAAATGATTGCAGGTAAAAGTGTATGGGAATTTTGCAATGAAAGTATATTGTCCCAGGGCTGTTTTGATGATAAAATATATTATAAAGATTAAAAGTGCTGTGAAAAAATTTTTTAAATGGCTGGATTTTAGCAAATTGGGAAAGTAGGTGATCTTTATGAAAAAGCTATGTCTATTTTTTATAATTTGTGGGTGTTTTTTACAACTGGAGGTAATAAGAGCTGGAGTAACAGCCACAAATTTAGATGGAATGTCTATTGAAGGACATGGGAATGGAGATTGTATCCATGCTGAGACCAAAGAGCAGAAGAAAGTTGATTGGCCCAAAGACGCTACGTTATTATTCTACAATGGATCGTTGATGCTGGATTGTGAGGCAAAGATTCAAGATACTAAAATTCTGCTGCCAATTCGTTCTGTCATGGAGGAGCTTGGCAGTAGCGTTTCTTGGGATCAAGAGAAAAAAGCAGTATTTGTGGATGGTGAAAATGCTGTGGTATATTTAGATAAGGAAGCTGCACAGATCTGTGATGCAGAGTATGAAATGGAGTTACCAGCACAACTAATCGATGGGACTACGTATGTTCCGGCAGATTTTTTTACGCAATATACAGATTTATCAGTCAATTATTTTGATGGAAAAGACGAGACACTCCCTCATATTTTACCACTGTATCCTCAAGTCATGATAAGTTCTTATGAAGAAGGGGAGGTAACATTATCTAAAAAGGAGGCAACTGAAATTGTACGTCAGCAGCTGATAGAGGCCTATGAACTAAAATTTGGCGAATATATTCCTTGGCCAGAAGGCAAGGAGTTGATTACAGGAGTATATGATGACAGTGAGTTTTTGCGCCAAAGAATAACAGAGTTAAAAGTAACCAACGAAAATGACCGATTTTATGTATTGCCTGTGGTATATGATTTTTGGGTAGATAAATATACGGGTAAAGTCTATACTTTTTACCGCGGGATAACTTTTTTTATAAAGACATTTGATCCTGAGGATAAGAATGCACTTGCATTTCCTGGGTAAAAACAAAAGCAGTCCTTGGAAGAGGGACTGCTTTTGTTTTAATCTGTGGAAAATGTTTCTATTGCTTCTGTAGATAATATTTTGTGAAACAATAATTAAAAAATTAACAAAAAAATATAGAAGTATAGGTAAAAATTTCTTTTCATTAAAAAAATAAATAGAGAAAAAGCAGGATATATATAACTTTATTTTGACAAATTTTTAACTTTGTTTTATAATGAGAATATTAGTGAGAGATTGGCTTTAATTTTGAGGAGGGATTTAGATTGACGATTCAAGTATGTATTGGGAGTGCCTGCCACTTAAAAGGGTCTTATGATATTATTAATAAACTAAAAGAACTGACAATTCAACATCATATGGAAGAACAAGTGAAGGTAAAGGCTGCATTTTGTTTGGGAAACTGTAAAGGAGCAGTTTCAGTTCGTTTTGATGATAAAATATACTCCATTCAACCAGAGACTGCAGAGAGTTTTTTCCAAACTGTAGTTTATAAGAGGATGACACAATGAAACTATTTAATTTTGTTGCAAAAAATTGCATCAATTGTTATAAATGTGTCCGCAATTGCCATGTAAAAGCTATGCGGGTAAACCAAGGTAAAATTGAAATAGATGAAGACAAATGTATTGCTTGTGGACAATGTTTTGTTGTTTGTCCTAAGAATGCACATAATGCAGAAAATGATGTGGAGCTAGTGTCAGATGCTTTAAAACTAGCTGGTACAAAGGTTGCGGTTATTGATTCAGCTTACTTGGGGATTTACGAAAATCCAGGACAGTTTATTTCTGCATTAAAAAAATTAGGTTTTGATTCAGTGCAGGAAATAGCTGCTGGTGCTGAAGCAATTAAAGATGAGTATATCAAATATATCTCTACTCATCCAGAAAAAAAATATATGATATCCAGTACCTGCCCCAGTGTGTATATGTTTATTATGAAGTATTATCCTGCCATTGCCCAATATTTGATCCCTGTTGTGACGCCGGTTCTTGCACTGGGAAAAGCGATAGAAAAAGAGAGTCCAGGCAGTTTTATTGTGTATATTGGACCTTGCCTAAGTAAAAAATATGAGACAGTGAAAATGAACGAACATTCCCCTTTAAATGCGTTGTTGACGTTTGACGAGATCCAAAGGTTATTGCTATGGAATAATATTAGAATTGAGCAGATGACACCATGTCAGCCTGACCGTATTGCACATACTTATGGAGAAAAGTATTCTATCGCAGGCGACAGCTGGGTGTCTCTAGAAAAAGTGCTTCGTGAAAAGGAATATGATTTTTTTCATGTTTCGGGGATGGATTCTATTCGCATCTTATTTGAATTGATTGAAAATAACGAGCTGGAAAAATCCTATATCGGTATTTCTTCTTGCAGAGAGTCTTGTGCTATGGGGCCTTTTATTCCTAAAAAAGCGAAAAATATATTTAGCAGAAAACAAAAGATGAAAAATTTTGCGGCACATGGTTGGGATTTAGATGAGGTCACTCTCCCTGAAATAAAGTGGGATCATGTTGATTTAAGCCGTAATTTTTATCCAAAGCCTGTCGTACGAAAAAAAGCAAGCGAAGAAGAAATTCAAGATATTTTAATGAAAATGGATAAATTTAGCCGAAGAGATGAGTTGGACTGTGGTGCATGTGGCTATGAGTCTTGTAGAGATAAAGCACAGGCAGTATATGAAGGAATGGCAGAAATTGAAATGTGTCTGCCTTTTATGCGTAGTAGGGCAGAGAATATGAGTGATGTTATCTTTCTTAACTCAAGGAATATGATTTTGCTGATCAATGAGGAGTTAAATATTGTCCAAATAAACCCTGTAGCAGAAAAAATCATGGGAATCAGTACGGCAGAAGCCTCAGGAAAAGCGGTCAATACTTTAATGGACGATCATATTTTTCGAGAAGCTTTCAAGATCCAAAAAGATATTATGAATATCAAAGTTGAGCTTCCGAGATACGGAATTATTGTGATGGAAAATGTTGTCTATATCAAGAAACAAAAGCTTTTGTTTGTTAGCTTACAAAATGTGACAGAAGATGAAAAACGTCGAGAAGAGCTTGACCAGTTGAAAAGAAGTACAGTAGAAACTGCAAAGAATGTGATTGAAAAACAAATGCGAGTTGCGCAGGAAATTGCTAGTTTATTGGGAGAGACAACTGCGGAGACCAAAGTCGCTCTGAATCGATTGAGGGATGTGGTAATAAAAGAAGGTGATTAAATATGTATTTTATCGATGCGGCTTACAACAGCATCAATAAATATGGAGAAGAGATATGTGGCGATCATATTGAACAGGTGAATTTGAAAGACAGTAAAATACTTGTGCTTTCAGATGGGCTTGGAAGTGGGGTGAAAGCAAATATCCTAGCTACGCTGACAAGTAAAATTGCTGCTACAATGTTAAAAGAGGGATCGACATTGGAAGAGACTATTGACACTATTGTTCATACACTTCCTATTTGCTCTGAGAGAAAACTTGCATATTCAACCTTTACAATTATCAAAGTTTACCGAAACGGGGAAGTTTATGTAGCGGAGTTTGATAATCCGTCTATATTTCTCCTGAGAAATGGCAGAGCTATACCTATTGTAAAAACAAAGCGAATCATTAATGGAAAAACTATTTTAGAAAGTAAATTTCGTCTTGACAGAGAATCTTTGCTGGTTGCTGTCAGTGACGGTGTAGTCCATGCCGGTGTAGGCGTAAATTTAGATCTTGGATGGGAATGGCATAATGTCAAGCAATACCTAAAAGAATTATCCTTATCAGAAAAGACTGCAAGTACAGTAACAGAACGTGTTTTAAGTCAATGTCAAAAACTTTATAATAACAAAGCTGGGGATGATACCACAGTAATAGCAGTTAAAATTAGAGAGAGGGAGACAATCAATTTATTGACTGGACCTCCTAAAAATCCTCAAAGTGATTTTGCAGTCATTCAAAAAATTCTTCGAGCAGAAGGAAAGGTGGTCGTCTGTGGCGGAACGACAGCTAACATTGTGGCAAAACAGATGGGGTGTGAAGTTGAGATTGATTTGTCAACGATGACTCCTGATATACCACCTATTGCATATATCCCGAATATTGCATTGACTACGGAAGGAGTTATTACAATCAATAAAGCAGTAGGTTTATTAAAGCTATATATAGAAGCACCATGGAACATAAAATTAAAGAAGCTATTTCAGGAAAAAAATGCTGCTTCTATGCTTGCGAAACTTTTACTGGAAGATTGCGATAAGCTGAATATTTGGATGGGACAAGCGGTAAATCCAGCACATCAGGAAGAGAATTTTTCTATGAATTTTGATTTTAAGTCCCATCAAATTCATGAATTAGCACGACTAGTGAAAAGTTTGGGAAGAGAAGTTCATATTTATTATATCTGATTGGAGGGAAGGTGAAATATTATGAGGAAATTTGAAAGTAATGTTCAATATATAAAGTATTTGGTAAATAAAGAAGTATGCCGCAGATTTTTAAATGGAACGTTAGAGGAACCTGATACATTGGAAAAAATTGCTGAGACTATTTGTCCTGGACCAAAACCAATGGTGCGCTGTTGTATTTATAAGGAACGACATATTTTAAAAGAAAGAGCTGAATTTGCAATTAACCCTCTTGAGGGAGAGAATGTAATACATATTTTAAAAGAGGCTTGTGACGAATGTCCTATTGACAGATTTGTAGTGACAGAAGCATGCAGAGGATGTTTAGGACATAAATGCCAGGAAGTTTGCCCTAAAAATGCTATCATCATTGTAAATCACAGAGCATATATCAATCAGGAACTTTGTATTGAATGCGGTAAGTGTCATGATAATTGTCCTTATAATGCCATCAGCGATGTACAAAGACCATGTTTAAGATCGTGTGATGCAGGAGCTTTACATATCGATGAAAATAAAAAAGCCTATATTGATGATGAAAAGTGTGTTTCTTGCGGTGCCTGTGTCTATCAATGCCCATTTGGAGCTATTGTGGATAAATCCTTTGTTTTAGATGCGCTCAAGCTATTAAAGGAAAGTGAAAAGAATAAAAAATTTAAAGTTTATGCTATTGTAGCACCGGCTATTTCCAGTCAATTTACTGACGCAAAGATTGAACAGGTGATTACTGGAATTGAAAAAATAGGGTTTTATCATGCAGTTGAAGTTGCATTGGGAGCAGATATTGTTTCTTATCATGAAGCAAAAGAATTTGCTGAGACCATTGAAGAAAAACAGTGGAAAACAACAAGCTGCTGCCCAGCTTTTGTTAGCTTTATCAAGAAGAACTATCCTGAATTGATGGATCATGTCTCCACTACAGTCTCCCCAATGGTTGCAACAGCTAGAGCAATTAAATCTTTGGAACCAGAGGCAAAGATCGTCTTTATTGGACCATGTACAGCAAAAAAAATGGAGATCAAGGAAGAGGACATCAAAGGAGCAGTGGATCTAGTACTCACTTTTGAGGAATTACAGGCAATGCTTGATGCCATGGAGATCGATTTATCCCAATGCGAAGAGGGTGTCCTTGATAATGCGTCATATTTCGGCAGAATTTTTGCTAGAAGTGGTGGTGTGACAGATGCTGTACAACAGATTATTGATGTAACTGGTATGGATATCACGCTGGAACCGATTCGGTGTGATGGTCTATCAGAGTGTGCAAAGACAATGAAAATTGCTTCTTTTGGCAGATTAAAAGGAAACTTTATAGAAGGAATGGCTTGTAAATGTGGTTGTATTGGTGGAGCTGCATCTCTTTCTCATGGTCCTAAGGATGTCACGCAGGTAGACAAATATGGAAAGCTCTCAAAAGAGAAAAATTCAATAGAGGCCATACAGGTATTTGATTTGAATGAATTGGATCTTGAGAGACATTATAATATGAAAGATAAATTGTAAGGTTAAGAGGTTGTTTGACTATTTTAAATAGAGAAGCCTTCCAAATTTTTTATGAAATATGAAAAAATTTCTTGACAGAGAAAAAAAAGTACTGTAAAATACCCATGTAAAGCAAAAATACTTTACATGGGTATTTTAAATAGAAGTGTGAGGGCTAATATGGAACATATTTTAGAGGCGTCTCTGCTCTATGATTTTTATGGTGTGCTTTTAACAAAGCGTCAGCAACAAGTGTTTGAAATGTATTATCAAAATGATTTGTCCCTCAGTGAAATCGGTGAGGAATTATCCATTAGTCGTCAGGCGGTGAATGATCTTATTCATCGAACAGAAAAAATTTTACGGGATTTTGAAGAAAAATTAGGTTTAGTTCAGCGTTTTATGGAAGAAAAAAGGCATTTCATAAAAATTCAGGATTTGGTTTCATCTCTGGAGAAAGAGTCTGATTTAGATGATAAGGCAATCTGCAAAGTAGAAGAGATCAAAAGTATTTTAAACCTGATTCTGAGTTAGGAGGAGAAAAAATGGCATTTGAAAATTTATCCGATAAGCTTCAAAATGTTTTTAAACAGTTGAGAGGCAAAGGAAAACTGACAGAAAAAGATGTCAAGGATGCCATGCGAGAAGTGAAGCTTGCGCTCCTTGAAGCGGACGTCAACTTTAAAATTGTAAAAGATTTTGTTAAAACCGTTACAGAACGGGCAATTGGCAGTGATGTGCTGGAAAGTTTGACACCTGGTCAGCAGGTAATTAAGATTGTTAATGAAGAATTGATTGCACTAATGGGATCCACCCAAAGTAAGATTACCTTTGCTCCACATCCGCCAACTGTTTATATGATGGTAGGACTCCAAGGTGCTGGTAAGACGACAACGAGTGGAAAGTTGGCAGGTTTATTGCGAAAGCAAGGAAAGAGTCCACTTTTAGTAGCCTGTGACATATATCGACCAGCCGCGATTAAACAATTGCAGGTAGTTGGTAAGACTTACGATATTCCTGTTTTTGAAATGGGAGATAAAAAAAGTCCTGTAGAGATTTCAAAGGAAGCTTTAAAGTTTGCAGAGAAAAATAGGCATGATGTCATTTTAATTGATACTGCTGGACGTCTTCATATCAATGAAGAATTGATGGATGAATTGAAGGAGATTAAGTCAACTGTCAGACCACAGGAAATTTTACTGGTAGTAGACGCAATGACAGGACAGGACGCAGTTACAGTTGCACAAAGTTTTGATGAACAGCTAGGCATTGATGGTATTATCCTTACAAAGTTAGATGGCGATACGAGAGGTGGCGCGGCAATTTCTGTGCGCAGTGTAACCAATAAACCGATTAAATATATCGGAATGGGTGAAAAGTTAGAGGATTTGGAACCATTTTATCCTGATCGTATGGCTAGTAGGATTTTGGGAATGGGAGATGTGCTTTCTCTTATAGAAAAGGCACAGCAAAATTTTGATGAGAAAGAAGCTATGGAGCTTCAACGAAAAATGCGTCAAAATGAGTTCGACTTCAATGACTTTTTGTCACAAATGCAGCAGATTAAAA
This sequence comes from Clostridiales bacterium, assembly GCA_018364635.1. Classification (GTDB taxonomy): domain Bacteria; phylum Bacillota; class Clostridia; order Lachnospirales; family Anaerotignaceae; genus JAGZLR01. The sequence continues at coordinate 5,553 of JAGZLR010000011.1, read as the reverse complement.
AAATGGGGCCTTTGAAGGATTTATTAGGAATGATTCCAGGAATGGGGCAACAGCTAGGAAATGTCGATATTGATCCTAAAGCAATGGCGCATTTAGAAGCAATTATTCAGTCAATGACAAAAGAAGAAAGGGAAAATCCTTCTATCCTCAATGGACCAAGAAAGAAAAGAATTGCTATGGGAAGCGGCCGAACGATTGCAGAGGTAAATCGACTGGTAAAACAGTTTGATGAGTTGAAAAAAATTATGAAGCAGTTTTCTGGAGGCTCATCAAAGGGGCTAAAAGGAATGAAAGGTATGATGGGATTAGGTAAAGCTATGAAAATGCCACCATTTTTTAAATAAATTCAGTCGTTTCCGGGCAATAAGCCCTGAATCATAAATTATTATCAATTATATATTAATGGAGGAGAATGAATAATGGCAGTTAAAATCAGATTAAAAAGATTAGGAGCTAAGAAGGCACCGTTTTATAGAATCGTTGTTGCAGATTCAAGAGTTTCCAGAAACGGTCAGGTAATTGATGAGGTTGGATATTATGATCCTACAAAAGAACCAGTTGTATTAAAAGTAGACACAGAGGCAGCTGCAAAATGGATTTCTAATGGTGCTCAGCCATCTGAAACAGTTAGAACTTTATTAAAAAGAGCTGGTGTAATTAAAGAGTAATATAAAAGCTCCCGGCGCATCAGTGTTTAAGTAAACGCTGATAATGGAGGAATCGGCATGAAAGAATTACTAGAAGTTATCGCGAGAAATCTAGTGGATCACCCAGAACAAGTGGTAGTTCATGAAATAGAAAATGAGAGATCTTTGGTGTTAGAATTAAAGGTAGCTCCTGATGACATGGGCAAGGTGATCGGCAAGCAGGGAAAGATTGCAAAAGCAATCAGAACTGTAGTGAAGGCAGCAGCACATGAGGATAAAAAGATTGTTGTCGAGATTATGCAGTGATCATGCAAGATAACTAAGTGAAAAAAGGTCAGAAGAATGTGCTCTTCTGGCCTTTTTCAAATGAAAGGGGCAAACGAATGAACGGTTTTTTTCAAATTGGTGTGATTACAGGCACCCATGGAATTAAAGGTACATTTAAAGTATTTCCAACGACAGACGACCCACAGAGGTTTGAACTTCTGGAAGAAGTGATTGTACAACATGCAGGAAAACAGGATATTTTTCATATAACAGAAATTAAATATCACAAAAAATTTGTGTTGATGTCAGTAAAAGAAATTAAGGATATTAATGATGCCGAATGTTTTAAAAATGCGTCTATTCTGATTCCAGAGGAACAGGCAATTCCATTGGAAGAAAATGAGTATTATGTTCGTGATTTATATGGTCTTAAAGTATATACTGAGGAAGGAGAATATTTAGGGACACTCAATGAAGTATATCGTACAGGTGCCAATGATGTATATGGGGTACAAGACCTTGAAAAAGAAGGAACAAAGGAACTCCTACTTCCAGCAATCCATCAGTGTATTAAAAAAGTGGATATTCAGGAGAAAATGATGATGGTAAAATTGATGGAGGGGCTGAGAGATTAATGGTATTTCATGTGTTGACGCTATTTCCAGAGATGGTAGAGCAAACACTTTCACATAGTATTATTGGTCGTGCACAAAGGGAAGCATTGATTCATATTCATTGTGTCAACATTAGGGACTATACAAAAAATAAGCAGCGCCATGTAGACGATTCGCCCTATGGTGGCGGTCCAGGAATGGTTATGCAGGCACAACCTGTTTATGATTCTTTCAAAAGTCTTCAGGTGCCTAGCGATACTAGGGTATTATACATGACACCACAAGGCAAAACATTTACACAAAAAATGGCACAGGAACTGTCTCAGGAAAAGCAATTGATATTTTTATGTGGACATTATGAAGGAATTGATGAGAGAGTAGTTGAAGAGATTGTAACAGATGAGATTTCTATTGGAGATTTTGTTTTGACTGGAGGAGAGCTTGCAGCGATTGCAGTGATTGATGCTGTTAGTCGGTTGATTCCAGGTGTTTTGGGAAAAGAGGAGTCTTTTCAGGAGGAGAGTTTTTCACAAGGTTTGTTGGAATATCCCCAGTACACACGTCCGCTAGAATTTCTTGGTAAAAAAGTACCAGAGGTTCTTTTAAGTGGGCATCATGGAAATGTTAATCAATGGCGTAGGGAACAGATGCTGTTAAGAACATGGAAAAAAAGGCCGGATTTACTTAAAACAGCTTGTTTGACTCAAAGAGATAAGATATTTTTAGATGGACTAATAGAAAAAGAAAAAGAATGAACCGGCGGATTTCCGTACGGTTTTTTTACTTTTCTAATTAAAAAAAATAGGGTATAATATCCTAAAATAGATAAAAATTTGATTACTATGTAAGATACTTATAATAGACTGAAATGAGATGATGATTATGCTGGATGTAGCTTTTTTAGGAACGGGAGGTATGATGCCTATGCCGGATCGTTTTTTAGCTTCTCTGTTGATGCGATATGAAGGACATTTAATTTTAGTGGACTGTGGTGAGGGAACTCAAGTGGCATTAAAAAAATTGGGATGGGGATTTAAAGCGATCGAAGCCATCTACTTTACGCACTTTCACGCAGACCATATTTCTGGACTTCCAGGAATGCTTCTGACAATAGGAAATTCAGGTAGGACAGAACCGTTGCGTTTGATTGGTCCTAAGGGGTTAAAGCATATTGTAGAGGGGTTACGTCGGATTGCACCAGAACTTCCATTTTCTTTAGTCTATGAAGAAATTCAAGATGATGAAGGTAGCTGCAAGCCGATTTGTGGTTTGAACGTTAAGTTTGCTTTAGCAGAACATATCGTACGGTGCTATAGCTATCGCTTTGAAGTGGAACGTCAGGGAAAGTTCCAGGTGAGTGTAGCAGAAAATTATGAGATTCCAAAGACTTTTTGGGGAAAGTTACAAAAAGGAATTCCTTATCAAAAAGGAGATCAATTGATTACAAGTGAGATGGTAATGGGACCAAAAAGAAAGGGGATATCTTTAACTTATATTACGGATACCAGACCTACAGATCGTCTGATAGAATTGGCAAATGGTTGTGATGCATTAGTCTGTGAGGGGATGTATGGAGAGGAGGAGAAAAGGGAAAAAGCAGAAGAAAATCGGCATATGTTATTTTCCGAAGCTGCAATGATAGCAAAAAATTCAAAAGCTAAAAAGTTGATTCTTACTCATTACAGCCCTTCAATATCAGATCCTATGCTTTTTTTGGACAGAGCGACTGATATTTTTCCACAAACAGAATTAGGAGAAGATTTGAAAAAATTTTCTTTGATGTTTGAAGAGTAAGTAGTCAGACTTTTTGGGGATAAGATCGTATTTATATTTTGAGTAGAGATTGATCTACAGAAGAATAAGAGGGAATTATGTTTAGTAATCTGAGAGATGATGAGCTAATAGAAAAATGCTTAGATGGAAATGACGATGCTTTTGCAGAGTTAGTGACAAGATATAAAAATCTAGTCTACTCGGTAATTTATCGTATGGTAAACCACCCTCAGGAAGCGGAAGATTTGTCTCAAGAGGTATTTTTGAAAGTTTACCGTAAATTAAGACAGTATTCTACAGAGTATAAATTTTCTACATGGATTGTACGGATTGCTGTCAATCAAGTGATAGACCATAGAAGAAAGAAAAAGCAGGATACGGTTAGTGTAGAAGAACTGATTGTGGAACCTTCTATGGAGGAAACACCAGAAGCAACTTATATGAATAAGGAAAAGCGTTTAGAACTTAATCAAATGATTGAGTCCCTTCCAGAAATTTATAAAATGCCAATTGTATTATTTCATCAGGAGGGGCTTAGTTATCAAGAGATTGCAGATGCACTTCATCTTCCGTTGACGAAGGTTAAAAATAGAATTTTCCGTGGCAGAAAAATGTTGAAAGATGCAGTGCAGAAAGGAGGCGTAATACTATGAATTGTCAGGAAGCCGAGACATTGATGATGGGATATATGGATGGAACGTTGACAGAAAAGCAATCTGAATTGTTACATTTTCATATAAACAATTGTTCTATATGTATGGAGGCTTTTCAAATCTATGATTCTTTAATGAATTCCTTTGACGAACAAAAGGAGGCAGAAACCATTCAAGCGCCTTTTGGATTTGAAAGCAGGGTAATGGAACGTTTAAAAAAGGAACAAGCCGTTATCTTGATATCGCCTGTGAAAAAGATGATTCTTATTGCTTTTTCTATTTTATGGATGATTGGATGGGGACTGATTTTTTTTGGAAGATCCTTGATGGAGATCTGTTCGGGCATCCCTCTTCTTTCTATTTATTTGCAAAAAATGGTAGTGATACAGGAAAGGATTTATAGTCAGGGAATTCCAGGATTTAGTAATATTAATGCAGCTTTTGTGCAGTTGAATGAATGGTTGAGTCAGTCAACAGTTGTAGTTGCAGTCGTTTTGGTTAGTTTATGTTTCCTGCAGGCATTCCTTGTTTTGAAAAGACATACGTTGAGAAATAAAAGATGAAGACAGTGCGGAATTTTTTGAAAAATCATGATAATTTAGTTTTAATATTTCTTGTGGCAATTCATATGATCTGTTTAAGAATAACGGCAGAGTATCCAAAAGAGTTTTTTGACTTTGCCGTCTTTTTAATAGATACATTGAGTTTTCTTTTTGTACAATTGGGTTTAATGAAATTGTGGGATTTTTTTCAGTCGATTCCTTTTACTTGGATTGTTTTGACGGTAAATGGTATTCATTTTTTTACAGGGCTTTTGGTGTTATTATTATTTCGAAGGCAAATAAAAGAAAGTGCTGAAATATTTCGCATTCAACCAATTAAGGTATTAAATATTGGATTGGCCTTTTGGGCAGGATTTATTCTATTGGTGTTGACCTATTTTATTTCGATTATTGGATTTCCTATTGCTATGTTTTTACTAGTATTGCTGTTTATTCTTCATTTTTGGGGTAGCTTAGGGTTATCAGTAGCTTTTGGCCAGTTTGTGGGAAGGAAATTAAAAATTAATATTACATTTTTTGCTAGTTATCTATTAGGGAGTTTTCTTTTAATTCTTGGAGGAAGTATTTTAGTCTTTGGAGGAACCTTTGTATTGTTTGTTTATCCTGTGATATCAGTGGGAATCACAGTGAGATTTATTGATTTATACATTATACGGAAAATGCGTTTTTCTTGAAGGATGGATAAAAGCCTTTGACAGAACTAAAATAAGGGATATAATAACATAAAGAATACACATAGCAATAGGAAAAGAGAGGTTTTTATGACAGAAGAGAAAAAGGATATCTATATTTTAGCCATTGAGTCAAGCTGTGATGAGACAGCAGCTTCTGTGGTGAAAAATGGGAGAATAGCATTATCCAATGTAATTTCATCTCAGATTGCAACACATACACTTTTTGGTGGTGTTGTGCCAGAAATAGCGTCAAGAAAGCATATTGAACATATTGATGATGTGATTTGTCAAGCATTAAAAGAGGCTAATATGACTTTTGATGCGATTGATGCTATTGCTGTTACATATGGACCTGGACTGGT
>JAGZLR010000079.1 GCA_018364635.1 Clostridiales bacterium | reverse complement strand
ACAAATCTTAATATTATGAAATGATTATAGTAACCCTTTCCATTCTCTTCTCATAAAAAGGATCCTTAAAATATTTACTGTTTGGTGTTGGGTATTTACTGTAGGTTATTTATCTCTATTTCTAAATTCTTAAAATTTCCGTAGGTTGGGCATTCAAAAGTCATTTCGCTTACTTTGCCATTCTTGTCTTCATATGTTATAAGTAGAAACAAATTTGGGGTAACTTCTACATTACATAGCGGAAATTTTGGTGTTTAAAAAATCCATGTCTGTTAAATACAATCCCGATCACCTTACTTTCGTATTTCTCATATCCCACTCCCTACTATAGCATACCGCGTCAATAGAATGATTGTTTTTGTCTGGAAAATGCGCCTTGAAATTTCCTTCTCTATCTTTTTCCAACTCGTATTCTTGAAACTCTTTTGCGGTGTTAGGACATCGAATAGGGTCAATAACAATTTCTTCTAAGTCTTGCAACCATTTAATGCCATAAACGTTTAATTCTGCGATACTTTTTGGTTCAGCACTATCGCAGATCACCAGACTATTATTTTTATTTTCCACCTTGATTAACTCAGCAGCCTTCCGATTACTTATACTAACTGTATGGAGCTCATAAAAAATATAGAGTCTTTTTGTAATGGTTTACCGTGTAATACAGCGGGTCCACAGCATATCCCCAGTCCAGACCCCTGGATACTCTGTCAAATGTCTTGATTTTATCATCGGTTACTTTCCTAATTTAATACCTCTCCTCCTGTATCTGTCATCTCTCTTAGGTACTCATGCCGATATGCCTCTAAATATTTAGCCTCTACAAAAAACTGACTTCCCAGCCATTTAAACCAGCATAGACTTATTGTTTTCATCTTTTAGCAAAATTCCTTGGCAAGACTCAAAATACTGATCTATCTTTTCCTATATTTCTTTTTTGTTTTATATTTTGGCGGTCTCCCGTATGTTCTTTTTGACATTTAACCGCCTCCATTTCTATAAATAAAAAAAGATTCCATAGTTTATGGAATCTTTATACTTGACCTTTCGAAAAAGCTCTAACATAAAAGTACATACGATGGAAAATAGCAACTGTACATAAAAGTTTAATCCACATAGCATAATGGCTAAAAGGCGGCACAGTTGGCAGAATAAAATAAGTAATAAAAAAATAAATACATGGCTTCATATCAGCTTCCAAAGAAATTTTATAGTCTTCTGCCAATTGGTCTAATCCATAATATAACAAAAATAAGATAGCAACAGGAAGCGCCATCATCATTCCCATCACTAAAACACTAAAAAATAGTGTTCCAGGAAGAATTTGTCCTAAAACAAATCCTACAGGAAAAACAATAATCCCTGCTACTGCACAATAAAAACACCTGGTCAGATGTTTATTCTCTTTTCTAATCTGAAATAAACCAACCATCGCTAAAACGATCGCAACGATAACAGCAACCAATGATATCACTGTACTTTGCATAATCGTATGTTCCAATGTTTCGCCTGAAAGTTTCAGGAAGTTTCGTATCATTACACCTAAATTATACGCAAAGCTAGATTGACATGCAATGGTAAGCAGTGTCGTAGCTACTGTAAGTTTTAATACCGCATTTTTCAAAAAATTGACACCTCTCAGACTGTCATAAAAGACAGCGCATTTTTTATCTACTTACAGTGTACATAAAAATTCATGCGCTGTCTATAGTTTTTATCATTGGCCTTTGGACAGCTTTGTCAACGCCTTAAACGTGTCCTTTAAAGATAGATAAGCCTTTTGATAGATCTCTAAATATTTCCTATATTTCACGCCATTTTTTTCAATCGGCTGCTGTGTCTGCTTTCTTTGGATCAACTTATCACAAGCCTCTTCCAAAGAAGAATAAATGCCTACACCAACACCAGCTAAAATAGCTGCGCCAAGAGCCGGTCCCTGGTCAGCTACAATGGTACTCACAGGACAGTGATACATATCAGCCAACATTTGACGCCACAATGGGCTTCTGCCGCCGCCGCCGCATACCATCATATCATTGATATTGACTCCCATTTCCCGAAATACATCCACACATTCGCATTGAGAGTAAGCCACACCCTCCATCACAGCACGGATCAAATGCGCTTTTGTATGCATAGCGGATAGCCCAAGAAATGTACCCCGACAGTCAGGGTCTGGATGAGGAGAACGTTCTCCCATTAAATAAGGAAGATAAACAATGCCTTCACAGCCAATTGGAATTCGTTCCGCTTCTACACCCATAATAACATATGGATCGACGCCTTCTACTTTGGCCTGCTCCATCTCTTGGGAACAAAAATTATTTCTAAACCATTGTAGGGAAAGACCAGCTGCCTGCGTACAACTCATTACTGTCCACTTTCCTGGAACCGAAGCACAGAGAGTATGTACTCTCCCCTTTGGATCAATAGATACTTTATCTGACACTGCATAAACTACACCGGAAGTCCCAATTGTTGTAAAGGCTCTTCCCTCCTTTACGATTCCTGTTCCAATAGCCGCTGCCGGATTATCGCCTGCACCGCCTACTACTGGAGTGCCTGCCAAAAGATTTGTTTCTTTTGCTGCCTGTGCAGTGACTGTTCCAGTGATTTCCTGAGACTCGTACATCTTTCCAAGAAGATTGATGTCGATATCTAAGAATTTAAGTATTTCCTCTGACCAGCATCTGTTTGGTACATCCATTAACTGCATTCCTGATGCATCAGAAACTTCTGTGGCATATTCTCCAGTCAACATATAGCGAATATAATCTTTTGGCAAAAGTATATGTGCACACTGCTGATATAACTCAGGTTCATGCTTTTTCACCCAAAGTATTTTTGCAGCAGTGAAACCAGTCATGGCAGGATTAGCCGTAATTTCTATCAGTTTTTTCTCCCCAATGATGCGATTCATATCTTCCACTTCTTCTGATGTTCTCTGATCGCACCAAATAATAGACCGCCGAAGAACATTTCCGTCTTGATCCAGCATAACTAAACCATGCATTTGACCAGAAAGTCCAATCCCTTTAATATCTGCTGATGACACCCCAGAAGACTGAATTACATCGTTAATTCCATTTTTCACTGCATTCCACCAATCAAGGGGTTCCTGTTCAGCCCAGCCGTTATGCTCCTGATACAGGGGATATTCATATGTTGCAGAAGCAGCGGCGTTGCCTTCTGTATCAAACAATACTGTTTTTGTTCCAGATGTACCAATATCGATTCCCAATAAGTACTTCAATGTATCCCGCCTCCCGAAATAAAAATATGCCCTCCCTCCTATATAGAGGTAGGGCGCATTATTTTACTCTGTGATCTTAATAACTGCTTTTACAACATCGTTCTTATCTGTTATATTCTTCATAAAAGCTTCCTGAATATCATCAAACGCAAATTCATGGGTTACAATTTTTTCCACATCAATCATTCCATCTGCAATTGCAGCAATCGCGGATGGATAAATGTTTCTGTAACGGAAAACTGATTTGATTTCAGCTTCTTTTGCCATAATTTGTCCAAAATTAAAGGTAATTTCTGGGTTCGCTGAAAGTCCAACTAAAATAATTGTTCCGCCGTTTTTAACAAGATATGGTGTCTGAGCAATGGTAATTGGAGACCCAGCTGTTTCAAATACTTTCTCTATTCCTGCGCCGTTGGTTAGCTTTTTAATCTCTTCCACTGCATCTGTCTCTTTTCCATTGATAACCCTTGTAGCCCCCATCATTTTTGCATATTCCAATCGTTTTGGAATCACATCAACTACAGTGATATCTGTTGCACCATGGGCTTTGCAAGCCAACATTGTTACTAAACCAATACATCCGGCGCCTAAAATCACAACATGGTCTCCAAGTCTCACATCACCTTGATTGGCAGCATGCATACCAACAGAAAGAGGTTCTACCAAAGCACCAACTTTTGTAGAGACGTTCTCTGGAAGTTTAAAGCACATATTTTCAGGAAAGGCAATATAATTTTCATAGCATCCCTGTACTGGAGGCGTTGCTAAAAACTGTACGTCTGGACACAAATTATATCTTCCTGTTTTACAGAATTCACATTGTCCGCAAGTAATCCCTGGTTCCAACGCAACTCTGTCACCTACTTTTAAGCTTTCTACCTTAGGACCTACTTCTACAACTGTACCAGCACACTCATGTCCCAGCATAAAATCTCCATCAACAACAAAATCGCCGCATCTGCCATCGTGGAAATAATGTACGTCGGATCCGCAGATGCCAACATACTCTAATTTAACTAATACTTCTTTATCTTTTGGAGTCGGAACTGGAATTTCTCTAATTTCCATATGATCTAAACCTGTCATAAATGCTGCTCTGTTTTTTCTTTCCATGTACTACATCCTCCTTAAAATCATTTTTTCCTCTATAGCAAGCAGTAGTAAGCTGCTTTCGTAAACACAAACGAAATATTTGTATTTGCGAAAACACTTAGTTATAAAAAGGGGCACCGCTATGGGCACCCCTTCAGGTATCCAGATAAAACTTCTGCTTTATCCAACTTATCAAAGGACGAATCGCTTACTGAATTTGTCCGTTTTCTTTGTACATCTCAATATACTGATCTACATTGTCTTTGTTGATATAAACAGCGTCGATCTTTGTATCAATCTGTGTCTCTTCGCCTGTCAGAAGTTTATGTACTGTTTCCATGTTCAGTTCAGCAAGGTCAATTGCAGACTGTAAACATGTAGATGTCATTTTGCCATCTTTAATCAGTAAGCAAGCTTCAGCAACACCGTCAACGCCGTATGCAAGAATATCTTCATAACCAGCAACATCTTTTACAGCTTCTAAAGCACCTGCAGCCATGTTATCGTTCATAGAAATAATGGCGTCAATGTGATCGTTTGCAGTAACCCAGTTTTCCATCAAAGTCATAGCTTCGTCTTTGTTCCAGTTTGCAATATCCTGTCCAACGATTTCTACGTCAGGACGTTTTTCGAAAAATTCTTTCTGCCATGCTTCCAGTCTCTTAATTGCATGGTAGTTTCCAGAAGGACCTTCTAAAACAACAACTTTTGCATTTTCAGGAATTTCTTCAATTGCTTTGTCACAGTTAACCTTTGCCTGAAGATATGGGTCAGCGTCTACAGAAGAAGCGCCTTCTACACCGTCAATTGCTGCATTTGTTGTGATACAAACAATTCCTGCCTCTACAACTTTTTCAGCATAAGGTCTTTGTGCCTCGCCGTTATTTGGCTGAATAATAATTGCATCATATCCGTTTGTAATACAGTTTTCGATTGCTGTATTTTCTTTTTCATCATCTGCTTGTCCGTCAAAAACGTCTAAAGTAATGTCATCATACTTAGCCGCTGCATTCTGCATTTCATTTGCTAACCATGCTGCAAATGTGTCAGACTGAGCTCTTGCAATGAATGCTACTTTGTAGGTGTCACCCTCTTGTTTTGTTGCAGAAGCATCTGCTGATTTTGCCGCAGAACCGCTTGCTGCTGGTGTAGATGAAGTTTCGTTAGAGCTACTTGAGGAGCATCCTGTAGCTACAGATATTACCATTGCAGCTGCCAAAAGTGAACTTACAATTTTCTTTTTCATAATTAATCTCTTCCTCTCATAAAAAGTTTACATCTATGATTTACGCAAAAACTGCGTCAAATCCATTACTGATTCTGCTTGGTTTCCCCTGGTTTTTCTTCTTCTGTCTTCTCTTCTACAAGAATTACTTTTGTTGTTTTCTTATTTTTGGAATAAATATCATAAATTACGGCCAAAGCAATAATGATACCTTTTACGATCTGCTGTACATAGGAGTTGATGCCCTTTAACTGCATGATATTGTTTAAACAACCAACAATGAAGGATCCGGCAAGGGTACCTGTCGTTGTTCCTACACCACCAGAAAAGCTTGTACCACCGACGATAGCAGCTGTTAAACCTTCCATCTCATAGCCTTCTGCTCCATTTGGAAGTCCAGCATTGACACGAGACATGAATAACACACCGGCAATACCAACAAGAACACCGTTGATAATAAAGGCGATATATTTTGCCCGATTTACATTGATACCAGAAGCGATAGAAGCCTCCTCATTACCTCCAATGGCATAGAGAGAACGGCCAAATCTTGTATGCCGCAAGATATACCAAATAATAATCGTAATCACAATTAAATAATAGATGGAAATTGGTATTCCAAGAAAAGTTCCCTGTCCAAGGACATTATAGTTTCCTTTCAGGACGATATTTTGTCCCTTTGTATAGAGCAAGGCGATACCTCTTGCAACCTCCTGCATTGCAAGGGTAGCGATAAACGGAGGTGTCCTAAAATTTGTTACCATCACAGCATTTAAAAGGTTACAGACGACTGCCACAGCGATGGAAACAAAGAAGGAAAGAAATAACGCTAATCCTAAGCTCATTCCCCCTGCTTCTGGTCCTACGCCACCTGCTGTCATTTTTAAATAAAAGCTTACAGACAATGTACCTGAAAGAGCAAGTACGGACCCAGCAGACAAGTCCAACATTCCTGCAATAATCAGTATCATTTCGCCATAGGCCAATATGGTGCCTACAGCCAACTGCTTCGCAATATTCATAATATTGCCTGCGGAAAGAAACTTATTATTTAAGATTGTAGAAATAATTATCATTAAAAGCAGAATAAAGAAAATAGAATATTTCTGCATGATTGCATTAAAATCGGTTTTTTTCGCTTTTTTATTCATCTTTCTATGCCTCCAATTTTACCTCATCCGATGTGCCGGTCGCATATTTCATGATTTCTTCCTGCGAAAACTCGCCGCGCTTGAGTTCACCAGTAATTAATCCCTCATGCATGACATAAATTCTGTCACACATGCCGATCAACTCTGGAAGCTCGGAGGATACCATAATTACGCCCTTGCCTTCTTGTGCCAGTTCAGACATAAGTTTATAGATCTCAAATTTTGCCCCTACATCAATACCACGGGTTGGCTCATCTAAGATTAAAATTTCAGGATCTCTCAACATCCACTTTGCCAATAAAATCTTTTGTTGATTTCCACCACTCAGAGCCTGAATAGGGGTTTCCATCGTAGGTGTCTTTACATGCATTTTTTGGAAATATTTTCCCACCATACTTTTTTCAATATCTGAATGATTCCGTCCTCCAAAGATAAACTTCTCTAAACTAGAAATGCTTGCATTTTCTAAAACACTGCGAATCGGGATAATTCCATATCTTCTTCGGTCCTCGCTTAACATTACCATTCCGGCTTTGATACTGTCAGATACTTTTTTTATGTTCAATTTCTTGCCGTTTAACCAAACTTCTCCAGAGGTAATTGGATCTAAACCAAACAGAGAGCGCATAACTTCTGTCCGGCCTGCACCGACTAAGCCTGCAAAACCAACAATTTCACCTTTTTTGACATGAAAGTTAATATCTCTATATGTATTGATAGAATGCAAGTCCTTTACTTCCAAAATTTTTTCGCCAATTGGCAAATCTTCTTTTGGATACACATTATCCATTTTTCTTCCTACCATCAGCGCAATGACTTGATCCATTGTCATTTCACTGGCCGGATGACTTTCTACAACCGTTCCGTCTCGAAACACTGTAATATCGTCAGCAATTTGGAAAACTTCGTCCAGTTTATGAGATATATAAATGATGCTGACGCCTCTAGCCTTTAACGTCTTAATTTTTTAAATAA
>JAGZLR010000078.1 GCA_018364635.1 Clostridiales bacterium | reverse complement strand
TAAATTTTTCGTGTGAACCATTCCTCCGTCACAGCAGATTACAAATTCACAGTCCTTTAAGTATTCTTTATAGATATGATAATCACTAATTGAGGCACTACCGAATAAAGCTGTTTTCATTTCGTTTCCTGCTCTCTGAATATTCTCTGAAATCCTCTAATCTTTTCAGCTACATCTCCACCAAAAACAGCTGAACCTGCAACAATGACTTCAACTCCTGCCTCAATTGCCAAACTGCAATTTTCTTGTTTCAGTCCACCATCCATCTCTATTTCATAAGTATAATTATTTTGTCGTTTTAGTTCCTTTAACTGCCGTGCTTTCTCTAGTGTTTCAGGCATAAATTTTTGGCCGCCAAAACCTGGTTCTACACTCATAACTAAAACCATATCTACTTCTGGCAGATACTTTTTAATCAAATCAACTGGTGTTTTAGGCCGTAATGCAAGCCCTACCTTCATCTGTGCTTTTTTCACTGCTAAAATTGTTTCCCCAATACTAGATTCACATTCGACATGAAAACAATAAATATCTGCACCAGCATTTTTAAAATCTTCAACAAATTTCAATGGTTCACGTATCATCAAATGAACATCAAAAACCATATCTGTACATTTTCTGATTTGTTTTACTACTGGAGCACCATAGGTGATATTAGGGACAAAATTTCCGTCCATAATATCCAAATGAAGGTAAGGTATTTGTTCCTGATCTAAAATAGCAATTTCGTCAGCAAGTTTCGAAAAATCTGCGGATAATAGGCTAGGTGACAGCTTAATCATATCTTTTCTCCTCTTTCTCTGTTAGTTCCTGATAAATTGAAATATATCTCTCATACCTTTGTTTACTAATCGTTTTACCTATTTGTGCTTTGATAGCACAATCAGGCTCATGCGTATGGCTACAGCCCACAAATCTACAGCGACTTTCTACTTCACGAAATTCTCTAAAATAATACTGAAGCTCTTCTTTTTTAATATGATCCAGATAAAGAGAAGTAAAACCTGGAGAGTCCACAATAAAACTTTTTGGTGCAAACTGCATTAATTCTGCATGACGGGTTGTATGTCGTCCACGCTCAATTTTTTCACTAATCTCTCCAGTCTGTAAGGAAAAATCAGGGACAACAGCATTAATTAAACTGCTTTTTCCAACTCCGCTAGGGCCTGCAAACACCGAAATTTTTCCAACTAATGCCTCTCTAAGCTGGTCAATACCAATTTGACATCTTGCACTAATAGGTAGCACACGATATCCTGCATCAGAATATAATTTATAGTAATTTAAATAGTTCTTCTCCTGGTCCAAGTCTATTTTATTAAAGCAAATTGTTATATCTAGTCCCTGTTCCTCTACCAAAATCAAAAATCGGTCTAGTAAATCTAAATTTATATCTGGGCTTTTTGCTGCAAAAACAATAACTGCATGATCTACATTTGAGACTCTAGGACGAATCAATTCCTTTTTTCTTGGATAAATTTTATCTAAGCTGCCCTTTTTATTTACTTCATCAAGAATCTGAATCCCAACAAAATCTCCAACCAGAGGCTTTTGTTTTTCTTTACGAAAAATACCTCTTGCACGGCATTCATATAGACCATACTCTGTATTGACATAATAAAATCCACCAATACCTTTTGTTATGACGCCATCTAACATTAGTGGCCTCCTTCATCAAAATTTACATTTTGGCTCCATTGGAAGGAACCATCCAAATAAAGCTGTAATTCCGCCTCACCAGTACCGCTGACCGATACACTGATTGGGAATTCACTGCCTTTTCTTGTTTCGCTAATCACTTTTTCTGATGATCCATCTTTGTTGATTTTTACAACTTCCACATGGACACTGTCCGCGCCATTTGCTGCTGCACTGCTATTGACTGTAAACGAAATCGTCTTCGGTGTTTTTGGTTCTTCTGGTTTTTGCTGATTATCTGGTTGTTCTGGTTTTACCGGTTGCTCCGTCTTTGGTTCTTCCGGTTCTTCCTCTCCGTCTTTTCCTGACTGATCAGGAGGCACATCCTCCTCTTCATTTCCAGTACTAATTACATATCCAACAGAGGTTCCACGTGCAACTTCACTGCCTGGAGAAACAGTTTGCGTAATAATATGACCAGCTTCTACTTTTTTACTTTCCATTGGTGTTGCAGGACCAACCTTTAAATCCATTTCCTCTAACTTTGTCTTTGCCTCTTCCTCTGTTAAATTTGTGATATCAGGGACAATGACTTTCTTGCTTTCCTCACCTTTACTAATTGTAAGTAAAATACGGTCAGTACTGGATACCTCCTTACCGGACTCTGGCGACTGACGGATTACTTTTCCCTGCTCCACATCACTGCTATATTCATGCTCTACCTGTACAGTAGTGACTCCTGTCTCTTCTTTTATTTTCTCAATTGCTTTATTTTCATCCATCCCTACCACATCTGGGACAATAGTCTCTTCGACTCCTGTGCTGATTGTTAAATTGATCGTTGTTCCTTCCGCAACTTTAATTCCTTCTTGAGGATCCTGTGCCATAACAAGTCCTGCATCATACTTTTCGCTAGATGCAGTATCCTTTTTTGCCACCTGAATACCAAGGCCCTCAGCAACCTCTTGCGCTTCCTCATAAGTAATTCCTATAAATGTAGGAACAGAGATATCTTCTTTATTATTTCCGCTAAAGATACCCATAAATAGATTCATGCTAAACGCAGTAATTCCTAATATAATAATCAGAGCAGTCAAAACTGCGGCTATGATTATTTTTTTCTCATTACTTTTTCTCTCTGGCTGCTCATAGTCGTCTTCATCATCTTCATAAATCTCTTTTTCTTCATACTCATCATCTTCATACTCATCATCATGAGATATCCGTATTGCACGGCCAAATTTGCGCAGTTCCTCTCTTCCTCTTGGTTGCATTACCGACTGAGGAACCGAAATTATTTGTTCCTTATCCGACTCTGTTTTGGTGTCCGTTTCTAGATGAATAGATCTTGCAGACTCCATGTCATAAGTTGTTTCTGTTTCCGTATATTTTTTAGCTTCTCTATTTTTCATATCAGCTTTTTTCAGCACATCTGCACTGGCCTCAGTAAGTGCCCTCTTTAAATCAGACAACAGAAGACTAATATTAGCATACCGATCATCCGGATTTTTTTGTGTTGCTTTTTGTATGATTCTTTCTAATGTATCAGAAATTCCAGGATTAAACTGATGAATATCAGGTAATGGTTCTTTAATATGTTTTAGTGCAACAGCAACTGCATTATTGCCATCATAAGGCAGTTTTCCAGTAACCATCTCGTACATTGTAATGCCTAAAGAGTAGATATCACTTCTTTCATCTACATAGCCTCCTCTTGCCTGTTCAGGAGAAAAATAGTGAACTGACCCTACTGCATTTGCATTAGCCGCTACCGTAGAACTGCTGACAGCTTTTGCAATTCCAAAATCCGTCACTTTAATTGTACCATCTAGAGAGATTAGAATATTTTGTGGTTTAATATCTCGATGGACAACATGATTTTTATGCGCATGTGATAAAGCTGCTGCTATTTGAATGGACACACTCACTGCTGTTAATGTATCAAAAGGAGATTTCTCAAGAATTGCTTTCTTTAAGGTATCGCCATGGACATATTCCATCACAATATAGTTGATATTGCCATCTGTACCAACGTCATATACGCTTACAATATTGGGATGAGAAAGGCTTGCAACCGCTCTGGCTTCTGTTCGGAATCTTTCATTAAATCCCTCATCATCTTCAAAATCATCTCTCAGTACTTTAACAGTAACATCTCTCTCCAATTTTTTATCAAAGGCACGGTATGCATATGCCATGCCTCCCTTGCCAAGTAATTCTTTTATTTCATATCTTCCACTTAAGACTGCTCCTGGTTCCATTGACATTCCTTACACCCCCTGTGATACTAAAATTACGGATATATTGTCAAGCCCGCCACTTTCTTCTGCTGCTGCCACCAAAGCATCTGCTTTTTCTGGCAAAGAAATGTTATCTTTTTGCATAATTTTGCTGATATCCGTATCTGGTACCATCGTATATAACCCGTCAGAACAGATCAAAATTTCATCTTTTGATTCGATTTGGATAATATAAGTATCGGTTTCCACCGTTTCTTTAGTGCCAACAGCTCGAGTAATCACATTCCGATTTGGATGAACATTTGCTTCGCGCATAGTCAGCTTTCCCAATCGTACCATTTCCATAACATAGGAGTGATCCTTTGTAATTTGACTTAGCTTTCCTTTTTGAAACAAATATAAACGGCTATCTCCTACATGTGCAATATAGACCTTTCCCTCTATAACAAAAGCAGCTGTCATTGTAGTTCCCATACCAGCAAGTGCCTCATCTTTTTTTGCCATCTCATAAATCGTCCGATTACTATCTGCAATCGCTTCAATTAATGTATCAAGTACATCTTCTCCCATACAAAGTGTTTTCTTTTGTTTTTCTATAACCTCTGCAAAAGTCTGCACAGCGGTTTTGCTGGCAATTTCTCCTGCTTTATGTCCTCCCATACCGTCTGCAACTGCAAAAATCCCGCAGTTATTTCCATATTCAGCAAGAAAAATAGAATCCTCATTATTTTTTCTATATAGTCCTATCTCACATCTGCCTACAGAAACCATCTTGTTCGCCTCTTTTCTATATCTTTAAATAGCTTCTTCGCAATTGCCCACATGCCGCATTAATATCGCTGCCTAATTCTCGTCGCACAGTAGTCTCAATTCCTCTATTTTTTAATATCTCAGAAAAAGAGCGAATTCGTTCTTGGCTACTGCGGAGATATTCTCTTTCTTCTACGTTATTAATCGGTATTAAATTTACATGTGACAACATATTTTTCAACTTACCAGCTAGCTCCTTTGCGTTTTCATCACTATCGTTAACACCATTGCTTAGAGCATATTCAAAAGTTACTCTTCGTTTTGTTTTCATAGAATAAAATTGACAAGCTTCAAGCAGCTGATCCATTGGATACCGTTTCGAAATAGGCATCATATGATTTCGAATCTTATCATTAGGTGCGTGCAGAGAAACTGCTAACGTAATCTGTAATTCTTCTTTTGCTAAATCATAAATTCTGTCTGTTAACCCACATGTTGAGACAGTAATATGTCTCTGACCTAAATTCAATCCATCTGGATGATTGATAAGACGAATAAAACGAAGTACTGACTCATAATTATCCAACGGTTCTCCACTTCCCATAAGGACTATACTTCCAATTCGTCCACCACAAACCTTCTGCATTGTATAAACTTGTGAAAGCATCTGTCCAGCTGTTAAATTTTTTACAAGACCTCCTAATGTGGAAGCACAAAAACTACATCCCATCCGGCATCCTACTTGCGTAGAAATACAGGCTGCAAAACCGTAAGAATACTCCATAAGCACACTTTCAATTACATTTTCTTCGTCTACCGAAAACAAAAACTTTTTCGTGCCGTCACTTGATTCTAACCTTTGGAGTTCTTTTACAGATGATATAAAATAAGTATCCTGTAATCTTTTTCTGAACTCCTTTGATAGGTTGCTCATTTCTTCAAAAGATTCTGCCTGTTTTTGATGCAGCCAAGAAAACACTTGTTTTGCACGAAAGGATTTCTCACCCACTTGCAAAAAATCTTCTTGTATTTCCTTCAATGTCATGGATTTGATATCTCTTCGTTCCATTTTAGCTTTCCTTTCTCCTAAACTTTGCAATAAAAAATCCATCTGTTTCATCTACATGAGGAAATAGCTGCAAAAACTCCTTTTTCTCTCCTTGAAAAGTTATGGATTCTAAAATAAACGGAAAATTTTCTTGAAACCACATTGCATTCTTTTCGTTTTCCTTCGGACAAATCGTACAAGTACTGTAGACAAGAACTCCCCCTGGTTTCACTTTTTCTGCTGATGTGGCTAAAATTTGTTTTTGTATTTTAACTAATGAATCAATATCTTCACCTGTACGGTTATACTTGATATCTGGTTTTTTACGGATTATACCGAGCCCAGAACATGGAGCATCGACAATCACACGATCAAATAATTCATCGTCATCCTCTATTAAAGCATCTTTTAACTCTGTTTCAATAATATCAATCTCTAAACGTTTTGCCGACTCTTCTATCAATTCCAATTTATGTCTATAGATATCTCTGGAGACTATCTTTCCTGTATTTCCCATTTTTTCCGCAGAAAGCAAACTTTTCCCACCTGGAGCTGCACAGACATCCAATATTTTTTCTCCAGGCTGAGGCGAAAGAATATCTACCGCCAAAATAGAGGCTTCATCCTGCACGTGAAAGAGCCCCTCCTGAAAGGATTCCAGCTTTGTCAAATCCGAACTCTCTGTAATATGTAGAGCATTGTCAGTAATTTTCCCAGGAAGAACTTTCACACCTTCCTTTTCTAGCTTTAACTGTAGTTTTTCTGAATTCGTTTTAAGAACATTCGCACAAATTGTAATATCTGGCGATATGTTGCTTGCTGCCAAAAGTTTCTCCACAAAATCTTTCGAATAATGGGCTAACCAAAAGCGTATCATCCATTGAGGGAAAGAATATTTTATTGATAAATACTCCACTAAATGATCTTCTTTTTCAGGCAATTTAATTTCTACCTCTGAAATTCTCCGAAGCACTGCGTTGGCAAATCCGCTTAACCTTCCAAAACCTCTTTTTTTAACTAGCTTTACAGCCTCATTGATAGCGGCAGAAACTGGTACCCGCATAAACTTTATTTGATATAATGCTGTGCGTAGAACCGCTTTTATCCATGGCTTCATTTTCTTCGTACTTATTTTTGACATTTGATCCAAACAGTAATCAAGATAGAAAAGGTTACGAAGTGATCCATTGACAACCTCTGTAACAAAAGCCCTATCTCTTACAGACATAGCACCATTTTTTTTCAAAATTCGCTTTAATACAATATTATTATATCCATCTTCTAATTCTATTTCCATCAAAACTTCAGCCGCGATTTCTCGTGGATTTATTTCAACCATAAAAGCATCCTTCCGTCACAAACATTCTCTTTTCTCGCTTAGTTTTATATTTTACCCTATTTTTTTCTTCTAATCAAGTAAAACTGCCCATACGGTTTTCTTTCAATTTTTTACAAAATTCTTATAGATACAAAAAAAGAGCCTAATAAACTTTTCGTAAGGCCCTTTAACAAATTTAATTCTATTTATTTTAACCATCCATGATTTTTTGCATCTTGCACCATGGCTAAAAGAGCTTCTCGAATATCATTTGAAAACTCTAATGTATTCTTATTATTATCTAAAACCTGTTTCTCACATACACCATGCTCTTGCCATGCCTTGCCATCTGTAACATAGTTGAGCATCAACGGCTGCAATCTATCCAAGGCTGCAGCATATTTAGCTTCTGCTGATTCTTTTTTCTCAAATTCTTCCCATAAATTTTTATATTCCAGTGCTTGGTCACCCGGAAGAAATCCATATAGACGTTCTGCAGCTTTTTGCTCTCTAAATTGTTTTGTTGCATTTGCTTTTTCATCGTAAAGGTAGGTATCTCCCGCATCTATTTCAACAATATCATGGATCAATACCATCTTCATTACCTTTAATATGTCCACACCTTTTGCTTGATCTCCAAGAATCGCTGCCATCAAGGCTAAATGCCAGCTGTGTTCAGCATCATTTTCTTTTCTGCTTGCATCTGAAATATATGTTTGACGATAAATCTGCTTTAGTTTGTCTACTTCGCAAATAAATTTCAGTTGTTGCATAAATCGTTCCGAGATCA
>JAGZLR010000077.1 GCA_018364635.1 Clostridiales bacterium | reverse complement strand
TATCATTTACAGCGATTGTAGCAAAAGCACCGGAATCTACCATAACTGCTGAGCTGCCATACACAGGTACTTTTGCATCTCTTGCCAATTCTGCCACATTAGGCATAGCGCTTTGGATCATGCTGTCATTTGGTACAAATATCGCATCCACTTTTTCTAACAGTGATTGTGCTGCTTGCTGCACCTCAGAGGAATTTGTCACAACCGCTTCCACATAATGTAACCCATTTTCATCGCAATACTTTTTCGCATCTTCAATTGTATTGACCGAATTAATCTCGCTTGTGTTGTATAGGAAACCATAGGTCTCACATCCAGGCGTCAATTGATCGGATAATTCAAAGATTTGGGATACAGGAATTGCATTGGATGTACCAGTAGCATCCTTATCAGGTCGCTCCATATCAGTAATGACCCCTGCTTTGACAGGAGAAGAAACAGCAACAAAAACAACTGGAATTCCGCTGTCAAGATTAACCATAGCCTGTGTGGCAGGTGTAGCAATTGTTGCAACCAAATCCACTCTTTCGTTTACCATTCCCTGACAAATTGTGTTTAAATTTGTAGCGTCTCCTTGTGCACTTTTGTAAATAATTTCAACCTTATCGTCATCATAGCCATTTGCTTTAAGTTCATCAATAAAACCTTGACGCATATCGTTAAATGCGCCATTTTCTACTGTCTGTATAATTCCAATTTTTAAGACATCTGGTTTATTTTCTCTGCATCCTGTTATGCCAAGTGCTATTAGACAAGTAAAACCAATGATTGCTATTTTTCTCATTCTCATCATCAAATCATCCTTTCGCTTTCCATAAATTCAACGGCCTCTTCTAACATTTGGTCTGTGATCTGATATGGGTAATGTTTCACATCAGAAGCACTTTTTATATCAATAAAAATTGATCGTATTTCCTCTTTTGAAATCTCAAGATCTTGCAATTTAACTGGAAGCCCTACTTTCTCATGAAAGTTTCTTAATTTCTTATATTCTTCTCTTTGACCGTCGCATAAAAGCGTAATCAACATTCCGTAAGCTACAATTTCACCATGGAGGTGATTTTTCTCTACTTGAGGAAATACTGTCAATCCATAACAAACTCCATGAGCCAAGCCACTATTGTAATCTGGTGTGCGCTCTTTTGTCAGTAAATTAGATGCGATGCCTGTTGTGACAATCACCGCCAAAAGAATTTGCTCTAACTGCGGTGAAGAGTTCCCTTCTTTGTTATCATTCAGTGCCTGTTCTCCATACTGAAGAATTGGCGCTACGCACATTTGACTAATAGTTACCCCTAAACTTAAATAATGGCTTAATGTCTCGTTTCTAGAAGAAATTGATGCCTCATAATACTTTGCATAAGTGTCTCCCATACCTGCCCATAAATATCTAGATGGAGCATGAGCTAAAATTTCTGTATGCAAAAACGCATGAATCGGCGGTTTTTTCAGAAAAAACGGCTCTTTAAATCTTCCGTCAGGATAGTACATAATAGCAACTGCTGTCGTTGCAGCACAAGTTGAAGCTATTGTTGGAAACGTAAACACCGGTTTATCGATCTTTTCTCCTAAAGCTTTACAGGTATCTAATGCTTTTCCTCCGCCAATGGCAAATATCATATCAGCCTCCTGTACTTCTTTTCTTGCAGACAGTTCCATTACAGCTTCATAAGAGGCTTCCTTTCCATAAGGGATAAATTTCATAACTTTCAGATCTGTATGACACACAGCCTGCCTAATTAACTCTCCAGAAGCTCCTATTCCTTTTGATCCACCAATAGCAACTGCTTTTTGACCATATGGCCGACATACCTAATAAATTTTGTCATAGATATGTCTGCCAACTGAATACTGTGGTAAATATACACTGTAATCTTCCATAAAAAATCTCCTTTCCTAAATTTAAATAAAAAATCCCTGGCATCAAAGGTATTCAAACCAATTGACGCCAGGGACGAAAAATCATTTCGTGGTACCACCCTGATTTACAGAAAAATAGAAATTTCAGTACAAAAAAAGCAGATAAACGCCATACAGGAGTATATCTGCCATCCATTTCTCTGACTTATTTTTAGATACGGAAAATTACTTTCGATATCCTATCCTTTAACGCAGGAAGTACGGCACAGGATACTTAACCATTGTTGTTCACCCTGCATCTCCCAAATCCATTCCCTACAGATCCCCACATCGGATTCCCACCACCACCGATTCTCTGAGCTGTTTCACAAATAGGTACTCGTTTTGTTCCTCGATTTTGGTTAAGATCATATCATGACTATTATCATTTGTCAACCCCTTTTTTAGAATCTTACAAATGTTGACAGTAGATTGATTCCAGTGTTAAAATCAACTGCAAGCAGCTTTAAAAAGGAGTGATAAAATTATGACTTACTCGATAGGTGAAGTTGCAAAAATGCTTCATTTGTCTGTCTATACTTTACGTTACTATGATAAAGAAGGACTCCTTCCATTTGTCGCTCGTTCAGAAAGTGGAATTCGAATATTCACAGACACAGATTTGGAAACATTAAAAATTGTTGGCTGCCTAAAAGCTACTGGTATGCCAATTAAAGACATTAAGAATTTTATTGAATGGTGTACACAGGGAGATGACACAATCCAGCAAAGATATCAAATGTTTCTGGAACGAAAAGCTGCTGTAGAATCACAGATTGCTGAACTTCAAAAGGCAATGGAGGTTATCGACTATAAGTGTTGGTATTATAAAACAGCTTTAGAGGCCGGCACCGTCAGTATTCATCAAAAAAATAACGATCAGACATCTGCATAAAAATTTTTATATTTCCCCTTGACTTCCAGTTAACTCTAGCTTTTATAATAGTTCCCATGAACTGGATTATTTGTAAGGAGTTGACGTATATGAAGCAAGCTGACGTATTTTTTACTGATTTTAGAACTGTAGCTTTTGGGGATGGTCTACCAACAAAACTAAAAAAATTGATAAAACGTGCCGGTATCTCAGATATTGATATGGACGGTAAATTTGTAGCAATTAAACTTCATTTTGGCGAACTCGGAAATATCAGCTATCTTAGACCCAATTATGCCAAAGCAGTTGCCGATGTAGTTAAGGAATTAGGAGGAAAACCATTTCTCACTGACTGCAACACTTTATATCCAGGCAGCCGAAAAAATGCTTTGGAACATTTGGCATGTGCATGGGAAAATGGTTTTACGCCATTGACTGTTGGCTGTCCCATTCTCATAGGGGATGGTTTAAAAGGAACAGATGACATCTCCGTACCTGTTGACGGAGGAGAATATGTAAAAGAAGCAAAAATCGGACGCGCAATTATGGACGCCGATGTCTTTATAAGCCTAACTCATTTTAAAGGCCATGAAATGACAGGATTCGGGTGGCGCAATTAAGAACATTGGCATGGGTTGTGGCTCCCGCGCTGGAAAAAAAGAGCAACACAGTAATGGAAAGCCCCATATTGAACCTGAACTTTGTAGAGGTTGTCTTAGATGTCTCAAAGAATGCGCGAATCAGGGCTTAGAATTTGACCAAACTAAAAAGAGAATGACTGTGAATCAAACAAACTGTGTGGGGTGTGGACGCTGCCTTGGCGCATGCAATTATGATGCCATTATGTTTGACAATAATGCTGCCAACGAAGAGCTTAACTGCCGTATGGCTGAATACACAAAAGCCGTTGTTGACGGCCGTCCTAATTTCCATATCTCTTTGGTTGTTGATGTCTCCCCTAATTGTGATTGCCACGGAGAAAATGATGCACCAATTCTGCCTAATATTGGTATGTTTGCCTCTTTTGATCCATTAGCACTGGATCAAGCTTGTGTCGATGCCTGTCTATCCGCAACCCCTATGCCAAACAGTCAATTAAATGATAACTTAACAAAACAAGACTTTGTAGATCACCATGATCATTTCAAAAATTCCACCCCTGAATCAGAATGGCGTTCCTGTCTAGATCATGCTGAAAAAATTGGCCTTGGTACAAGACAGTATCAACTGATTATTGTCAAATAAAATTATACAAAAAATGGATATCTAGTTTTTAGATATCCATTTTTTATCTAGATTTTCCGTTTTATTACAGTTGTAACTGTCCCACATAGTAAAAGATACAACATAACTATAGATACATCTTTTATAAAACCAGAATAGGAAAATGGGCAAAACATCCATAAAAATTGAGCAAGAAACATGGATGGAAACGGCAAAAATATCCAGGTAGCCACTATATAAAATGTCTTTCGCACACCGTCTGATCTATTTGTCACCTCAAAACCAATAAGGGCTAATATCTGGAAAATAATACCTATTCCTACAGCTAAATTTGTCTGATAAGTACTCCAGCCACAAAAAGAAAGCAGAAGGCCAATTATCATTATACCCATACAGACAACAAATACTGCTCGATTCTTTTGATTGGGCTTTTGGGATACTCCACCATTTCCTGTTTCTGATTGCTCTTTTAATAAGTAATCTGTAGTAACTTGAAAGAGCTCACTTAACTTTACAATGTTTTCAATCTCTGGTGCAGATTGGTCTAACTCCCATTTAGAAATTGCCTGCCTTGAAATCTCAAGTTTTTGCGCTAACTGTTCCTGAGATATCCCTTCCTTTTTACGAAGAAACTGCAGCTTTTGACCGATTGTCATTCAAATACCTCCTTTCATTCCTTCTTCACTATATCAAAAATCTCAGTTGCATACTACCACATAGACCTTGAAAATCAGCAACCAACAGTTGCATCAATATTTATAGAACATTCGTTCTAAAACAATGGCAAATTTCCAGTAATTGGATCTACAACTTCAGGGTACTGCGGTTCTAAAGCAAGACATGTATAGGTAGGAATCCCATGAAATTCTGTCCTACCGCCATCGCAAATTAAAGCCGAAATGATTCCAGCTTCTTTCGCTTTCTGATCAATTTCCAATAATTCTTCCTCTGAGTCCACATAAACACAAATTTTTGCTACTCCGTATTCAAACCATTGGCTCAAAGGAGTAGCTTTATTCGATGTTGACATAAGCCCTATGTGATCGCCAAATACCTCAATTTGCTCTAACCTATTTTCCTTTTTTAGCGCCATTAAAACAGCAGTCACACAGGCATGACCTGCCTGCGCTGCTATTTTCCCTTTCCGCATGTTTAAATCACGACGTACAACAATCATCTGTTTTGCTGAATACATAATAACCACCTATCTATTTTTTAATATTCTTTATATCAATTTTAATAGCTGAAAAGCCGGATTCCTCCGGCTCTTTTATACTTCTTCTTCCTTGTTTGCCTTTAACTGACGCTCAATCCATGCCATCAACAAATTTACTATTTTCCCCTGCTGTTGCGCACTCAATGAAACCCCCATTGGTACATGATACCATTTATTTAAACATTTCCGACAACAACAAGCAGTTGCGTGCTGCGCAATAAAAACTGGATGCCCTTTTACTGGTGTTTGCTTCCCATCATTCGATATCGATTTCGGCGCAATCCTAGAACTGATAAATGCATAAGCATGATCACGTATAACATCCATTCCTTTCTCCTGAATATAAATTCTATCATTTTCTTTTAAATGAAAACTTTTTCTAAACTCTGATTGTTCTAATTTGTCAAGCGCCTGCTCTATCGTCTGCATTCCAAAACTCAACTCCATTTCAGGCTTCTCAATGAATTACCAATATTTTTTATGCTGTAAAAATTGAATACTTTATTATACCATGCAACATTTTTATATTCAATATACGATTCTATACAACAAGGTTCGACAGCCCGCCTCATCTATTTCCCTTATCATGCCATCTCTTTTACATGAAATTCTATAAATTCTACTTCATCTTCATTTAGACCATATTTTATGTAAAGCTCACGGTCAATTTCTGAAATAGATTTCGACCAGTGAATATCTGAGGTCAATGTAAAATCTTGGAGAGGAACCCATTGCCACTTACCTGGAGTATTTGCTTGTGTTCTTTTCAAAATTCCAAGCATAGCTCTTGTAAATTTGCATTTAATGTATTTCGCTGCATTCTCAGCTTCTTTTTGTGAATGAAATTTGCCTATACTCAAAAAAGTTTCTGTTGAGCCCTCTAATGGACTTCCTAATAATGGAGTTGCTATTGGTTCTCCATATTGTCCTGTTCCAGTTGCTCCTGGTAAAAACACTTTATAATTGTATAAATTGACAACACAATTGATATAGTCCGATCGAATATATCTATAACAACGCTCATTATTGAAACGCCCTAATATACGTATATACTCTCTTCCATCCTGTGGCCTTTTTTCCAAAAATACTATTTCCATCTTTTCAAACACGTTAGATTTCAAATCAAATTCATGGCCTTTGCTCAACTTTCCTTTCAGCTGAGGCAGATCTATATATAATTGATTTAAAAAATGATAGGCATAACTTGTCACAATAATTGTACGAAAACTTATGAAATTTTTTCTTTTGACTTTTTTAAGAATACTATTTAGTTCGTTATATGGAGTAAACGTATCAATTGCACCAAAACCTTTCTTGCTGTCTCGATATGAGATGGCAATCCCACCTTTTATATTTGTGTTCGGAAATACTTTTTTACTATCAGCTTCATAATACATTACTTTAAAATGCTCATCCCTCAACATTTTTTGATTCCATATTTTAGGAGTCCTCCCCGCCTGAAACAAAAATCTTGCCGGATGAATCAATTCAACCTTCTCTCCGATCTTATATACTTCATCCATAAAACGATTGTAAATAGGCGGGGCATAAGAAACATTATTGCCCATTGTCTCATCCTGATATGGTGGATTTCCGAGCACAAAGTCAAACTTCATCTTTTTTTTGACCCCATTTTTTATATCTAAATATTCTAAACTTCTTCTCCTTCTCCAGTCATAGACTTTACAGCGTGTTTTCTGATGACCTTCGCCGTATAAATGCTTGGACGAATTAATTTGATAAAACTCTTTTTCTTCTTTACTATAAGGAATTGTTCCATTCAAACCGTCCATCTGCCATAAATTCCAGACAATAATTCTGATAATTTCATGATATTCAAAAGAAGTTGGCTTACGTCTCCAACGTGCAAAGAGATATTCCTCAAAACTTACTAACAGATTTATCCGTGCAATCAGTAAATTGTCTCCCTGAATCTCATATCCATAGGTAGCCTGAAATGCTCTAAACACCCACTTTAGCCACTCTCTTTCATCAGAAACATTCTCATTGACAATTCGTAGCTTTCTGTCTAAAATCCCCTGCCGATTTTCTAAAAAAATACTTTTTCCTGTAAAAACATCATAACGATTAACCAAATATGGCGCTTCGCCGCAAGTGATTTCAAGTCGTCTTGAGTCTACATAATGCTGCCATTTTTTTCGTTTTGGAAATTGTACTTTTCCAGACAGAAGAACATCATCTAAAAACATGTCTTTTTGACCAAACCAAATAGCATCCACATTACTGACCATCTTTTTGCAAATCCAAAAAGGTGTAAAAACCTCTGCATGCTTTTTTGTTCGTTCAAGCCGTTGTTCTATTGACTTTGTTACACGACTTTCAATGACATTACTGTTCCTTCCAGTAATAAAAGGTACCTGTATGTTTCTATCCTTATGGTAATCACTGCCCAAATTCTGATATAGTTCCGTTGCCCAGATAATATTTGTTTTCGTAGTTTTATCAGCAAGAAGCGGTTTAAGAAGCCCTATGGAATGTAGCCTCAAAATTTCTTCCTGTATTCTGACAAACAAATCAGCTCCCCCCTTGTAACAGTGAGCAGCTGTATTCCGCTTTCATATACCTACAAGATTGTGTACCTTATTACAAGATGCTTTTTGGAAACAAAGTATCGATTTTTTGTTGGAAATATGACAGTTTTATGGTACTATATAAAATAAATTTTTTTAGT
>JAGZLR010000076.1 GCA_018364635.1 Clostridiales bacterium | reverse complement strand
TAGAAGGGCATATTTCAGCAAATTATATAGGGGATGAAACTTTTACGCCTCCTTATGTAGCTCTTGTTGTCTCAGGAGGGCATAGCCATCTTTTACATGTGGTAGACTACGGAGTGTATGAAATTCTCGGCAGGACAAGAGATGATGCGGCAGGAGAGGCTTATGATAAAGTTGCTAGAGCCATTGGTATGGGGTACCCGGGCGGTCCTAAAATCGATGCAGCAGCCAAAAAAGGAAACCCAGATGCCATTGAATTTCCTAAAGTATTTTTAGAGGATGGAAGTTATGATTTTAGCTTCAGTGGACTAAAAAGTGCTGTGCTAAATTATTTGAATAAGTGTAAAATGACGGGAGAAGCAATAATAGAGGAAGATGTAGCTGCAAGTTTTCAGAAGGCAGTGATAGAAGTGTTGGTTGGAAAAACAATACAGGCCGCGAAAGAGAAGGGTGTTGAGAAAGTCGCTATGGCAGGTGGGGTTGCTTCTAACTCGGCTTTAAGAAAAATGATGAAAGAAGAGTGCGAAAAAGCAGGCTTTTCGCTTCATGTGCCATCTCCTATTTTATGTACGGATAATGCTGCCATGATAGGATCGGCTGCGTACTATGAGTATAAAAAAGGAGTTCGTCATGGAATGGATTTAAATGCCAATCCAAATTTAAAATTAGGTGAAAAATAAAGAGGACATGATTTATTCATGTCCTCTTTATTTGTGGTGAAAATTTTGTTAAATAGATAAATGAGAAGTTCTAGATTGGTTTTCCCATTGAACATTTCCTAGATCAGAAAGTTTAATGATTGTTTTTCCTCCGATATTATAAGAAGTTAAAAGCTTATAATCGTTTCCAATATATAAATAAGTTTGAATGTCAGAAGGCTCTATTTCATAATTTTCTGTTGGATTGTCTGTTGCTGAAGACTTAAATTGAATGCTGTCATTTCTTTTAATTTTTAACGTTCTCGATGCAGCGTGCCAAGCAATATCATAGCCGTAATTTGACAAATCCTCTGCAATGATATAAGTGCTGTCTTTGTAGTTGACAGAAGGTATAAATGTGTTATTGATATATGCTTTAATATCTGTCGTAGATGTTGTTTCTATTTTTGCAGGGGTAGAAGTTTGTTGGGGCTGTTTATCATAAGGGCAGATTCCGTTTGTATGTAGGTGTGCTGGATAACCATGATGATAATGATAAGATCCCAAACCACTGGCATTTTTATAATCATGATGACCACCCTGGGCATCTGTACGGCCACTATGAGCAAACGTACTAAATGACATTGTGAGGCATAAAAGAACGACGCTGATACCACTGAATGTTTTTTTCATAGAAATCCTCCTTAGTAATACAATGATTGTTAGTAAAAGAGGATTGTTTTTTGTGATAAAGTATGAAATTTTCTAATACCATAAATTGAAACATAAATTAAAAGAGAACAAAAAGAATATATATCATGTATTATGAATTTTTAATTGAAGGATTACGCTTAGTCTATTGACTTTAATACATAATATGATAAAATTAAAAAGAGGATTGTTTTATTTTGTGATATCCCCATGAAAAGGCTACTATGTGTCCAAGGCATAGTAGCTTTTTTTGATTCCTTTTGTTATATAATATATTTCGAATTGTGGTATTATTTAATTTGATTATATCATAAATTGTTGAAAAGTCAAAACAAATATTGAATATTTGCAAACTAATTGGAGTATAGGAAACAAAATGAATAGATGGAATAACATATAGTAAGTGGGACAGGAAGGAGGTGTGATATGGAGATCAAGGGAATTGATGTATCCAAATGGCAAGGTGAAATTGATTGGGAAAAAGTAGCGGGAAGTGGTGTTAAATTTGCTATGATTCGTGCTACGTATGGCACCAGCGGAATAGACTCCTACTTTTACAAAAATGCAAGAGAGGCGAAAGAAGCTGGAATTGATGTAGGTGCCTATCACTATTCTTACGCTGTATCAGTGGAAGAAGCCATTGATGAGGCAAGAAATTTTTTAGATGTGATCAAAAAAAGGAAAATCACTTATCCAACAGTACTAGATTTAGAGGATAAAAGACAAATAGGACTGTCAAAGGAGAAGCTTACAAAGATCACACTTGCATTTTTAGAAACATTAAAAGAGGCTGGTTACTTTCCTATCATCAATGTAAGCCTTTATTGGTGGAAAACTTATTTAGAAAACAGTAGGTTAAAAGAATATAATATATGGATTGCAGAATACAGCAAAAAAAAGCCCAATTTGCCTAGGGATATTGGTATGTGGCAGCATACAAACAATGGTATCATCGATGGTATCACTGGAAGAGTTGACCTGGATATTGCATATAAAGATTACGCATCAATAATACAGGAAGGAGGTTGGAATGGGTTGGAAAAGGAAAACATGACTGTAGAAGAAGCTAAAAAAATTGTTCAGGAAAAGTGTGGTTTTGATAATAATACGATGCTGTTTTTAAGTATGTATCGATATGGGGAGAGCTTGCTTACTAGGCTTGCAGAACAGATGATTTGATTGAGAAGTCCGGTATTTACCGGACTTTTTTGTATATACAGAAAATAGATTGACAAGACTAAAGAAAAATAGTATGATAATAACACAGATACCCCCTGTGGGTGTATATAGAAAAGGATGGATGTACATGGAACAAAAGTTTAATGTTACAGGAATGACTTGTAGCGCTTGTAGCGCACATGTTGAAAAGAGCGTAAAAAAGCTGAAAGGCGTACAGTCTGTTAATGTTAATTTGTTGCAAAATCGAATGACAGTTTCTTTTGATGATGAAAGTTTATCGGAAACTGAAATTATTTCCGCTGTGGAAGAGGGGGGATATGGTGCTTCCGTAATAGGAGAAGAAAAGAAAGCTCAGATACAAGGGAAAAATATTGCACAGGATGAAATGAAGTCAATGGTTCGTCGGTTATGGATATCTTTTATTTTCCTTGTGCCTTTAATGTATATTACAATGGGACACATGGTTGGATTGCCATTGCCTAGTTTTTTAAGTGGGATGGAAAATGCTGTTTCTTATGCATTAACACAGATGCTTTTGGTGCTTCCGGTTATGTATGTCAATAGAAAATTTTTTGATGTGGGCTTTCGTACTCTCTTAAAAGGTACGCCCAATATGGATTCCTTGATTGCGGTTGGTGCTTCTGCTTCATTTATATATGGGGTATTTGCAATCTATCGAATGGGCTATGGCCTTGGCGTGCAAAATATGGCTCTTGTAAAGCAGTATCATATGGATTTGTATTTTGAATCGGTTTCTATGATTTTGACGTTAATCACAGTAGGAAAATATATGGAGACAAGATCAAAAGGAAAGACAAGTGAGGCAATTAGTAAACTACTTGATCTTTCTCCGAAAACTGCTCTGGTAGAACGCGATGGCGTACAGATAGAAATAGGAGCAGAGGAAATACTTCCAGGAGATATTGTGATTGTTAAACAAGGTGGTGGAGTTCCTGTAGACGGTACAGTCATAGAGGGAAGAGCATCTGTAGATGAATCTGCTTTGACAGGTGAAAGTATTCCTATTGAAAAAAGTCCTGGAGACAAGGTGATTAGTGCATCAATCAATAAAGCTGGATTTATAAAATTTCGTGCAGAAAGAGTAGGAAAAGATACAACATTATCACAAATTATTCAATTAGTGGAAGATGCCAGCGGTTCCAAAGCACCTATTGCAAAATTAGCAGATAAGATTTCTGGTGTGTTTGTTCCAATTGTTATGGGAATTTCGTTTATAACAGTGGTTGTTTGGCTAATTTTAGGACAATCCTTTGAATTCGCTTTGTCCTGTGGAATTGCTGTTCTTGTTATTTCTTGTCCATGTGCTTTAGGTTTAGCTACGCCAACGGCGATTATGGTAGGTACAGGCAAGGGAGCGGAGAATGGAATTTTAATTCGTTCCGCAGAAAGTTTAGAAACTGCACATAGTATTGATACAGTTGTATTGGATAAAACTGGAACAGTGACAGAAGGGCATCCATCAGTAACAGATATACTTTGTGTAGAAGGAATAAAAGAAGAAGAGCTGTTAACGCTTGCTGCTTCAGTTGAAAAGCTTTCCGAACATCCATTGGCAGAGGCTATTTTAGAAAGAGCCAAAAAGGATGGCATGGTACTTAAAAAAGCAGAGCAATTTGAAGCAATTGCTGGGCAGGGAATCAGAGCTACTGTGGAAGAAAAAGAGATTCTTGCAGGAAATAAAAAGATGATGCAAGAAAATCAAATTTCATTTTCTGGTTTTGATGGACAAAATTTTGCTGAACAAGGAAAAACACCTTTGTATTTTGCAATAGATAAAAAATTTGCAGGGGTCATCGCTGCGTCAGATCCGATGAAAGAAAGCAGTAAAAAAGCAGTGGCTGAATTTGAAAAAATGGGGATTGATGTTATTCTTTTAACAGGAGATAATGAAAAGACAGCAGAAGCCATTGGTCATCAGGCTGGGATTAAAAAAGTTATTGCAGAAGTTTTACCTCAAGATAAAGAAAAAGAGATCAGACGCTTACAAGATAATGGAAAGAAAGTTGCAATGATTGGGGACGGGATCAATGATGCTCCCGCACTGTCAAGAGCGGATGTTGGAATTGCTATTGGTGCAGGAACAGATGTAGCGATTGAATCAGCAGATATTGTCTTAATGAAAAGTGATCTTTTGGACAGTGTTTCAGCAATTCAGTTGAGTAAAAGTGTCATTAAAAATATAAAGGAAAATCTATTTTGGGCGTTTTTTTACAATTGTATTGGTATTCCTCTGGCCGCAGGTATCTGGTATCCTGCTTTTGGTATCAAGTTAAGTCCAATGT
Organism: Clostridiales bacterium; assembly: GCA_018364635.1. Classification (GTDB taxonomy): domain Bacteria; phylum Bacillota; class Clostridia; order Lachnospirales; family Anaerotignaceae; genus JAGZLR01. Next base: position 3,190 of record JAGZLR010000076.1, on the reverse strand, counting down.
TTGGAGCTGCTGCAATGAGTTTGAGTAGTGTCTGTGTAGTGTCTAATGCTTTGAGACTAAAGTTTTTTAAACCATCATTTGCAGCAAGAGAAAATGGGAAAGAGATTACTTCAGTATCAACTTCGGTGGAAGAGAAAGATCTGAAACCGGTTAATGATAAATTAAATGATAAATGTAAAGGAGAGGAAACGATGAACAAAGTAATTATGATTGAAGGAATGATGTGCGCTCATTGCACAGGAAGAGTGGAGAAAGCGTTAAATGAAATGGATGGGGTAAAGGCAGAGGTTAGCCTTGAAGAAAAATGTGCGAAAGTGACACTGACAAAAGAGGTTGCTGATGATGAGTTGAAAAAGGCAGTAGAAGATGCTGGTTATCAAGTATTATCTATTCAGTAAGGGGAAGCTATAAATGAAAGCTGACAAAAATAAAATTAACCGTCTGTTAAAAACAGCAAAAGGACAGATTGACGGTATATTGAACATGGTGGAAGAGGATCAATACTGTATTGATATTTTTAATCAGGTATTGGCGGCAGAAGCAGTTCTTCGACGAGTCAATAAGGAGATTTTACGTGCACATTTAAATTCCTGTGTGTTAGATTCTTTTTCTAGTGGTTCTCAGCAAGAGACAGAAAAAAAGATCGAAGAGATTATAAGTGTTATGGAGAAATTAACAAAATAGGAACAACTGTTGGAGGAAATAGAAGTGGCTGAAAAAATCAATTCAGCCACTTTTCATATTGCTTTATTGTGTCCAAATTTAGATGAAATCTTTTCGAAAAAATAGTCTTTCATAAAATACCAGTAGACGTATCGATTCTTCAACGTTTCTCGTACAATAATAGACGAAAAATTAAAATTCTTCTTCCAGTTCTGCACCAGTAAGTGCAGCTTCTGCGGAGGTTAATTTTTTAAAGCTACCAAGCGGAAGTGTTTCATCCAACAACAAAGAACCTATTTTTATCCGTTTCAGATATAAAACTTGATTATTAACTGCTTGAAACATACGTTTTACTTGATGATATTTCCCTTCATGAATTGTAAGCAGGACTTCTGTTGGATCTGAAAGAATTTCTAATTGTGCTGATCGGCAGAGTTCTCCTCCGTCTATGGTAATACCTTGTAAGAATACTTTTTGGTTTTCATCGGATGCTGGTTTTAATAATTGAGCAAAATATGTTTTATTTACATGTTTTTTTGGAGATATCATGTTATGAATAAATTTTCCGTTATTACTAAACAACAATAATCCTTCTGTATCTTTATCAAGTCGACCAGCAGCAGAAAGACTCAGGTTTTTCATATCGTCAGTCAGAAGATCAAACACTGTGCTACATGTTTTATCTGTCGTTGCAGTGAGATATCCAGCTGGTTTATTCATCATATAATATAAATATTTTTCATAGTGCAGTTGTTGACCTAAAAATGTAACAATGTCTTTTTGTGTATCAATAGGATGATCACTTTTTTGTACTGGATAACCATTAACCAAAACAGCCCTGCGGCGGATATATTCTTTTGCTTCTCTGCGGCTGCATTTGCCATTGAGAACTAAAAATTTGTCTAACCTTATCATAGCCATTACGTTCATTCCCCTTCCTAGAACTAAATTATAACATAAAATTGATTCGAAACTATTTTTTTCTTCAGAAAATAGAAAAAGATATTGATATTTATAAACAGAGAGTAATATAAAGAGAAAGATTTGAATTAATAGAAAAAGTATGATACTATGAAAAAAATGGAATTATTTAGGGGGATATTACAATATGTCGTTCGATTTTAATCAAATAGGAATCGAAGAAAACATTGAAGAGGAAGTAAAATCTACAAAAGACAATATTAAAACTTTTTCTAAATGGATGATAATTGCAACTATTGTTGGTATTATGGTAGGTGTTGTAGGATCAATTTTCCATATTGCAGTTGAGTGGGCTACAGAGTCACGCATGGAGCATTGGTATCTTTTATTTTTCTTACCAGTAGGAGGTGCCTTGATCGCTTTCTTATATAAAACATGTGGTATGGATAAAGAGAAGGGAACGAATGCAGTACTGATGGCTGTTCGCTCTGCCGAAATGGTTTCTTTTAAAACAGCACCTTTAATTTTTATTAGTACAGTTATTACTCATTGGTTGGGGGGATCTTCAGGAAGAGAGGGTGCTGCATTACAGTTGGGAGGAAGTATTGCTGGTACGATTGGACGTTCGTTGCATTTAAAGGAACAAGATATGAGAATCATTACCATTTGTGGTATGTCAGCTGGATTTTCGGCACTTTTTGGTACTCCTGTAGCAAGTGTAGTTTTTGCTATGGAAGTCGTGCATGTAGGAGTTATGCAATATTCAGCGATTGTGCCTGGAATGCTTGCTTCAGCGTTTTCGTTTTTAGTTGCACACTATTTTGGAATTGAACCAACAGCGTTTTTTATTATGGGAATTCCTAAATTATCTGCTGTAAGCATTTTTCAGGTGCTAGCTCTCGCTATCGCATGTGCTGTGGTAAGTGTTATTTTTTGTTTAGCAATGAAATATGTATCAAAGTTTTATAAAGTATATATTCCTAACAAAGTGATAAGAGGGGCTGTCGGCGGAATTGTGGTGATTGTTCTTACTTTTCTTGTAGGATCATATGATTATAATGGAGCTGGAATGGATGTTATTACCCGTGCTTTGCAAGGAGAGGCCAGAGCAGAGGCGTTTTTACTTAAAATTTTATTTACTTCTGTTACACTTTGTGCTGGATTTAAAGGAGGAGAAATTGTGCCGGCTTTTTTTACAGGGGCAACCTTTGGAAATGTTGCAGGTAAAGTTTTGGGATTGCATCCTTCCTTTAGCGCAGGTATTGGTCTGATTGCAGTTTTTTGTGGTGTAACAAACTGTCCTTTAACTTCTATGTTTTTAAGTATTGAACTGTTTGGAGTAAATGGCTTGATTTTTTTTGCAATTGCTTGTGCAGTATGTTATATGCTCTCTGGATACTATGGACTTTACAGTGCTCAAAAAATTGTATATTCCAAAATTAAAATTGAAAAGATAGACAGAGGAACACACTAAGATACTTGGGAGGAATTGTTTTGAGACTATTTACCGGTGAAATTATAACAATGGACCATGGGAAGAGAGCAGAGGTGCTATTGGAAAAAGACGGTAAAATTTTATTTGTGGGATCAAAAGAGAATTTGCCTC
>JAGZLR010000075.1 GCA_018364635.1 Clostridiales bacterium | reverse complement strand
AAGGGTTCCTTATTTCTGCTGATGAATTAAAGATTTCTGACGCCAAGTATTATCTGACAAATGATGGCGTAACATTTTTCTATGATCCATATGTAATTGCACCATATGCAGCTGGAACGATTGAAGTCAATATTCCATTAAGAAACTAAGAAAACTTTTGTAAAAAAATAAAAAAGCCGGTATATACCGGCTTTTTGTTGTAAAAAATTTATCTATTTTTTTCTCTAAAGCCAATTCATGTACTATCAAGCGCCATGCCCTTGTGCTTCAATTACTTGTATCACCTCATCTACATATTGATCGCAGATCTCTTGGCTTTCTGCCTCTACCATAACTCGGATCACAGGTTCTGTACCACTTTCCCGCACAAGAATCCTTCCATTTTCCCCTAACCGCTTACTAATTTCTTCAATTTTTTTCTGTACGATAGGATCCTGCTGCGCTAAAGGTTTATTTTTCACTCGTATATTTTTTAATGTCTGAGGATAAATACTAACCGGCTCTGCAAGACGGCTTAATGTTGTCTTACGCTCCAAAATAACCTCCATTATCTTAATGGCAGTTAAAACACCATCCCCTGTTGTGGCATATTTGCTGAAAATAATATGTCCAGACTGCTCTCCACCAATTCTATGGCCGTTACGCATCATATTTTCATAGACATATTTGTCGCCAACTTTTGTCTTTTCATACTGAACATCAATAGCATCAAACGCTTTGTATAGCCCAAAATTTGACATGACTGTTGTCACAACTGTATTATTTAAAAGTTTACCTCTCTCTTTCAAATATCTACCGTAAATGTAGAGGATCAAATCTCCATTAATTACATTTCCCAATTCGTCCACTGCGATGCAACGATCCGCATCGCCATCAAAGGCAAAACCCACATCCAACTGCTTTTCCCTTACAAACTGCTGTAACTGTTCAATATGGGTAGAACCGCAGTTCATATTGATATTTGTCCCATCAGGCTCAGCATGAATCACATAAGTCTTTGCGCCTAAAGCGTCAAAAACACTTTTAGCAATCATCCAAGCACTGCCATTGGCACAGTCTAAGCCTACTCGCATATTTTTATAGGAACGGGTTGCAAGAGAAATCAGATAACCGATATATCGATTTCTTCCAGCAGAGTAATCTACAGTACGTCCAATAGCTTCCCGCTTGGCAAGGGGGATTTCTGCTAGCTTCCCATCTAAATAATCCTCAACTTTCAGTATTACTTCCTCTTCCATCTTTTCGCCTTTTCGGTTAATCAGCTTGATTCCGTTATCATAAAATGGATTATGGCTAGCAGAGATCATAATGCCGCAGTCAAAATCGTCTGATTTGGCAATATAAGAAACACTTGGAGTTGTCGTTACATGCAAAAGATAGGCGTCGGCACCAACGGAAGTCAGTCCAGCAACTAGTGCATATTCAAACATGTAGCTGGAACGTCTAGTATCTTTGCCAATAACAACACGACAAGGCTCCTCATCTTTCTCCCTGCCATAATACCAGCCTAAAAACTGTCCTACCTGAAACGCATGCTTTACAGTAAGAGTCACATTTGCTTCTCCTCTGAATCCGTCGGTTCCAAAATACTTCCCCATCTATTCAAACTTCCCTTCTTTTCATCATTCTATATACAGGATGATTTTACACTAAATTAGCACAAAACACAAATATATTTTACTTTTTCTTTCTATAGACTATTTTAAGAGAAATCATACTATGCCTACTTTCGTCCATAAAAACAAGTTTCCCTAAATCTACTGAACTGCCAAAGAAAAAAAGCTGTGGTTTCCCACAGCTTTTTTATAACAATTAAGCACTCAACTTCTTTGCCGCTTCCAACGCACTTGCCGCCATTAGTTTTTGGTCTAAGGCGGAGTCCTCCGTATTGGAAAGCAATGCACTTGCTGCCATTTTTACCGCCATATAAATTACAACATCATCTTTCATACGTAAACCCCCACCTTCTGTAAAAAGTTGAATGATTCTTTTCCTTAACTTCTTATATGTATTCTACTATATGATTTTAAAAAAAGAACAAAAAAAAGCATAAGCATTTCTTAAAATTTCAAAAGGCAGAGCAAGTGCAGCTCTGCCTTTTTTCTTACCCTTCAATTGCAATATATGGAGATTCTTTTTCTTCCACTGCAAGTGCAGCTTTTGGGAACGTAATTTTTAAAATGCCATCTTCAAATTTTGCTTTCATGTCCTCTTGTTTCACATGATCTCCCACATAAAAACTTCTGGAGCATGAACCACAATAACGTTCTCTGCGGATATACTTGCCATTTTCTTCCGATGTTTCTTCTTTCTCTTCATTTTTCTCTGCTGTAATCGTCAGATATCCTTGATCTAGACGGGCCTTAATGTCTTCTTTTTTATATCCAGGCAGGTCCATGTGAAGCTCATAGGAATTATCATTTTCCTTAATATCTGTGCGAAGCAGATGTTCACTGTTTTTACCGGAAAGATAATTCTTTGTGAACTCATCATCAAACATACTGTTCATCCAACGATCAAACAAGCTTTCACCAAACATACTAGGCATCATCATAGGTCCTAACCTCCTTCAAGCGGTTTTACCGCTTCTCTTTTTGAATATTCCAAGGAACCTTTCCTTGTTTACAAACCTATTATATTCCGTTTTATTAGCCATGTCAAGTATTGAGTGCTAATTTTATTGTAAAATTTTTATGAACTTTTTGTTAACAATCAAATTTATTCTGTGTTATTTGCCTAATTCTCTAGAGGCATCAGCACTCCATTTAAAACTGCCTCCCGTAAATGTTCACCTTCATAAACCAGCTTTAATGAAAAAAAGGGGTGATCCTCCTCCAAAAGCCGAAGAAAAATTTTATCACCTTCCCAAAGGGATAATTGATAAATATCTTCTTTTTTTATCCATTCTAAATCTCCTTCAGAACATTCCATCTGCTGTCCGTGAAATTTTTTTGATGTAAATAAATGCATATATTCTGTGGGCCATTGATCTGAGACAAAAGTGACAATACCACGAAACTTAACCTCATCCAATCGAAATCCAGTTTCTTCCCAAACTTCTCGCTTTACACAGTCTTCTGGACTTTCCTTCTCCTCAAACTTTCCACCAACTCCAATCCACTTTTCTTGATTCTCATCCTGTTCTTTTTTCGTGCGATGCAGCATTAAATAACAGCCATCCTTTTCCAAATAACATAGAGATGTATTTTTCATCATCCTATCCTCCTCAGCAAAAAACGGCCCTTAGGCCGTTATGATTTTTTCCATATAAATTACAATTCCCATCTGCCTGATGCACCACAAGGAAGTATCAGGCCATTGGAAGTAACAGGAAGACCGATTTCCTGTGCTTGTACCTGTCCACCAAACTTTGGAATTAAAATAGACGACAACATATAAGTAAGCACCGCTGGCTGAAGCCCTGTTGTATAAGAACTAATCAAGAAAAATAGAGGTTTTTCGCTTAAAAGCTGACTGCATAGATTTAAAAGAGGATATACTGCATCCTCGATTTTCCAAATTTCTCCTTTAGGTCCACGGCCATAGCTAGGCGGGTCCATAATAATACCGTCATAATGGTTGCCACGACGGATTTCCCGCTCAACAAACTTCATACAGTCATCCACAATCCAACGAATTGGTTTTTCTTGAAGACCAGAAGCGTGAGCGTTTTCTTTCGCCCAACTTACCATCCCCTTTGAGGCGTCCACATGGGTAACTTGAGCACCCGCCTTGGCAGCCGCCAAAGTAGCTCCTCCCGTATAAGAAAAGAGATTCAATACCTTAATGGGTCTTCCAGCAGAAGCAATCTTTTCTGAAAACCAATCCCAATTGACTGCTTGTTCAGGAAAAATACCTGTATGTTTAAATTTAAATGGCTTTAATTGAAATGTAAGACCGTGGTAGTCCATGCTCCACTGCTGAGGCAAGTCAAAAAACTCCCACTCTCCGCCGCCTTTGGAACTGCGATAATAATGAGCGTTATGTTTTTGCCATCCAGGTAAAACTTTTGGTGTTGACCAAATGACCTGAGGGTCCGGCCGTACCAACACATACTTTCCCCAACGCTCCAATTTTTCGCCTTCCGAACAATCCAACACTTCATACTCTTGCCAACGATCTGCAAGCCACATAGTTTTCACGCCTTTCTCTTTCGTCAGCCTATTATACCGGCAAATTCAGGAGATGTCAACGCTTCTTCTTCCATTTCATCCAAAGAAAACAGAAAAGAAGACATAGAAAAACTCCGCATAAAACACCAAAACTATCTATCCCCACATCTCTAACCTCCATACTTCTGCCCGGCACAAAAGACTGATGGAATTCGTCTGTCATACTGTAAATCACTCCGATCAAAACAGCGGTTACAGCTCGATTTTTCCATTTGAAAATCAACCCTTGCAGACCGAAAAATAAAGAAACACCTAAAACAGTATAGATACTAAAATGCGCACCTTTACGCACGAAAAAAGAAATGTCCGATGCAAAGGATAACTTTTCCACCATAGTCCATCCGTCAAATCCAGGGATAATCAGCCTCCCTATCAGCATTCCAACACTGTCACTTACCTGCGTTGATTCCGTCGATGACTGAGAAGAAAAAGCAAATATAACAATCATCATCACGATTGCCGGTATCAAAGGTAGTAGTTTTTTACCAATCCGCATCGAACCTATCTCCTTATGTCAAATTTACTCTAAATGATGCTCCTTTATAAAGTTACGATAAAATTTTAAATTGGTCTGTAACAGTTCAGGTGTATTTAAATGATATGGACAGCGTTCCACACATTGATTACAATGTAGGCATTGTTCAATTCTTTCCATTTCTGCCTGCCAATAATTTGTCGTATAATTCGCCACAACCGCACGGCCTAGTAGCAAACTCATTCTTGCACAGTTATTGATCTGAATTCCTACAGGACACGGCATACAGTACCCACAACTGCGGCAGAAATTCCCCGCCAATTCTTTTCTGTCCTTTTCAATGATTTCTTCCAGCTCTTTTTCTTTGCCGCCTTCTTTTAAAACATCCTCTGCGAATAAAAACTCATCCAGCTCTTTTTCTGACTGTACTCCCCAAATAGGAAGAACTTGGTCATAGCGCTTCATAAAGAAATAAGCCGCTGCTGCACTGGAAATCAATCCGCCGCTCATGCCCTTCATGGCAATAAATCCCATGTTATGTTCCTTGCAGCGTTGGATTAGTTCCAGCTCCTGTTCCCCTGACAAATAAGAAAACGGAAATTGTAGCGTTTCATAAAGACCACTTTCAATCGCTTCTTTTGCCACAGCCAGACTATGATTTGTGATTCCGATATGCCGAATCTTGCCTTCCGCCTTTGCTTTAAGCGCTTCTTCATACAGACCGCTGCCGTCTCCAGGTTTTGGACAAAAGGATGGGTTGTGAAACTGGTAAATATCTACATAATCTGTCTGCAAAAGGCGCAGAGAGGTTTCCAGATCCTCCCGCATTTTTTCAGCCGTCGTCGCCATCGTTTTTGTAGCAATATAAATCTCTTCTCTAATCTCATGCAGCGCATATCCGATTTTTTCTTCACTATCAGAGTAAGCCCTTGCTGTGTCAAAAAAACGGATTCCATAGCGATATGCTTTTTTCAGCAATTTTGCTGCTTCCTCTTTTGTAATCCTTTGAATCGGCAGTGCTCCAAATGCATTTTTTTCTACTGTAATTTCTGTACTTCCCAACGTCACCTTCATCCGCTTTTTCCCCCTCATGAAATTCCATTTTTTGTTTTATTATAGCATATCTTTGGGACAATAGCGATGAAAATTACCACTAAAAATCCTCTTCCTCCTCCATATTGCTCTTTTTTTCAAAAACAGTTCGATCCACGAACTTGTCCTGATACGCCACAATTGTCGTACAGACTGCGTCCCCCGTGACATTGACCGCAGTTCTTGCCATATCTACAATCCGGTCAATCCCCATAATCATACCAATCCCCTCCACCGGAAGGCCAATTGACGCAAATACCATAGATAACGTAATCAAACCAACACCAGGCACTCCCGCTGTGCCAATGGAGGAAAGGGTTGATGTTGTAATTACTGTAAAATAATCCTGCAAATCAAGAGAAATTCCAAATGCCTGCGCTACAAAAATCACTGCCGCTCCCTGCATAATGGCTGTTCCATCCATATTGATGGTAGCTCCTAGAGGGATGGTAAAAGAGGATATTTTTTTTGAGACGCCAATCCTTTTCCATAGCGTTTCAATGGAAAGCGGTACTGTAGCATTTGATGTGGCAGTAGAAAAAGCAAAGCCCATGACAGGCATAAATTTTTTCATAAATATTATGGGGCTAAAACCTGTAAAAATTTTCAGCATTACCATATATACAAAAAAACACTGTAGAGATAAGGCCACAAACACCGCAGCAATATACTTTATCATCGGTAAAAGAGCTGAAAATCCAATACCGGCAAATGTTTTTGCAGTCAAACAAAAAACACCAATGGGCGCCACCTTCATAACCGCCACTGTCATTGCCATCATAAGTTCATTGCATTGACTAAAAAAGTTCGATACAAAATCCACCTTGTCTCCCAATTGAGCCAAAAGAACACCTGTGATTAACGCAAAAAATATAATTTGCAGCATATTCCCTTCCGCAAAAGCAGCAATGGGATTGACCGGAATGATATTTAACACTGTATCGGCAAAGGATGGTCGTTCTGCCGCGGCAACTTCCACTGTAGGCACAGAAGAGAGATCCAGCCCCAAGCCAGGATTGATCCAGCCCGCAACACTCAGAGACAGAGTAATTGCAATTGCTGTTGTCACCAAGTAAAATAACAACGTTTTTACTCCAACTTTCCCTAAATGCCCTGTGTCACCAATTGCCATACTTCCGGTAACAAGAGAACAAAATACCAACGGAACAACAAGCATCTGCATCCCTCGCAAGAAGCCGTTTCCTATGATATAAAGCAGATGAATCAGTAAATTTTTTTCACTTGGATCGGGTATCACAAAATGGATTATCATTCCCAAAAGTATTCCGAAAACTAAACCGACAAATATTTTCGTTGTCAGACCTATTTTTTTCTTTTCTCCGTCCATCTAATTTCGACCTCCTTTCTGCCAAAATTTTTTCATATACTCTCTTAGGGATGTTTTCCAATCCGGCATACGATAAGTTCCTGTCAGTCGCAGCATAAAATTGTCCAACACAAATTGGGCCGGCGCAGGGCTTTCTTGCGCTGCTGTCAGAGGGATAAGACGCCCTTCCTTCCCACTCAGGCGTAAAATCTCCTCTGCAAATTCCATACGGCTGCATTTTCCTTCACATACACCGTGATATAGACCATACTCAGAAGAATTCATCAGATATAAAATCAGCCTAGATAAATCTAGGGCACTGGTTGGAGACCCAATTTGGTCAGAAGGGACATAGATAGATTCTCCTGTTTGTGCCCGCTTTAAAATCTCACGAATAAAATAATTTCCTCTGCCGTAAGTCCAGCAACTGCGTATAATAGTATGCTTTGGCGTTAGTTCCCGAACAAAATTTTCCCCTGCAAGTTTTGATTTCCCATAAACTGTTACAGGAGACGGCAGATCAAATTCTGTCCATGGATTTGTCCCTTGTTTTCCATCAAAGACATCGTCGGTAGAAATATGAATAAGCTTTACGCCGATTTTTCTTGCGGCAATGGCTAAATTTCTCGGACCTAAGGCATTGACTTGAAACGCTCTTTCTTTTTGTTCTTCACAAAAATTTACATCTGTAATTGCGGCGCAGTTGATAATTGCGTTGGGATGGGTGCTGTCTGCATAATCCATGACCTGAGATAAATCAGAAACATCTACATCTAAATCTGTCGTAAGAAGATCTGTCTGATGGTCATAAAGGAGCCTACACAGCGTCCCTCCCAGCTGCCCTTCGGCGCCTGTAACCCAAACCTTATGCATTGTTCTCATCGTTGTAACACTTCCTTTGCGGTGTAAAAACAAAAATTTTTCTTTATTATTGCATTTTTATTGTTTTTTTAACCCAAAGGAAAAAGCCGCAGCAAAAAGCTGCGGCTACTTTCATTTCTCCAGTTGCTCAATGGCTACAATACCGCCTCTGACAACTTC
>JAGZLR010000074.1 GCA_018364635.1 Clostridiales bacterium | reverse complement strand
ACAAAAATTCCATTGGAAAGCTGATTTATTTTAATCATAGTATCCTCCAAAACATATTTATAATTAGCTTGAGAAATCCAAAAGATTTTATTCAAAAAAAAGCTCCGGAAATCGGAGCTTATTCTTTTATATATTCTCTTCCTTTTTTTCTTCACTCTGCTCTATGGACTCTACTTTCTCAATAGCATCTTTTACAGAGAAGTTCAAACGGCCTTGTTGGTCGATTTCTAAAAGTTTTACTTTCAATTCATCGCCTACCTGCACAACATCTTCCACTTTATTGACCCGCTTGTGGGCAAGTTTAGAAATGTGTACCAACCCTTCTTTCCCAGGTGCAATCTCAACAAAAGCACCAAACTGCATCAGCTTTACAACCTTAGCTTGATAAATTTTGCCTGGAATAGGATCATATACAATAGCACCAATCATTTCTTTTGCCCGTTCGATTCCCTCTTCTGTCATACCTTTGATAAAGATTTTTCCATCATCTTCTGTGTCAATTTCACAGCCTGTCTCTTCAATAATCTTTTTAATATTCTTTCCTCTAGATCCAATAACATCTGCAATTTTGTCCACATCAATTACCATTGATCCAATCTTAGGTGCGTATTTTGACAGTTCTTTTCTTGGCTCAGCAATACATTTTAAAATTACCTCGTCTAAAATGAAATCTCTCGCACGTTTTGTCTGTTCTAGCGCCTGCTCAATAATACGGAAAGTCAAACCATGAATTTTCATATCCATTTGTATAGCTGTAATGCCATCATGAGTGCCAGCTACTTTGAAATCCATATCGCCAAAGAAGTCTTCCAGCCCCTGAATATCTGTAAGCATAACAAAATCGTCATCTGTATCTCCTGTAACAAGACCAACAGAAATACCTGCAACCGGTTTTTTGATTGGCACGCCTGCCGCCATCAGGGAAAGTGTACTGCCACAGATACTTGCCTGAGATGTAGAACCATTAGAGCTCATAATATCAGAAACAAGACGTATGCTGTAAGGAAATTCTTCTTCGCTTGGAATTACAGGAAGCAATGCCTTCTCCCCCAAAGCGCCGTGTCCGATTTCACGTCTTCCAGGACCTCTGGATGTTTTCGCCTCACCAGTAGAATATCCTGGGAAATTATAATGATGCATATATCTTTTTTGTGTTTCGCTTACATCAATACCATCTAATGTTTGGGCATCACTCATCGCGCCCAATGTAGTCACTGTCAATGCCTGTGTCTGACCACGTGTAAAAATAGCGGAACCGTGGGCACGAGGCAAAATATCAATTTCAGCAGAAAGCGGTCTGATTTCTTCCAATGCACGGCCGTCAGGACGTTTGTGCTCTCTTAAAATCATCCGTCTTACTGTCATTTTTTCAAATTTATAAATTGCTTCATCAATCAATGCTTCAATATCAACGTCTTCCCCTAAGAGAGCTGCAAATTCTTCTGCAAATCTTTCATTTACTTCTTCTGTAATTACTTTAATATTTTCGTCTCGCTCTTGCTTTTTATCCGCAAAAACAGCTGTTTCCATTCTTGGATCTGTAATAAAATCACAAATCTTTGTATAAACTTCTTCAGGGATAACATGTTCTGTATACTGTTGTTTCTCTTTTCCCTCTGCTGCTACAATAGATTCAATAAACTCTACAATTTTAACATTAGTGTCATGGGCAAGGTGAATCGCCTTCATCATGAGGTCATTAGGCAGTTCATCTGCACCTGCCTCAATCATCATCACTTTATCCTTTGTAGAAGAAACAGTCAGTGTCAATTTGCTAGCCTGTTTTTGATCTGCTGTTGGGTTGACAACAAGCTGATCATCAATATATCCAATATTACATGAACCTAGCGCGTCTGTAAAAGGAATATCAGAGATTGTAAGAGCAATTGCCGCGCCAATCATCGCTGTCGGCTCTGGAGGGCAGTCAGGATCCACACTCATAACAGTTGCTACAATTGCAACATCATTGCGGTAATCTTTTGGGAATAATGGACGTAACGGTCTATCAATACAACGGGAAGTCAAAATTGCCTTTTCCGATGGTTTCCCTTCTCTTTTAATAAATCCTCCAGGTATTTTACCTACAGAATACAGTCTTTCTTCATAATCAATGCTTAATGGAAAGAAATCAATGCCGTCTCTTGGCTTGTCCGAAGCGGTAGCGGTAACCAATACCACTGTCTCTCCATATCGCAGCATAACTTCTCCATTTGCCTGTTCTGCGACTCTACCGATTTCAGCAACCAGAGGCCGGCCTGCCAGGTCCATAGAATAAGTACGATACATAATCAATATTCTCCTTTATCTTTTTACTCTTTATTTTCTTAATAAGTTATACTATAATATATTTTTCCAAATAAAACAATAGAGATTCACAACTTTGTCAATCAACCAAAAAACGCCGGTAAAGCATTACCGGCGGAAACTTTCGAAATTACTTTCTTAAGTTTAATTCTTCGATCAGGGAACGATATTTGTTCAGATCATTTTTCTGGAGATATGCCAAAAGACCTCTTCTCTGACCAACCATTTTCAACAAACCTCTTCTGGAGTGATGATCTTTTGCATGAGATTTTAAATGCTCTGTCAGAAGATCAATTCTTGCAGTAAGAAGTGCGATTTGAACCTCTGGTGATCCTGTGTCGTTTGGTGTTCTGCCATACTTTGCAATAATTTCAGCCTTGTTAATCATGTAAATTTCCTCCTAAAAAATAATAAAAATATTGAACCAACAGCTAGGTTACGGTTGGAGAACTCCGCTCACCGAGCTATGGCTTGTTTTACAACATTTTTATGATATCATAATTTATATAGAAATGCAATAGAAATTACAGTTTCTTTTCTGCAAAAAAATGCTCTACTGTTTCTTTATCGGAAGCCAACTGGTTTTGAAGCGCTCCAATATCAGAAAATTTTACTTCATTACGAATCCAATGATAAAAATTGGTTTGTATCGCAGCACCATAAATTGTCTTATGGAAATCAAAAATATGCGTTTCGATTGTCCGCTTCACACCGTCGACTGTAGGATTTTTTCCTACATTTGTCATACTGGAATAGACGTTGCCCTCATAGTATGTTTTCGTTGCATAAACCCCGTCTGGCGGAAACAGTTTGTCTGGATCTGCCAATATGTTTGCTGTTGGGAAACCAATGGTATGCCCCAAATGCCTTCCAGGCTCTACTTTTCCCCAAATAAAATATGGTCTTCCAAGAAGTGCATTGGCCATCTCAATATCCCGTTCTTTTAGACTCTTTCGAATACGGCTGCTGCTAACCCGTTCTTCCTGATAGAGAACAGAAGGAACAAAGATGACTTCCACTCCCCTTTTTTCTGCAAGTTCTTTTAATAAATGGCGGTCACCTTTCGCTTTTTTGCCAAAACGGTAATTTTCCCCTACAACAAGCACCTTGCAATTTAATTGGTCAAAAATCAGATGATTCGCGAAATCTTCTGGTTCCATGGCCGCAAACTCTTTGGTAAATGGATATTCAATATAAAGATCAATGCCTAATTGTCTCATCAAATATTCTTTTTCTTCTGTAGACATAATCAGAGCATTATACTCTTTGTTCTTAAATAAAAACATCGGATGGGGCTGAAACGTAAATACCACGGATTTTAGATTCTTTTGTGCCGCATTTTGTTTTGTCAGACGAATTAATTCCCTATGTCCCAGATGGAGACCGTCAAAATTTCCGATTGTGACAGCAGTAGGCTGTTTTTGTGTAATATGGTAATCTATAATGTGTTCCATGACTAACTCAAACCTGCTTTCATAGGAATTATATCAACATTTTTACAGGTGCTATACATAGGTTTTTTTTCTCCTCGTCCCAGCACACTTTATGAAGTCCAATCAAATGATTGGTGCTGTCATAGGCTCTCACAATATCATCTTTTTCATAGCTGTCACATTGTGAAGAAAAACAGTAGGCATAAACTCTGCCACCATTATGTAAAAAAGAATCTCCTTTTGCAAGAGTCTTTATTTTTTTATAATCTCTTAATATTTCATCCAAGCTGATCAGGACCTCATCCAATTGATTGGAAGCTGACCGCTGTTTCAGCTCCTCCAAGGTAATTGCATTTTCCATTGAGAAAAGTCCGCTTCTGGTACGAACTAAACCGCTCATTATTGCTCCACAACCTAGCTTTTTACCAATATCATGACACAAAGTTCGAATATAGGTGCCTTTGGAACAAGAAACTAACATTTCAAATTGATTCGGCGGCAAAAAACGTTTGATCTGTATGTCATAAATCTGAATGGGTCTAGCTTCTCTTTCGATTTCTTTTCCCTGGCGCGCCAATTCATAAAGCTTTTTTCCATTGACTTTAATCGCCGAATACATTGGCGGAACTTGCTTATATTCGCCGATAAAACTTTCTACCGCCTGCTGAATCAATGTTTCGTCAAAGCAAACATCCCGCCGCTCTAGCACTTCACCTGTATGATCCTGCGTTGTAGTTGTCAGCCCAAGAGTCACCTGAGCCAAATACTCTTTTGTCTCTGCCATAATAAAATCTGAAATCTTTGTGGCTTTTCCCACACAAACGGGCAGTACACCTTCTGCCTGCGGGTCAAGGGTTCCTGTATGTCCCACCTTTTTCTGTTTCATAATTTTACGTACAATAGCGACAACATCAAAAGAAGTATAATCTTTTTCTTTGTATATATTAAGTATTCCATCCATAATCATTAGCCCAACCTTTTTTCGATTTCCGCTAAAACTTTCGATACCGCCTCTTCCAACGTACTATTGATCGTACATCCTGCAGCTTTTACATGGCCGCCTCCACCAAAGGCTTTTGCCAAATCGCAGGCATCAAATGTGTCTTCTGATCTTAAACTGACTTTCATCGTTTGGTCCGATTTCTCGTATAAAAATACTGCCAGCCATGTATTTTTAATACTCTTTAAATACCCTACAATTTCATCCAACTCTGTAATACTGCTGCCGCAATCAATAATTTCAGACAAGGAAAGATGAGAAAGAATGACTTTTCCCTCATAGAGCAGTTTCGAATGGTCGATCGCTTTTGCGAGCACTTTCGCCTGTGTGTATTTTCTGGAATAGAATAACTCGTTATATAAAAAAGAGGCATCTATGTGATACTTTAATAATTCTGCCGCTGAATAAAATGTTTCTGGTCTGACAGAAGTATGGCGAAATCCACCTGTGTCAAATAAAATTCCTGCATACAGTGCTGTTGCAGTATCGTGGTTTAGGGGAAGCCAGCCGTTTAAAAGCTGAAAGATGATTTCACTGGTGGATGAAGCCTTTGGATCGACATAATTAAAATCACCATAATAGGTATTGCTGATATGATGGTCGATACAGATTTTTTTTGCTGAACGCTGACAAACCTCCCATGCACTTCCCAAACGATTTTCATCTGCACAGTCTAAGGCAAGAAATAACTCAGGATTTAGAGCCTTATAGTCTGTATAACGAATCAGCTCTTTTCCTGGAATCATATCGTATTTATCGCCATAGTTTTCCAACAGAACGCAAACCTCTTTGCCATATGTTTTTAACGACATTGCAAGCGCTAAAACAGAACCTACCGCGTCACCGTCTGGGCCAGTATGGCCCGCCAAGACGATGACACGAGAAGACTCTATCACTTTTCTAATTTCATCCAGAGAATTATTCTTGATTTCCTTCATTTTCCTCATCCTCCGGATAAGTCTGTATCGTTTTCGATACCTCATCAATCAATTTTGACATATGCACAGCGTATTCCACAGAATCATCTAATTTAAAAGTCAATTCTGGCGTTGCTCTTAAATTGATCCGCTCCGCCAAAAGATGGCGGATAAATCCAGACGCATTTTTTAGTCCTGCCAATACGTTCTTTTTCTCCTCATCATTTCCGAGAACTGACACATATACTTTGCAGTACTTCAGATCTTGTGTTGTTTCTACCCGTAGGACACTTGTCATAACTCCAATTCGTGGGTCTTTCAGCTCACCACGAAAAATTTGCGCAAGTTCCTTCATTATTTCGTCATTGACACGGGACATTCTTGTATTTATTTTCATTTTATCACCTACTTATCTAGGCACCTCCACCATAGTGAATGCCTCAGCAATATCGTTTTCTTTCAAGTCATTGTATTTTTTCAATACAAACGCACACTCATATCCAGCATTTACTTCTTTCACATCATCCTTAAAGCGTTTCAAACTGTCCAGTTCTCCCTCATGAATGACGATGTTATCCCGCAAAATACGGACTTTACTGTTTCTTGTAATCTTGCCGTCTAAAACATAACTTCCAGCAATTGTTCCAACGCCTGACGCTTTAAAGAGCTGACGAATTTCTGCATGACCAATGACTTTTTCTTCAAAAATTGGGTCCAGCATTCCTTTCATCGCCGCTGTAATATCCTCAATAGCGTTATAAATGACTCTGTAAAGTCTCAAATCTACTTTTTCATTGTCTGCAAATGTCTTTGCAGCTGGTTCAGGACGCACGTTAAATCCAATGATGATTGCATTGGATGCAGAAGCAAGCATAACGTCTGATTCAGTAATTGCACCAACACCACCGTGAATAATACGAACCCGAACTTCCTCGTTGGAAAGTTTCTCCAAGGACTGACGTACAGCTTCCACAGAACCCTGGACATCAGCTTTTACAACGATATTCAGATCTTTTACATTGCCGGATTGAATCTGAGTGAATAAATCATCCAGAGAAACTTTTTGAGGTGTATTTTTTAACATCTCTTCTCTGCCCTGAGCGATTACAGCTTCTGCCACCTGACGAGCCTGCTTTTCATTGTTAGCTACATAAAATGCGTCTCCAGCCACCGGAACTTCAGAAAGGCCCAAAATTTCTACTGGAACAGATGGCCCAGCTTTTTTCACTCTTCTGCCCTTGTCATCCATCATCGCTCTGATTCTGCCATACGCACAGCCTGCTACAACAGGATCACCAACATTTAACGTACCATCCTGAACGAGAACTGTCGCAACAGGTCCACGGCCTTTATCAAGTTCCGCCTCAATAATAGCACCGCGGGCACGCTTGTTTGGATTTGCTTTCAACTCTTTTAACTCAGAGGCTAAAACAATCATCTCCAGAAGATTATCAATTCCCTCTTTTGACTTAGCAGAAACAGGAACACAGATTGTCTCACCGCCCCAATCTTCCGCAACAAGACCATATTCAACTAATTCCTGTTTTACTCTCTCTGGATTTGCAGATGGTTTATCTACTTTGTTAATCGCAACAATGATCTCTACCCCAGCTGCTTTTGCATGGTTGATCGCTTCAATTGTCTGTGGCATTACACCATCATCTGCAGCTACAACTAAAATAGCGATATCTGTTACCTGTGCACCTCTCATACGCATTGCAGTAAAAGCTTCATGTCCCGGTGTATCTAAGAAAGTAATTGGTTTCCCGTTGATCTGAACGGTATAGGCGCCAATATGCTGTGTAATGCCGCCGGCTTCTGTTGTTGTCACATGACTGTGACGAATACAGTCAAGCAAAGAAGTTTTACCGTGGTCAACATGGCCCATAACAACGACAACCGGAGGCCGTTCCTTTAGATTCTTTTCATCTTCCGGCTCTTCTGCAAACAGCTCTTCAAAAATGTCTTTTACTTCTTCTTTTTCAACAATGACATTAAATTCTTCTGCAATCGCAGAAGCTGTGTCAAAGTCGACAGTCTGGTTAATTGCAACCATTTGACCTTTCATAAAAAGTTTCTTGACAATGTCTGTACCTGGAATCCCCATAGCTTCTGCTAACTCTTTAATTGTAATGCTTTCGCCAATGAAAATTTCCTTTACCTCGTCCTCCGCTTTCTTTGGTTCCTCTTTTGGCATTGGTGCAGGTTCTACAGTTTTCTGGAAAGGCTTTTTATTTTTTCCATTGTTGTTTTTATTGTGCTTTCCATTCTTGTTTGAGTTATTGTTTGGATTATTATTTTTTCCGTTATTATTGTTTCCGTTTTGGTTATTGTTATGATTGTTATTTTTGTTTGTATTTAAATTACCATTTTTATTGTTGCGATGATTTCCGCCTGCACTCTCTCTGTTATCGCTGTGCTTTTTCTCCTGCTTTTGTTCTTCTATTTTTTTTGTGTTATGAGGCTTCTCTGGTTTATGAGAGTCTGTATGGTTCT